>NZ_JBFATO010000001.1:0-73118 GCF_040678355.1 Streptomyces sp. NPDC052701
TCAAACACCTCGTGAAGATCATCGAGCACGACGAGCGGGGCGGACGGCAGACTCTGCACCGCCGGACCGGGGCGGCCGTCCGGCGGGCCGGGGTGACTGTCCGCCGGACCGAGGTGGCCGTCCGGCGGGCCGCACCGCCCCGGCCGCCCGGCGCTCCTCGCGGCGGGACGGCCGCGGCACGGTGGCGCGGCCGTGCGCGGGGCGAGCCCGCGCCCCGGCCGGCGGCGTGTGAACCGCGCGGCGCCCTCGAGGGCTGCCGTGTCCGGCGGGACGCCGTCCCGCTTCCGCGAACGGCCCCCGGCCCAGGGGCGCTGGGCCGAACGGGCTACGCAAAACGGTCGTCAGGTGACGAACAGTCGTCTGTCCCGACGGGCGAACCACGGAGTGACACACGATCGTTACGCCTTGTTTTCGACCCCATCGAGCGGACCCCCGCTCATTTGGTTAGTCTGGAGCGGACGGACGGCACACGGGGTCCCACCCACACCCACGGTCCGTCATGGGACGAGCCGGTTCACAGCGGCCTGATCTCACGTGAGTTGCCGGCGCCACCGCGTCCGAACCGTCTTTTGACCCAGACTCGAGCGGACGTCAGGCGCCCGGCCGGACAACCGGGCCTCCGTCCCTAGGGTGACCGACACATAAGGAGTGCGCGGTGACACCGGAGAAGACCAATCGCGATCAGCGCCCCAAGGAAGGCACGGAGCGCGTGGGCCGAAGGCCCGGGGAACTCGGCAGCCTCGACGTGTGGGCCAGGTCGGCGCCCATCCGTCTGGCGGGCTACGAGGAGGACCTCGCCGAGCCCCACATCCTGCCCAGCGTGGACTGACGCCCTCCCGCACCCGGTCCACCGCGATCGCCGACGGCGTGGGCGTGCCAGACTCGCACCCATGCTGATCAGGGAAGCAACGGCGGACGACTGGCCGCGTATCTGGCCCATCTGGCACCGCGTCGTCGCCGCGGGCGAGACCTACACCTGGGACCCGGGCACCTCCGAGGAGGACGCCCGGGCCCTGTGGATGCATCCGGCCAAGCGCGTGTACGTCGTCGAGGACGAGGGCGGAGCCGTCGTCGCCTCCGCCTACCTCACCCCCAACTACGGCGGTCCCGCCGCGAAGATCGCCAACGCGGGCTTCATGGTCCACCCCGGCCACGCCGGCCGCGGCATCGGCCGCGCCCTCGGCGAGCACGTCCTGGACGAGGCCCGGGCCGCCGGATACCGGGGGATGGTCTTCAACGCCGTCGTGGAGACCAACCCGGCCGTGAAGCTGTGGACCTCCCTCGGCTTCACGATCCTCGGCACCGTTCCGGACGCGTACGAGCACCCCCGGCACGGGCGGGTGGGGCTGCACGTCATGTACCGGGCGCTGTGACCGGACCGTGCGGCGACGCGGGGCCGGACCGGATCAGGGTCGGGCGTAGGGCCGGGTCATGATCTCCATGTTGTGGCCGTCCGGGTCGTCGAAGTAGGCGCCGCGACCGCCGAAGAGACGGTTGATCCGGCCGGGTTCGGTGTGGTGGGGGTCGGCGTAGTAGGTGACCCCCACCGCGTCCAGGCGGGCGATCATCGTGTCGAACTGCTCGTCGGGCACCAGGAACGCGTAGTGCTGCGGCTGGATCGGCTCGTCCCGCATCTCGTAGAAGTCGAGCGTCACGCCGTTGCCCAGGTCGACGGGGAGGAAGGGGCCGAACGGCGCGCCGGGCACCAGGCCCAGGATCGTGGCGAGGAAATCGGCCGACAGCTGGCGGTCGGTGGCGTGGACGACGGTGTGGTTCAGCTGGACGGCGGTGGACTGCTGTGTCCGGGGCATGGGGAATTCGTCTCCGGGTCTGGTCAAGCGTCGGAAAGCTCCGAACGGGGGCGCTCGGAGGGGAGGACGGCGAAGGACACGGAGGACGGCGGCGGGCCCCTGGCCCGCCTCGAGGTCACGCCGAGGCCGGGCGCCTCACTCGTGCATGGCCCACGGCCGACCCGGCAGTCATGTGTTCGACTCTAGTCCGTCGGTGCCGTCCGCCGCCACGGGCTGCGCTGCTCCAACCGACCCGCCGGATACAGCAGTTCCGCCTCCGTCCCCGGCCGGCCCGCGAGCCGTACGGGGCAGGGCCCGCCGGAGGGCAGGCCGCCGCGCGGCTCCTCGGCCGCGGTGGGCGCACCGGCGGATCCGCAGGAGGACCGTGCCCGGCGGAACGGCCCCGCGTCGAGATCCCCGACCGCGCGGCGGCCGTGGCCGGGGATCTCGACGCGGGCCCCGGCGTGGGTACCGGTCGGAGAAGGCCGCCGCGGCGTCCCTCGAGGCCGGCCGCCGCGGGCCGGACGTGCGGCCCTCGCCGCCGGCGCAGCAGGTCGCGGCGACCGGCAGCAGCCCGGCGGCGGCACCGGCGACGCCCCGAAGCCGCGTACGGTCCCTCGTCCCTCCAGCCGGGTCCCGGGGAGGCACGGGACGGCACGCACGCTTGTCCGCCGTTGCGGTCCGGCATTACCGTGCCGCGGTGGATCTCTTCTCACACTCGTGGACAGCGCTGCGCGCGACGGTCGCCGGCCTCCGGGACGAGGACTTCGAGCGGCCGTCCGGCTGTACCGGCTGGCTCGTGCGGGACCTGGTGTGCCACCTGGTCCTCGACGCCCAGGACGTCCTGATCACCCTGGCCACGCCCGCCGACGCCGAGCCGACCGTGGACGCGGTCACCTACTGGCACCTCGTCGCACCCCCGACCGGCCAGGACCCGCTCGACGCGCTGATCCCCCGGCTGGCCGCCGCGTACGGCGAGCCGTGGCTGCTCAAGTTCCACCTGGACGACGTCGGTTCCGCCGCGGGCCGCGCCGCCGGACTCGCCGATCCCGCCGCCCGGGTCGGCACCCGCGACGAGGTGCTGACCGCCGGCGACTACCTGCGCGCGTACGTGCTCGAATGGACCCTGCACCACCTCGACCTGGTCGCGCACCTGCCGTCGGCCCCCCGGCCGCCCGCCGAGACCCTGGCCGCGGCCCGCGCGGCGCTGGAGAAGATCGCCGGGACCGCGTTCCCCGCCGCGTTCTCCGACACGGACGCACTGCTGACCGGCACCGGACGCCGTACCCCGACCGACGCGCAGAAGGCCGTGCTGGGCGATGTCGCCGCGAAGCTGCCGTTCGTCCTCGGCTGAGCGGTCCGGCGCGGACGGTCCCGGCGGGCGACGCGGGCCGGGTGACCCCGCCCGCACCACCTCCCCGGGCCGGCTCGGCCACGACGACGAGCTCGCCCGGCTCGCCTCCCGGGCGGTGGCCCAGGGCCCGCGGACGCGTCCGGCGGTGGCCCGGTGAACCGGCTCGGCCGCAGCGGCGTCGAGGTCAGCGCCCTGGCCTTCGGCGCGGCCGGGATCGGCAACCTGTACAGCGAGGTCGGCGAGGAACAGGCGTACGCGGCCGTCGACGCCGCCTGGCAGCGGGGCGTGCGCACCTTCGACACCGCCCCGCACTACGGCCTCGGCCTGTCCGAGCGCCGCCTGGGCGCGGCCCTGCGCGAGCGCCCCCGCGCCGCGTACACGATCTCCACCAAGGTGGGCCGGCGGCTGGAACCGCGGGACGGCGCGGGCGACGACCTCGCCCACGGCTTCGCGGTGCCCGCCACGCACCGCCGCGTGTGGGACTTCAGCGCCGACGGCGTACGCCGCAGCCTGGAGGCCAGCCTGGAACGGCTCGGGCTCGACCGGGCCGACGTCGTCTACCTCCACGACCCCGACGACCACGCCGAACAGGCCTTCCGGGAGGGCTACCCGGCCCTGGAGAGGCTGCGCTCCGAGGGGGTGGTCGGTGCGATCGGAGCCGGCATGAACCAGGCGGAGATGCTCACCCGCTTCGTCCGCGACACCGACGTCGACGTGGTGCTGTGCGCCGGCCGCTACACGCTGCTCGACCAGAGCGCGCTCGCCGAACTGCTGCCCGCCGCCCACGAACGCGGCACCTCGGTCGTCGTCGGCGGCGTCTTCAACTCCGGCCTGCTGGCCGACCCGAGGCCCGGAGCGACGTACGACTACGCCACCGCCCCCGCCGCGCTGCTCGAGCGGGCCCTGCGTCTGAAGGAGAGCGCCGAGCGCCACGGCACCACCCTGCGCGCCGCCGCCCTGGCCTTCGGCGCCGCCCACCCGGCCGTCGCGAGCGTCCTCGTCGGCGCCCGATCGGCCCGCGAAGTGCACGACTGCGCCGACCAGTTCGAGGCACGCGTGCCCGCCGCCCTCTGGCGGGAGCTGCGGGAGACCGGCCTGCTGCCCGCCGACGCCCCCGTGCCCGGGGAAGGGGCCGCGTGACCGTCGCCGCCCCGCACCACCACGTGCGGGACCCGGCCGCACCGTCCTCGCCCAGACCGTCACCGTGCCCGGGGAGCCCCCGGAACCGCCGGCCCTGGCCGCCCCGCGTCTACGACCTGTGAGCCGCGCCCGCCAGCCGGGTCGGCGGCAGGTACTCCCGTACATACGTGCGCTCCCAGCACGCGCCGGTCTCCCGCCACTCGCGCCAGGTCGTGTAGCGGTAGCGGAACAGGCGGGCGCGGACGTGGCGCGGGGGCTCGTCCGGCGGGAACGGCGAGCGGCGCAGCAGCTTCAGCGTGTCGCGGTCGTTCTCCAGCAGCCGCTCCACCAGCGCGCCGAACCACGGATCGGCGTACGCGGGGGAGAGGGCCGCGAACCACATCAGCCAGTCCAGCCGCAGGTGGTAGGGGGCGTACTGGCGCGGCCAGCGGCGGGGGTCGCCGGGCTTGCCCTTGAACTCGTACTCCCGCCACTCCGAGTCCTCGCGCGGCACCTCGTCCGCGGTGCCCTCGACGACCACCTCGTACCGGACCCGGCTGACGCTGCCGAACGCGCCGTAGGTGTTGACCAGGTGGAGCGGGTCGAAGGAGCGGTTCATCACCTGGCGGCGGGAGAGCATGTTGCGGACGGGCCGGTGGCTCAGGCCCACGAGCAGCGCGGCGACCGCGAGGACCACCACCACGTACCACAGCGGCGCGCCGGGAGCGTCCGGAGGATCGGCCGGGAACCGCACCGCCGGGACGGCCAGCACGATGGTGATCCAGTTCAGCCAGGAGAAGTTGCCCGACAGCACCAGCCACAGCTGGGTGACGATCATCAGCGAGGCGGCGGCCGTGGCGACGGGCTGCGGGGCGAACAGCAGGAACGGCACCACGAGTTGGGTGACGTGGTTGGCGGCCGCCTCGACGCGGTGCAGGGGTTTGGGCAGATGGTGGAAGAACCAGCTCAGCGGGCCCGGCATCGGCTGGGTCTCGTGGTGGTGGTCCAGGCACGTCAGCTTCCGCCAGCACTCGTCGCCGCGCATCTTGATCAGCCCCGCGCCGAACTCGACGCGGAACAGGATCCACCGCAGCAGGAACAGCACGACCAGGGGCGGGGCCACCTCGTCGTTGCCGAGGAGGACGGCGAGGAAGCCGGCCTCCAGCAGCAGGGACTCCCAGCCGAACGAGTACCAGGTCTGCCCGACGTTGACGATCGACAGGTACAGCACCCACGGCACCAGCCACAGCAGCATGCCGCCCCACAGGGGCAGCAGCGAGTCCGCCCCCGCCGCCAGCGCCGCCGACACCGCGCACCCCGTCCAGGCGCAGGCCGCGAAGAAACGGTCGGAGTAGTGCAGCTGGAACAGGCTCGGCGCCCGCTTGAACGGCACCCGCTCGACGAACCGGGGCACCGGCAGCATGCCGCGCTCCCCGATCAGCGCCCGGAACTGCAGCGCCGCCGTCAGGAACGCGACCAGGTACAGCACGGCCAGGCCCCGCTGGAAGACCAGCCGGGTCAGCCAGTAGTCGGGCGCGGCGAACCAGTCCACGGTCTGGCGCTCCTCCCTCCTGCGTCGTGCCGGACCCCGCCGTCGCGCCCCGCCGGTCGCCACCGCGGTTGCGCGACCCGGGCGGGCGAAGCGGACGGGGGCGGCGGATCGCCCGGGGCGAGGCGGGAGGACGGGGTGCGGACACCCGCCGCACCGCCGTCGCGCTCCCGGTGCCGGCGGCGCGGACTTCGCAGGAGGACTCCCTCCAGCCGGTCGCGCCCCGGGGGCCGGACCCCTTCACGGACTCCACGGCCACCTCCCCGGCTACCCCGTCCCCCGTCTCCCGAACGTCGCCGTCCCCCGCGCGGACCGCGCCGCCGGTGCCAGGGCCCGCCCCCTCGCCCGGCACCACCGGTGAGGCCGGCCCCGAGCGCGTGCCGGGCGGCTCCGGCGCGTCCGGCGGCGGACGGACTTCCGGTGCCCCGGCCACCGAGCGCATCTTCGGCGGCCCCATCGGCGTCCTCCACGGGTGAGGGGCGGCTCACACCGCCGCCCAGCAGTCGAAGAATCAAACGAATCCTGGCAAGGTGGGCGCATGGCTGATCGGGGAGCGAGAGCCCCGTCTCTCCCGGACGACTGGCCCGCCCACCCGGATCCGGTCCTGGCGCTCAACCGCATGGGCCGCTTCGACTGGGACCTGGACTCCGGCCTGATGCGGATGGACGCCCAGGCCCACGAGGTCTTCGAGCTGCGGCCCGACGAGTACGACGGCCACCCCGAGACCCTGGCCGGACGCGTCCCGCCGGGCGAGGCCCGGCGGCTGGACGCCGTGGTCGCCCGGGCACTGAAGGACGGCAGCGAGAACTACGGCGCCTACTTCCGCATGCGCCGCCGCGAGGGCACCCTGCGCTGGACCCACACCCAGGGCTACATCAGCCGCGACGAGACCGGCCGGCCCCGCCGCATCATCGGCATCGTCCGGGACGCCACCCAGGAGCTCGGCGAGAGCGCGGTCCGCCACGAGCAGGCCGTACGGGACGAGCTCCGCCGGCAGCAGACCGACGTCGTCGAGCTGGCCACGGCCGCCCTGGCCCACGCCCGCACGGTCGACGACGTCATCGACGTCCTCAAGGACATCCACGGCTTCACCCTCCTGGGCGCCACCAGCCTCGTGATGGGACTGGTCGAGGCCGGCCGCATCCGGCTGGTCGCCGAGGGCCCCAGCGGCAGCTTCGTCCCCGGCACCCGCGTCACCGGGATCGACGAGCCCTACCCGATGAGCGAGGTCGTACGGACCCTCCGGCCGCGCTTCATCGAGTCCCCGCAGGAGTTCGCGGAGCGCTACCCGCTCCTGTGGCCGCACATCACCGGCCTGAACATCGGCTCCGCCGCCTACATGCCGCTGATCGCCCAGGCCAGGCCCATCGGCGCGCTCGGGCTGCTCTACAGCGACCGGCGCGGTTTCTCGCCGGAGGACCGCAACGTCCTGCTCGCCCTCGGCAGCAGCATCGCGCAGAGCCTGCAACGGGCCGTGCTCTACGAACAGGAGAGCGACCTGGCGCAGAGCCTGCAGCAGGCCATGCTGCCGCGCACCATCCCCAGCGTGCCCGGTGCCGACGTCGCCGTCCGCTACCGCTCCGCCACCATGGGCGGCTCCCCCGGCCGGGACATCGGCGGCGACTGGTACGACCTGATCCCGCTGCCCGGCGGCCGGGTCGGCGCCGTCATCGGCGACGTCCAGGGCCACGACACGCACGCCGCCGCCGTCATGGGCCAGCTGCGCATCGTGCTGCGCGCCTACGCCGCCGAGGGCCACTCCCCGGCCACCGTGATGGCCCGTGCCTCCGTCTTCCTCCACGAACTCGACACCGACCGCTTCGCGACCTGCCTGTACGCCGAGGCCGACCTGTCCACCGGAGTGGTCCAGGTGGTCCGGGCCGGGCACATCGACCCGCTGCTGCGGCGGACCGACGGCTCCTGCCGCCGCATCCCCGCCGAGGGCGGGCTGCCGCTCGGCCTGTCCGCCGAGTTCGGGCGCCTCGACTACCCGGTCGGCACCGTCGAGCTCGACCCCGGCACCACCCTGCTGCTGTGCACCGACGGCCTGGTCGAGCAGCCCGGCGCCGACCTCGACGACGGCATGCGGGCCCTCGCCGCGCTGGTCGCGACGGGCCCCGACGACGTCCGGGACCTCGCCGACCGGCTCATCGAGGTGGCCGAGGAGCGCGGCGGCGACGACGACGCGGCCCTGCTCCTGCTGCACCGCCGCATGCCGGACACCCCGCAGTCCGGCGGCCGGCTCCGGCAGTACGTGGCGCCCGGTGACCCCGAGGCCCTCGCCGGGGCCCGGCACATGATCCGCGCCGCGGTCGCCGCCTGGGGCGCCCCGGACCGCGCCGACGACGTCGAACTGGTCGCCGGCGAGCTGATCACCAACGCCCTGATGCACACCGAGGGCTCCGCGGTCGTCACGCTCCGGGTGCCGGCCGGGGCCGAGCGCCGGCTGCGCGTGGAGGTGGAGGACTCATCCAGCGCCCTGCCGCGCCGCCGCGAGGCGGGCGAGTCGGGCGTCTCGGGGCGGGGTCTGCTCCTGGTCGAGCTGCTCGCGGACGTGTGGGGCGTGGAGGCCCGGGGCGGCGGCAAGTGCGTGTGGTCCGAGTTCGCGGTGGCGGAGCCGGGCTGAGTCGAGCCGGGTCGAGCCCGGCTGAGCCGAGCCGGGCGCTCCGACCCCGAGCGGCACTCCCGGGCGTACGCCTGAACCCCGGGACCGAGGCGCTCAGGGCCTTCCCCGCCGAGCGCCTCGCCGGCCACCGGACCGCCCGGGTGGCGCGACACCGCGGAGATCCGTGGAAGGGCCCTAACGCGGCCGGAGCGTCACCAGGTGTTCCCCGTCCTCCGAGCGGACCTCGTAGCGGACGATCTCGTGGAGGTGCAGGGCGGAGCCGCCCATCATGGTGTTGGGGCGGGCGTCGTGGCGGGGCGCGCTCCAGCTCGTCACCGTCTCCTCGGAGCCGTCCCGGCCGACGGCGACCAGATGGCAGGAGCGGGGACCCGCGCCGTCCTTGACCTCCAGCCTCACCTGGCTGCCGTAGGCCTCGTCCTCGGTCGTGACCTGCGCCCACACGCCCGACCGCGCGTCGGTCGCCGCGATCCGCACGGGCCGGGGGCCGCCGTCGCCCGCCATCACCGCGACCCCGGGAGCGGCCACCGCGAACACCACCGAGGCGGCCACGGCGAACAGCAGCCGCCGCCGTCCGGCCCGGCGCCGGGCCGCCACCTCGGACAGCAGCCGGTCCAGCATCCGCGGACCGGGCTTCGCCACCGGGTGCACGAAGCGCGGCGTGGCCCGCCGGTAGAGCATCAACTGGCGTGCGGTGACGCCGAGTTCGGTCACCTCTGCCGCGCACCGCGGGCACTCCATGAGGTGGTCCTCGAAGCGGAAGGCCTCCACCTCGTCCAGCACGCCGAGCGCGTAGGCGCCGACGTCACGATGCCTCTCCAGGGACCTCATGCCGAATCCTCGTGCCGTTGGGTGCGGGTGGGGTGACTCCTTGCTCCCATCGGTACGTACCAGTGGGCCGAATCACTCAAGGCACGCGCAGAATCGCAACCGAAGCATTCGGAGCGCTCGGGCCCGCGGATTGGTCCGGATCCGAAAAAAATTCCGGGCTAGAAGAGATGGATGGCGAGATGCCCGAGCGGCAGCCCGAGCTGCCAGGCCGGCGTCCACACCTTCGGTCCCTCGTCCTCGCCGGTCACCGGGCCGCCGCCCGGCACCGCGTTCAGGTCCGGCGCGAGCAGCTCGGTGTCCTGGAGCCACCGCCACGCCGCCTCGGCCAGCGCCAGGTCCGGCGCGGGCCGGCCGGAGGCCGCCGCGTCCGCGGCGAGCTCCGCCAGCCGCTCGCCCACCCACTCCTGCCACGGCTGGTCGTACGCCGTCAGCGACAGCCAGGTCTCCAGCTGGGTGACGACCCGGATGCCGGAGAGTTCCCCGTCCGTGTCGGAGAGGAAGATCGTCAGCGCCAGGGCATCCCGTCCGGCGCGGAACTCGAAGGACGTGGGCGGCATCAGGTCGCCGCTCCGCAGCAGCTCGTCGGCGATGTACTCGGCGTACAACCACGCCATGGGAACGATCAGTCCACCACCGGTTCCGTCCGTGCCCTCGTGACCTCTGTGCAGCATTCCTTCCCGCCTTCCTCCGGTACCTGCGCGTCACCCGACCCCGGGCCCGGCCCCCTCGTCCGGAACACGGATGAGGACAGCCGATTACTCAACCGGGGTCCGCGGCAAGGCGCTTTACGGAGGCTTGACCCGACCGTCGGTTTCACCCCAGGTCGCAGGCGTATCCCGGCAGGACCCGGCGCAGGGCGCGCAGCGCGTAGTACGCGCGGGACTTCACGGTACCGGGCGGGATCCCGAGGGTTGCCGCAGCTTCCGCCACACTCGCCCCCTGGAAATACACGAGCACCAGGACTTCACGGTGTTCCGGAGTGAGTGTCTTCACAGCCTCGCGGACGTCCAGCGCCGCCGCGGCCCGCTCGGCGTGGTCGGAGATCACCCGCGCGTTCTCCAGCACCGCGTCCCCGACCTCGGCCGGACGTGCCTGCCGGGCCCGCCGCGCGTCGATCGCCAGCCGCCGCCCGACGGTCATCAGCCACGGTCGCACGGAGTCGAAGTCGTCGGCGCGCAGGGCCTCGGGGTGCTGCCAGGCGCGCACCAGGGTCTCCTGGACCAGGTCCTCCGCGCGCTGCCGGTCGCCGTCGCAGAGCCGGAGCAGCAGCGCGAAGAGGGGCCGGCCGTGCTCGCGCTGCAGTGCGGCGAGCTCGTGCTCGGCGGTCGTCCCGTTCATGAGAGTGGTTCCGGCCGTCATGGCCGTATGGCACCGCAGGGCGCGGCTGCGGCACAGGGCGCGCGCACGGGTCTGCGACGGACGGTCGATCGCGTCGGCGAACGGTTCGACGAACGGTCGGCGCGGCCCGTCCGCGGTCATCGGACGGGCTAATGGGCGTGTCGGAACCGCGTGTGACCGAGCAAGGCTTCTTACCTGTTTGTGTGTAAATACGACTACAACGGGGTGAACGGATGATCGCACGCAGTCGACAGGTGGCCCTGGCCCTGACCGTCGTCCTCGCCGCGGGCGCGGCCTGCCAGGCCCGCAACCACCAGCCCTCCGCCCCCGGGCGCCCCGCGCCCTCGGCCCCGGGCACCGGAGGCTTCACCCTGGTCGCCGCCGGCGACGTCCTGCCGCACGCTTCGGTCGTCGACCGGGCGCTCTTCGACGGGGGCGGCGTCGCCCACGACTTCCGTCCGATGCTCTCCGGCGTCCGCTCCGTCGTCTCGGCCGCCGACCTGGCCCTGTGCCACACGGGGACCGTGTACGGCGAGAACGGGGACCACACCGACCACCCCGTCCTCACGTCCCCGCCCGAGATCGCCCCGGCCCTGGCCGAGACCGGCTACGACAGCTGCGCCACCGCCTCCGAGCACACCCTGGACGACGGCGCCGACGGCATCCACCGCACCCTGGACGCCCTCGACCGCGCGGGCGTGCGGCACGCGGGCTCGGCGCGCACCGAGCAGGAGGCGCGCACCGCCACGATCCTGCACGCCGGCCCCGCCGAGGTCGCCCACCTCTCCTACACCCACGCCCCCGACGGCTTCCCGCTCCCGCCCGGCCGGCCCTGGGCCGTCGGCCTCATCGACGAGGCGGCGATCCTCGCGGACGCCAGGGCCGCCCGGCGGGCGGGCGCGGACGTGGTCGTCGTCTCCGTGCACTGGGGCACCGAGTGGCAGGACGCGCCCGACGACCGGCAACTGGCCCTGGCCGCCCGGCTGACCGCCGCCCGCACCGGGGGCCGCCCCGACATCGACCTGATCCTCGGCACCCACGCCCACGTCCCGCAGGCGTACGAGAAGGTCAACGGGACCTGGGTGGTGTACGGCATGGGCAACCAGGCCGCCGGCGTGACGGAGAACCACCAGGGCGTCCAGGACCCCCGCGGCAACCAGTCGACGCTCGGCCGCTTCACCTTCGCCCCGCCCGCCCGGCCGGGCGGGCGCTGGGAGGTGACGAGGGCCGAGTTCGTCCCGCAGTGGTTCGACGTCGACGCCGGCCGGGTGGTGAACCTCAACCAGGCGCTCGCGCAGGGCGCCGACCTGCACGCCGTGCGCGACCGCGTCCGGGACGTGGTGCTCAGCCGCGGTGCGGGCAAGGACGGGCTGGTGATGGGGCAGTAGCGGCGCACGCGGGACGGGGGAGACGTCCGCCCCCCCGGCATCGCGGGGCAGGCGGGAGTGCGACGACAGGCCCTAGCGGCGCGCCAGGACCGACTTCCGGTACGAGTACCCGAAGTAGATCACGAGCCCGAGCGCGAACCACGCGGCGAACCGCAGCCAGGTCTGCCACTGCAGGAACGTGATCAGCCAGATCGAGAAGAGGACGCCCACCGCCGGCACGAACGGCATCCACGGTGTGCGGAAGGTGCGCGGCAGCTCCGGCTGCCGGTACCGCAGCACGATCACCGCCGTGCACACCACCACGAACGCCAGCAGGATGCCGATGTTGGTCAGTTCGGCCGCCTCGCCGATCGGCAGGAACCCGGCGATGGCGGCCGAGGCGAATCCGACGATCCAGGTGACACGCGTGGGGACGTGCCGCGTCGGGTGCGTCTTGGCGAACCAGGTGGGCAGCAGCCCGTCGCGCGACATGGCGAACCAGACCCGGGTGACGCCCAGCATGAAGGTGAACATCACGGTCAGGATGCCGATGATGGCGCCCACCGCGATCACGTTGGCGAGCCCGCCCAGCCCCACCGACTGGAACGCCGTCGAGAAGCCGCTCTCCCTGTCGATGTCCTTGTAGTTCTGCATGCCCGTGAGCACCAGGCACGCCGCCACGTACAGCACCATCGAGATCGCCAGCGAGTACAGGATCGCCTTCGGCATGTGCCGCTGCGCGTCCTTGGACTCCTCGGCCGCCGTCGACATGGCGTCGTAGCCGAACACCGCGAAGAACACCGTCGCCGCGCCGGTGAACGCCCCGCTGACCCCGTAGGGGAAGAACGGGTTGTAGTTCGCCGTGTCGATGTGGAAGACGCCGACCGCGATCACCAGCAGCACCACCAGGACCTTCAGCACCACCACCGCGGTCTCGAAGCGGGCCGCGTTCCTGATGCCGAGGGTCAGCAGGTACGCGATGAGCAGGCACAGCAGCGCGGCGAACAGGTCGACGCGGTGCCCCTCGCCGGTGCCGGGCGCGCCCAGCATCCAGGCCGGCAGGTCCGCGCCCATCTCGTTGACCAGGAAGCCGAAGTACCCGGAGATGCCGATGGCCACCACCGCCACGATCGCCGTGTACTCCAGCAGCAGGTCCCAGCCGATGAACCAGCCCGCGAGCTCGCCGAGCACCGCGTACCCGTACGTGTAGGCCGAGCCCGCCTTCGGGATGAGCCCCGCGAACTCGGCGTACGACAGCGCCGCCGCGGCGCTCGCGACACCCGCGACGAGGAAGGAGACCAGCACCGCGGGCCCCGCCGTGCCGTTGGCCACCGCCCCGGCGAGGGTGAAGATGCCGGCGCCGATGATGCCGCCCACGCCGATCGCGGTGAGCTGCCACAGGCCGAGCGACCGTTCCAGCCGCGTGCCCTCGCCGACTTCCGTCTCCTCGATGTGCTCGATGGGTTTGCGACGGAGAATCCCCTCGCCCATGCGGAGCCCGGCCATGCGCCTCACCTCTTCGCGATCGGCAAACGGACGATGGCGGATCATGCTGACGCAACCACGGTACCGGCGGAAGCCGGAGCGCACACGCGCGGAGTTTCCGGGCGGCCCGCGACCCCGGGCGGCGGCACCCGGGCGCGTTCCCGCGAACCCCGTCCGGCGGGCCCCGCCGGGGCCCGTGCGATCCCGGTGCGCGCGGTGCCGCCGCCGGCTACGGCACCACCGTCACCGGCCACCGGCCCGCCTTCACCAGGCGGATCGCGACGGACCCGACGATCCGGTGGCCCGCCTGCTCGGACGCGCCCACCACCACCGCGTCCGCCTTGAGTTCGTCGGCCGCCCTGACCAGGCCGGTGTAGGGGTCGCCGCGGAACGTGTGGAACTCCCAGCGCACGTCGAATATCCCCTTGACCCGTTCGGCCGCGTCCCGGATCTGGGCGATGAGGTCCTCGGCGATCTCGTCGGTCGTCTCGGCGACCGGTGCCCCGAAGGCGGCCCCGGCCGCCAGCACCGGCTGCACGTACACGACGGCGAGCAGCGCCCGCTGGCGCCGGGCCAGACCGCCGGCGTAGGCCGCCGCCCGGAGGGAGGAGTCGGAGCCGTCCACCCCGACCAGGATGACCTTCGGCCCGTCCGTGCCCCGTTCGAACTGGTGGGAGTGGTGTTCCGTCACGCCCGTGAGGCTATCGGAACGCGCCGTACCGCCCGCCGGGCCGGTCGCCCACCCGGCCGCGGGCCGTCCGGTGGCGCCGCGCGGGGAGAGGGGCGGCCTCGGCCCCGTCCCCTCCGGCGAGGCCGAGCGCCGCCAGCGAGGGCAGACCCGCGGCGGCCGCGGGACACTGCCCGCCGTCCGGGTGCCCCGTTCGCCGGGCCTGGTGCACCGACGGCACGAAGACCTCCCGGGCGTGAGTTCCCCCCGGCGCACCGCCGTTGACCCGGACGACTGGGCCGCGCGGGTGGAATCATGCCGCCGGACCGGTGCAGCCCAGGTGCGTCGGCCTTCCGCCGGGCGACTGATGAGTCATGCACAAGGATCAGTTGCTCACACGGCGCCGCGCGTTGCTCGCCGGTGCCGTCGCTGCGGGTACGGCCGGTACGGCCGGTGTGCTGACGAGGGGCGCGGGGGAGCGGCCGGCACGGCCGGCCGGCCCCGTGGCGGGCGCTCCGGCACGCCCCGCGCTCGCGCCCTCCGCCTACCGCCTCCAGCCCTTGACCGGTTACGGCCCACCACGTGCCGCACCAGGCCGGACCCCGGTCCGGCGCACCCCCCTGCTCCGGGTGTCCGGCCGCGGCCGGACCATGGTGCTGACCTTCGACGACGGGCCCGACCCCCGCTACACCCCCGACATCCTGGACACACTGGCGCGGTACGAGGTGCGCGCCATGTTCTTCGTGTGCGGGGGGATGGCCGCCGAGAACAAGGACCTGCTGGCCCGGATGGCCGACGAGGGCCACGTCGTCGGCAACCACACCTGGTCCCACCCCCTCCTGACCGACCTCACGCGCGGCCGGATCCGCACCGAGATGGAACGCACCTGCGACGTCATCGAGGACGCGTACGGCGAACGCCCCGAGTGGTTCCGCGCGCCCTACGGGGCCTGGAACCGCGCCGCCTTCCAACTCGGCGCCGAACTCGGCATGGAACCGCTGGCCTGGACGGTCGACACGCTCGACTGGACCACCCCCGGCACCCGCACCATCGTCGACCGGGTCGAGGAGGGCGCCGCCCCCGGCGTCGTGGTGCTCTCGCACGACGCCGGGGGCGACCGCTCCCAGAGCGTCCAGGCCCTGCGCAGCTACCTGCCGCAGCTGCTGGACTCCGGCTACCACGTCACGGTCCCCAGACGGCAGTACGTGTGACGGCCCGTGCCCGCCCGGCCGGGGACGCTCAGCGGACCTCGACCAGGCGGGCGAAGGCGACGACGTTCCCCTGGTAGCCGTTCTGCTGGGAGAAACTGCCCCCGCAGGTGATGACCCGCAGTTCCGGCGCGCCCTTGGAGCCGTACACCCGGTCGCCGGGGAAGTCGTTCTTGTCGAAGACCTCGATGCCGTAGACCTCGAACACGGCCGTCTTCCCGTCCGCGCGCGAGACCTCGACGCGGTTGCCCTTCTTCAGGGCCCCGAGACCGTAGAACACGGCGGGGCCCTGTGTGTTGTCGACATGGCCGACGAGGACCGCGGTGCCCTTCTCGCCGGGGGTGACGGCGCCGGTGAACCAGCCCGCCAGGTTCGGGTCCTCCGCGGGCGGCGCGCTGACCCAGCCGTCGGGGTCCAGACCCACCGGGACGACCGGCGCGTCCACCCGGATCACCGGGATCCTCACCCGGTCCGGAACGGCGTACGGCAGCGGCTGCGCGACCCCGGCGAACGTGGCCTCGGGCACCCGGCTGTCCGCCGCGGCCGTCGCGGGCTGCGGCGGACCCACGTCGAACTCCCCCGAACCGTTGCGGATGAGCGCGAGGCCGCTCAGCAGAACAAGCGCTACCACGCCCCACGGGGCGCGCTTCCTCGGCCGCGCCTCCTCTTCGGCCAGGGCCAGCTCGGACGCAGACATTCGCCATCCCCTCTCGACGCGACCGTCGCCGCGTCAATCGCGCATATCAGAACGCTAAGCGCGGCGCGCGCGACCGGCGACGGGGCGAGGGCGAACGGGTGGCACCGGCCTTTTCCGGTGCGCCATCCGAGTTGCCGCCACCAGGAATTTTCTGACGGTCCGTGACCTGCGGTGATATCCGATTGTGCGGTTTTCGCGGGGCGTGTTCTCTCACCAGGACGGACCATTCCCGAAATGCGGCTTCGTGCACGGCAACTGAGGGTCTATCTGGGAGGCGCTTTCTCGCCGATCGACCGGGGACGGGACCCGGGGCGTCTTCCGCGGAGGATCTCATGCGTAACTCTCGTGCCCTGGCGGCCGCCGGCGTCGCGGTCGCCGTCCTCGGTCTCGCCGCTCCCACGGCCGTCTCCTGGGACGGTGTCCCCGGCGCAACCTCGGGCAACGACGGCCCCGGTTTCGCCCCGAACGACAACGGCGGCTTCGGCGGTTTCGGCGGTTTCGGCGGTGGCAACGGCGGCGGTTTCGGCGGAAACGGCAACAACAACGGTGGCGGGTTCGGCGGCAACGGCGGTCACGGCGGTCACGGCGGTCACGGCGGTGGCTTCGGCGGCAACGGGAACGACAACGACGGCAACGGCGGAAACGGCGGCAATGGGGGCAATGGGGGCAACGGGGGTGAGGGCGGAAACGGCAACAACAACGGTGGGGGCAACGGCGGTAACAACAACGCGGGCGGCAACGGCAACCACGGAGGCGGAAACGGCAACAACAACGGCAACAACGGTGAGGGCAACGGCGGCCGCGGCAACAACAACGTCGGCGGTGACAACGGCGGCCGCGGCAACAACAACGCGGGCGGCAACGGCGGCAACAACAATGCGGGCGGCAACGGCGGCCACGGGAACAACAACATCGGCGGCGGCAACGGTGGCAACAACAACGCGGGCGGCAACGGCGGCCGGGGAGACGGCGCCGGGGGCAACGGCGGCCACGGGAACCACGCCGGTCCCAGCAACATCGTCGCCCTGCCCAACGTCATCGCCCGCGGCGGCCGGCTGACCATCACGGTCGACGGCTGCCGGCAGGGCGGCACCGCGTCGTCCAACGCGTTCCGGACGACGACTCTGACGCCGGTCCGCGGCGCCAACGACACGGCCAAGGGCACCGCCAGCGTCAACGCCGACGCCCGTCCGGGGACGTACGACATCACCGTCCACTGCGCCGGCAGGACACTGACCCGCCCGTCCGCCTTCACCGTCCTCGGTGGCGTCCGCGGCGGCCTGGGCGGCAGCACCTCCACCGGGGCGACGCCGACCGACGTGGCCATCGGCGGCGGCCTGGTGACCGCGGCGGTCGTCGGCGGCGGTGTGTTCTGGATGCGGCGCCGGGCCGAGAAGCGCATCTGAACGCCGGGGACGACCGACGCGCCGTCGGCCGTCCCCGGTCGTCCGTCACCCCCCGACGTGCGGGAACAGATGCAGGAACGGGTCCGCCGTCGCGGCGATGCCCCGGCTGTAGGGCGCGTCGAAGTCCCAGATCAGGAAGAGCAGGAAGGCGATCAGCGCGGAGAAGATCCCCGCGAGGACCAGCTCGCGCGCCGTGCGCCGGATCTGCAGCGCGAAGAGCATGCCGACGGTGACGACGGCTCCGGTGATCAGCCCGAACCACACCACGCCCGGCATGGTCGGGGCGGTCGACTCCGCCCGGGCGCTGCGCGCCTGGTCCGCCGCGGTCACCTGGTCGACGAGCGGCTGGTAGGCCTGGGCCTCGAAGTCCGTCTTCGGCCGGTAGTCGGTGACGTCCTGGCGGACGCGGTCGAGCAGCTCGGCACCGCGCCCGGTGACACGGCCCTCGTCGGCCATGGTCCGCCACTCGGTGGTGACGACGTGCGCGACGTAGGCGTCGACGTCCTCGCGGATGCGGTCACGTACCTCGGCCGGGTAGACCCGCACCCGCTCCGAGACCTCGTGCAGGGCGGCGGCCTCCGCCCGTACGTGCTCCTGGGCCGCGCTGCGCGCCTCCCAGACACCGGCGATGGCCAGCCCCAGGACGATGGCGTACAGCACGCCGATCCACATGGTGATGTACTCGATGACGTCCGGGGTCTCGCTGGGATCCTCGTCCTCGGCCGCCGTGCGGTCCCGTACGAGGGTGATGACGACCACCACGACACAGGCGGCCAGCATCGCGAAGGTGAGAACAAGCCATTCCGGCAAGAGGTGCCTCCAAGACTTCGGTGGGTCAGCGCGGGCGCAACGCGGCGGCGGCGACCACCGCGGGCGTGGTGATCAGCAGGACGAAGACGAGCGGTGACGGCGCGCTGCCCGACGGCCGGTGGTGCCGTGCGGCGCGGTACGGCGGATAGCGCACGGGCTTCGCTGCCGGCGCCGGCGCCGGTTCGGCCGACGGCTCGGGCCTCGGCCTCGGCTTCGGAGACGGGGCCGGTGCCGGGGCGGGAGGGGGAGCGGGCACCGGCCGGGGCGGGGGTGCCGCCGGTCGCGGCGCGGGCGGAGGCGGTGCGGGCGGTGGCTCGGGTCTCGGCGTGGGCTCCGGTTCCGGGGGCGGCGGCGAGGGCGGGGGCGGCGGCGGTGTGGGGGGCGGTGGCGGTACGGGGGGCGGCTCGGGCGGCGGGGGCGGCGGCGGAGTCGGGCTCGGCGGCGGTGTGGGGGTCGGCGTGGGCTTCTGGCACGGCGGGGGCGTGGGCCAGGTGAGGGAGCCGGCGACCGCCACCGCCCGGATGCCGTCCGGCCCGGTCGAGGCGTACGCGCAGGCGTCGGCCACCGCCGCGTCGGCCGGTGCGCCCACCAGCGCCCAGGCCAGTGCCGTCACGGCCAACGCCCTTGTGAAACGGCCGGATTGGGTCGGTAGGGGTCCTTGCACGACGAAGATCATGTGCCCTGGTGCGCGGGGGCGCGCCGGAGTCGCGGGGGATACCCCCGAAGGAGGTACGGCCGCCGGTCGCAGGTCGCCCGCCTGCTCCTCGGGCGGACGCGTGTGCGGTCGGGAGGGGGTGCCGTCCGGGGCCGGAGAGAAAAAAATCGCCGGACCGTTGAACACACCCCGGGTCCCCGTGCGTACCCAGTGTCGTGCGGCGGCGCAGCAGGGCGCTGCAACACCCTTGGGATCATGGGGAGTTGACGATGAAGACCTCCTGGCGGAGCGCCTCACTCGTGGCGAGCGCTGCTGCGGTACTGGCGCTGACGACGGCGTGCGGTCAGGACGGGACCCCATCGGCGAGCAGCCAGAACGTGGGGGCCACGGCCGTGCCCGGGGACTACGGGAACATCGGCACGGGGGCCGACGGAGCCGGCGCGGGCGGTCAGCAGAGTTCCGCGAGTCCGTCCGGTTCGGCCGCCCCTGCCGGAAAGCTGGCCGTGTCCACCAACGCCAAGATCGGCAAGGTGGTCACCGACAACCTGGGCCTGACCCTGTACCGCTTCGATCAGGACACCGCCGAACCGCCCAGGTCCAGCTGTGACGGCGACTGCGCCAAGACCTGGCCCCCGGTGCCCGCGGACGACGCCACGGCCGGCGAGGGCATCGACAAGGCGCTGCTCGGCTCGGTCACCCGCGCCGACGGCACCAAGCAGCTGACCGTCGGCGGCTGGCCGGCGTACCGCTACGTCAAGGACGTCAACGCCGGGGACGTCAAGGGCCAGGGCGTGGGCGGCAAGTGGTACGCGCTGGCACCCGACGGCAAGAAGGCGCAGGGGGCGGCCGAGGAACGGCCCGGGCTGTCGACCCGCAACGACCCCGAACTCGGTGAGATCGTCGTCGACGGGAAGGGCATGACGGTCTACCGGTTCATGAAGGACGAGGCCTGGCCGAAGCCGGTCTCCGCCTGCACCGGCGCCTGCCTGGAGAAGTGGCCGGTCGTGTCCCCCGTCGACTTCGAGGACACCAAGGGCATCCAGAAGAAGGGCTACATGACCTTCACCCGGCCCGACGGCGCCGAGCAGCAGACCATCAACTGCTGGCCGATCTACACCTTCGCCGGTGACAAGGCCCCCGGCGACACCAACGGTCAGGGCGTGGGCGGCACGTGGTACGCCGTGCGGCCCGACGGAAAGCCGGTCGGCGCGTCGGAGAAGTAGAGAGACCTCCCCAGGGTCGGTCAGTTCGTCCGTCCGGCGCGTCGGCCACGGTCCGCCCCTCCGCTTCCCGGCGGAGGGGCGGACCGGTTTGCCGTGATGCGTCCGGACCTGTCGTGTCGCGGCACTTTTCCCCTCGTGCCGGTTCTCGCCGTATCCAGCCGAATGTCCTCCCGTGTCGTCGATTCTCGGCGGATTGCGGGGGATCTCGGCAGAACCTACAGAACCCACCGGAAATCACCGGAACCCGCCGGAATTCGACGGGCCTCGGCGGGTCCCGCTGGAGTGCAGTACGTGCTTCCGCGGCCCGCGCGAGGGGTATCAAATCGGCACGTGCCGCAGGCAGTGACCGGGAACGGATGGTCAATTTCCGTTTCGGGTCGCTCCGTTGGCGAGCGATCAGTAGCCTCTGCTCGAACACCGGATCGCCTACGCCTGGAGAGATAGATGGAGCGTCCCGCCTGGGCCCCACGGAGCATCGACATCACGGTGCCGAGCGTTTCCCGGATGTACGACTACTACCTGGGCGGTTCGCACAACTTCGAGGTGGACCGGGAAGCGGCCCGCAAGGCGCTGGAGTTCATGCCGGGACTCCCCAAGGTCATGCAGGCGAACAGGGCGTTCATGCGCCGGGCGGTGCGCTTCGCGGTCGGGGAGGGCGTCACCCAGTTCCTGGACATCGGCTCCGGCATACCGACCTTCGGCAACGTGCACGAGGTCGCCCGGGCGGCCGGTTCCGGCGCACGCGTCGTCTACGTCGACCACGACCCGGTGGCCGTGGCGCACAGCCAGGCCGTCCTCGCGGACGACGAGGACGCCGACATCGCGGCCGCCGACCTCCGCAAGCCGCAGGAGATTCTCGGCAGCCCTCAGGTGGAGCGGCTGATCGACCTGAATCGGCCAGTGGCGCTGCTGCTCGTTGCCATACTGCACTTCGTGGAAGACGCGGACGACCCGTACGGGGCGGTGGCCGAGCTGCGCGACGCGCTCGCGCCCGGCAGCATGCTCGTCCTCACCCATGCCTCGTACGAGGGAATTCCGCTGCCGCAGGAGCGGGCCGAGGGCGCGGTGGACGTGTACAAGGACATCCGCAGCCCGCTGATCATGCGCTCGCGCGAGGAGATCGCGCGGTTCTTCGAGGGGTACGACATGGTGGAACCCGGACTGGTGCCGATGCCGCACTGGCGGCCCGACACCGCACCGGAGGACGAGGATCCGTGGGCCTTCTCCGGTTTCGCGGGCGTGGGGCGTACGGCGTGACCGCGGAACCGGACGGGCCGGAGGACAGACTGCGCCGGTTCGCGACGATCTGGAGCCGGGCGGTGTTCCCGGTCACCTCGACCTCGTCGACCCGGCCGGAGTTCGAGGAGCAACTGCTGCCGCTGGCGCGGAGGCTGAGCCGGGCGCTGCGGGCGAGGATCTTCGACGCCGACGAGGGCAAGGCGGTGGGCGCCGCCCTGGTGGCCGCGCACTGCACCGACCCGGAGGCGCTGAGCCGGACGCTGGACTGCGTCGACGCCTACCTGGTGCTGTACTGCGGCGAGGACGGCGACCGCGAGGACCTGCGGGCGCGCAGCGCACGGCTGCAGCACGCCATGGCCGCCGGCTACGCGCAGGCGCTGCGGGAGCGGACGCTGGCCGAGCAGGAGTCCATCGCACAGGCCGCCCTGCTCGCGCAGGGCGTGGTGGCCCAGGCGCTGCACGCCAGCGAGGCCCGTTTCCGCGCGGTCTTCGAAGGCGCGGCCATAGGGATCGGCATCGCCGACCTGGACGGCAACATCCTGCAGGTCAACGGCGCGCTGCTACGCATGTTCGGCCTGTCCGAACACCACCTGCGCGGCCGCAACGTCCGGGACTGGACCCACCCCGACGACGCCCCGCAGACCTGGCGGCTCTACGACGAACTGGTCCAGGGCGAACGCGAGCACTACCACCTGGAGAAGGCCTTCTACCGCCCTGACGGAACGGTCCTGTGGACCAACCTGACGGTCTCCCTGCTGCGCGACGCCCAGGGCGACCCGCAGTACCAGCTCGCCCTCATGGAGGACACCACCGAGCGGCGGCTGCTCAACCTGCGGCTGCGCTACGAGGCCACGCACGACGCGCTGACCGGCCTGCCCAACCGCACGTTCTTCTTCGAACGCCTGGAGAAGGCCCTGAGCGCCGGCGAGGGCCAGCGCTTCGGCCTGTGCTACCTCGATCTCGACGGCTTCAAGACCGTCAACGACAGCCTCGGGCACGCGGCCGGCGACCGGCTGCTCGTCGAGGTCGCCGACCGCCTGCAGTCGTGCGCGACGGCGCCCGGCGAGATGGTCGCCCGGCTCGGCGGCGACGAGTTCGTCGCGCTGACCACCGGCCCCGACACCCAGCGGGGCGTCGACGAGCTGGCCGCCCGCATCATGAACGCCCTGCTCGCGCCGATCAGCATCGACGGCCGGGAGCTGACCGTGCGCGGCAGCATCGGGATCGTCGAGGGCCCGGCCGGGGAGCGCAGCCCCGCGGAGGTGCTGCGCAGCGCCGACATCACCATGTACCGGGCCAAGTCGGCGGGCGGGAACCGCTTCGAGCTGGCCGATCCGGAGGCCGACGCCCGCGTCATCACCCGGCACGGGCTGACCACCGCGCTGCCCACCGCGCTGGAGCGCGGCGAGTTCTTCATCGAGTACCAGCCGCTGATCCACCTCGGCGACGGCAGTGTCCGCGGCGCCGAGGCCCTGGTGCGCTGGCTGCACCCGCAGCACGGCGTGCTCGGCCCGGACCGGTTCATCCCGCTCGCCGAGCACACGGGGCTCATCGTGCCGCTGGGCCGCTGGGTCCTGGAGGAGTCGGTGCGGCAGGCCCGCGAGTGGCGGGCGCTGCACGGGGGCCCGGGCGCGTTCGGCCCGCTGCGCATCAACGTCAACCTCTCGCCCTGCCAGCTCACCCATCCCGGCCTGGTCCAGGACACCGTCGACATCCTGGAGCGCGCGGGCGTCGCACCCGACGCACTGTGCCTGGAGGTGACCGAGTCCGCGCTGATCGGCGCCGACGACGACCTGCTCAAGCCGCTGCGCCGGCTGGCGGAGATGGGCGTCGAGATCGCCCTGGACGACTTCGGCACCGGCTACTCCAACCTCGCCAACCTGCGCCGGCTGCCGGTGAGCATCCTCAAGCTGGACCGCTCCTTCACCCAGAGCATGCAGCAGTTCCCGGCCGACCCCGTCGACCTGAAGATCGTCGAGGGGATCGTCTCCCTGGCCCAC
This sequence comes from Streptomyces sp. NPDC052701, assembly GCF_040678355.1. Taxonomy (NCBI): domain Bacteria; kingdom Bacillati; phylum Actinomycetota; class Actinomycetes; order Kitasatosporales; family Streptomycetaceae; genus Streptomyces; species Streptomyces sp. NPDC052701. Next base: position 23,362 of record NZ_JBFATO010000001.1, read on the forward strand.
AGCCTGGACCTCGCGGTGACGGTCGAGGGCGTGGAGACGGGCGCACAGGCCGAACAGCTCCGCATACTGGGCTGCGACACCGCCCAGGGCTGGTACTACGCCCGTCCCGGCCCGCCGGAGCGGCTGCACGAGCTGGCGCTGGTGGACGCGACGGGCTGAGTGCCGGGACGGCGCCCCGCCCAGGGGCCCCCGGTCCGGCGCCCCGGCCAAGGGTCCCCCGGCCGCCGCGCCGTCCCCCGGGCCGGTCCGCGGCACAGGCCCGGCCGCCGCCGGCACCCCCGCGCCGCCCCGGCCCCCGCCCGCCGCGCACTGTGCGGGGGCGCGTGCCGGGCGTTCCCGGCCCCGGCGGACGTCCCGCGCCGCGCGGACGGCTCACCGCTCCAGCAGCATCCGCTGCAGCTCCCTGGCGGCGCGCGGCGGAGCCACGTCGCTGCGGTGGGCCAGGGCGATGGTCCGGTGCAGCCCCGGCCGGGCCAGCGGGGTGACCCGCAGGCCGCGCCCGGACCGCGCGGCCACCATCCGGGGGACGACCGCGACGCCCAGCCCGGCCCGCACGAACCCGAGTACGGCGTCCATTTCCCCGCCCTCCACCGCGAAGTCCGGCTCGAACCCCTCGGCACGGCACGCGGCCACGGTCAGTTCGCGCAGGTCGTAGCCGTGCCGGAACATCACCAGGCGCTCGCCCTCCAGATCGGCGATCCGCACGGTGCGCCGGCCTCCGCCGGGGCGCGGGGCGTCCGGGGAGGAGACCACGACCAGGTCCTCGCGCAGCAGCTCGACCGTCGTCAGCGCCGGGGACGGCGTCGGCAGCGGGAGGACGACGAGAGCCAGGTCCAGGGCGCCGCGGGCCAGTTCCCGGACCAGGTCGTGGGAGCCGCCCTCCTCGATCAGCAGCCGGATGCCGGGGTAGCGGTCGTGGAAGGCACGCAGGACGTCCGGCAGCAGGCCCGTGCACAAGCTCGGGGTCGCCCCCAGCCGGACCCGGCCGCCGCGCAGCTGCACCAGCTCCTGCACCTCGTGCCGGGCTGTGTCCGCGTCGGCCAGGATGCGCCGGGCCAGCGGGAGCAGGGCCTCGCCCGCGTCGGTCAGCGTGATGTTGCCGCGCGCCCGCAGGAACAGGTCGGCGCCGAGCTCCCGCTCCAGCGCCTTGATCTGCTGCGACAGCGACGGCTGGGCGACGTGGACCCGATCGGCGGCCCGGGTGAAGTGCCGGGTTTCGGCGACCGCCACGAAGTACTGGAGCTGGTGGAACTGCACCCTCCCACGATAGCCGCAACCTATGGAAACGAGCCGGACCATGTCTTGGACCGATGGGGTGGACACCGCCTAGCGTTCTGTCACATGGCTCTGGCAACGCGGACGGACCGACGGCCCTCCCTGGCGCGCACCGTGTGGGGCTCGACCGTCGGCAAGAAGGCAGTGATGGCGGTCAGCGGCCTGATCATGCTGCTGTACCTGGTCGTCCACATGATCGGCAACCTGAAGATCTTCTTCGGGGCCGGCGAGTTCAACCACTACGCGCACTGGCTGCGCACCGTCGGCGAGCCCTTCATGCACTACGAGTGGACGCTGTGGGCGGTCCGCGTCGTGCTGGTCCTCGCCGTCGTCGCCCACGCCGTCTCCGCCTACCAGCTCAGCCGCCGCGACATCAAGGCGCGCCCGGACAAGTACGTCCACAAGAAGCCGCGGGCCTCCTACGCGACGCGCACCATGCGCTGGGGCGGGATCATCCTCGGCCTGTTCATCGTCTGGCACGTCCTGGACCTGACCACCGGGACCGTGCACTCCGGCGGCTTCCAGGAGGGCCGCCCGTACCAGAACGTCGTGGACACCTTCTCCACCTGGTACGGCAACGTCGTCTACATCGTCGCGATGCTCGCGGTCGGCCTGCACGTCCGGCACGGCTTCTGGAGCGCCGCCCAGACCCTCGGCGTCGGCAGCCGCACCCGCGACCGGGCCCTGAAGACCGCTGCCGACGTCCTCGCACTGCTGCTCACAGCCGGTTTCATCGCCGTGCCCGTGGGCGTCATGACCGGAGTGGTGAGCTGACATGACCGACTACGCGAACTACACGACGGGCGAGCCGCTCGCCGACACCAAGGCCCCGTCCGGCCCGATCCACGAGCGCTGGGACAAGCGCCGCTTCGAGGCGAAGCTGGTCAACCCGGCCAACCGGCGCAAGCACACGGTCATCGTCGTCGGCACCGGCCTGGCCGGCGGCTCCGCCGGCGCCACCCTCGCCGAACAGGGCTACAAGGTCATCCAGTTCTGCTACCAGGACTCCCCGCGCCGCGCCCACTCCATCGCCGCGCAAGGCGGCATCAACGCCGCGAAGAACTACCGCAACGACGGCGATTCCATCCACCGGCTGTTCTACGACACCGTCAAGGGCGGCGACTTCCGGGCCCGCGAGTCCAACGTGCACCGGCTCGCGCAGATCTCCGTCGAGATCATCGACCAGTGCGTGGCGCAGGGCGTGCCCTTCGCCCGCGAGTACGGCGGCCTGCTCGACACCCGCTCCTTCGGCGGCGTGCAGGTGTCCCGTACCTTCTACGCCCGCGGCCAGACGGGCCAGCAGCTCCTGCTCGGCGCCTACCAGGCGCTGTCGCGGCAGATCGCGGCCGGGAACGTCGAGATGCACCCGCGCACCGAGATGCTCGACCTGATCGTCGTCGACGGGCGGGCGCGCGGCATCGTCGCCCGGGACCTGGTCACCGGGAGGATCTCCCCGTACTTCGCGGACGCGGTGGTACTGGCCTCCGGCGGCTACGGCAACGTCTTCTACCTGTCGACGAACGCCATGAACTCCAACGCGACCGCCGTCTGGCGGGCGCACCGGCGCGGCGCCTACTTCGCCAACCCCTGCTTCACCCAGATCCACCCGACCTGCATCCCGCGCACCGGCGACCACCAGTCGAAGCTGACGCTGATGAGCGAGTCGCTGCGCAACGACGGCCGGATCTGGGTGCCCAGGGCCAGGAACGACACCCGGCCGCCGCACGAGATCCCCGAGGACGAGCGCGACTACTACCTGGAGCGCATCTACCCGTCCTTCGGCAACCTCGTGCCCCGCGACATCGCCTCCCGCGCCGCTAAGAACGTCTGCGACGAGGGCCGGGGAGTCGGTCCCGGCGGACAGGGCGTGTACCTCGACTTCGCGGACGCGATCCGGCGGATGGGCCGCAGGAAGGTCGAGGAGAAGTACGGCAACCTCTTCGAGATGTACGAGCGGATCACCGCGGAGAACCCGTACGAGGTCCCCATGCGGATCTACCCCGCCGTGCACTACACCATGGGCGGCCTGTGGGTCGACTACGACCTGCAGACCACCGTCCCCGGCCTGTTCGCCATCGGCGAGGCCAACTTCTCCGACCACGGCGCCAACCGCCTCGGCGCCTCCGCGCTGATGCAGGGCCTGGCCGACGGCTACTTCGTCCTCCCGGCCACCATCGGCGACTACCTGGCCCGCAACCCCCACAAGGACGAGATCACCCCCGGCCACCCGGTGGTGCGGGAGGTGCTGGCCGGGACCGAGGACCGCGTCGGCCTCCTGCTGTCCGTCGACGGCGACCGCACCCCCGACTCCTTCCACCGCGAACTGGGCGAACTGATGTGGGAGTTCTGCGGCATGGCCCGCAGCGACTCCGGCCTGCGCAAGGCCCTGGAGCGCATCCCGCAGATCCGCGAGGAGTTCTGGCGGCGCATCAAGGTCCCCGGCACCGGCGAGGAGTTCAACCAGTCGCTGGAGAAGGCCAACCGCATCGTCGACTACCTGGAGCTCGCCGAGCTGATGTGCCTCGACGCGCTGCACCGCACCGAGTCCTGCGGCGGGCACTTCCGCGAGGAGTCCCAGACCCCGGACGGTGAGGCGGCCCGCAAGGACGACGAGTTCTCCTACGCCGCCGCCTGGGAGTTCACCGGTACCGGCGAAGCGCCCGTCCTGCACAGGGAAGACCTGGTCTTCGAGTACGTCCACCCCACCCAGCGGAGCTACGCATGAAGCTCACCCTGCGCGTCTGGCGGCAGAAGAACGCCGACACCGACGGCACGATGTCCACGTACGAGGTGGACGGCATCTCACCCGACATGTCGTTCCTGGAGATGCTCGACACCCTCAACGAGGAGCTCATCCTCAAGGGCGAGGACCCGGTCGCCTTCGACCACGACTGCCGCGAGGGCATCTGCGGCGCGTGCAGCCTGGTCATCAACGGCGAGGCGCACGGACCCGAGCGCACCACCGCCTGCCAGCTGCACATGCGGTCCTTCGAGGACGGCGACACCATCGACATCGAGCCGTGGCGGGCCTCGGCGTTCCCGGTGATCAAGGACCTGGTCGTGGACCGCTCGGCCCTCGACCGGATCATCCAGGCCGGCGGCTACATCACCGTCCCGACCGGCTCCGCGCCCGAGGCCCACGCCACCCCCGTGCCCAAGCCGGACGCCGACTTCGCCTTCGAGCACGCCGAGTGCATCGGGTGCGGGGCGTGCGTGGCGGCGTGTCCCAACGGGGCGGCGATGCTGTTCACCTCCGCCAAGGTCAACCATCTGAACGTGCTGCCGCAGGGGGCGCCCGAGCGGGAGACGCGGGTGCTGGACATGGTGGCGCAGATGGACGAGGAGGGCTTCGGCGGCTGCACGCTGGCCGGCGAGTGCGCCACCGCCTGCCCGAAGGGCATCCCGCTGACGTCCATCACCAGCATGAACAAGGAGTGGCTGCGGGCCACCCGCAAGGCCGCCAAGCGGTAGGCGTCCCACGAACGTTCGCCGGAAGGGTGCGGACGGGCGGGGCCGGGTGTGGTGCTCATCTCCCGGCCCCGCCAGGCACCCCGGCCCCGCCGGGCACCCCGCCGCGGGCGGACCGCCCGGCCGTCGTGGGGTGCGCGCCGCGGAAGGGCGGCATCGGCGGCACCTTCCGGCCGCACACCCCGCTCGCCGGCGCCCCCGTCGGCGGCGTCCGGCCGCTGGTCCCCGGTCCGCCGCCCCGAGAGCGCGGCCGGCCCGCGGGCCGGTTCCTCCCCGGCACGGCGGCCGGCCCGCTACCGGAAGGCGCCCTCGGCCCCCAGGGGAGCCGACGCCGGTCCGCCCGGTGCGCACCGCCGGAGTGAACGGCTGCCCCCGGCGCGGGCCGGCGCCCGGCCCGCGCCGTTCAGCAACCCCACATCCACGCTCCCGGCACTGGTCACGCGCCGGTCAGCCGGCGTCGGAAGAACTGGGGCGGCGGACCGCACCACCGCGGTCCGCCGCGCCCCGCCGACCCGGCCCGCGACCAGGAGAAGCCATGACCGGCGTACTGACCGTCGACCGTCCCCCGCAGCCCCCGGCACCCACCCGCTACACCGTCGGTCTCGCCCGTGACGAGGAGGACGTGCGCGCCGCGCAGCGGCTGCGGCACGACGTCTTCGCCGAAGAGATGGGCGCCCTGCTGACCACCCCGCAGCCGGGGTACGACATCGACGCCTTCGACGCGTACTGCGACCACCTGCTGGTGCGCGAGGAGGTGTCCGGCCAGGTCGTCGGCACCTACCGGCTGCTGCCGCCGGACCGTGCCGCGGTCGCCGGCCGCCTGTACTCGCAGGGCGAGTTCGACCTGAGCCCCCTCGACGCGATCCGGCCGGACCTGGTCGAGGTCGGCCGCTCCTGCGTGCACCCCGATCACCGCGACGGCGCCGTCATCGGGCTGATCTGGGCCGGCATCGCGCGCTACATGACCGACCGCGGCCACGAGTGGCTCGCCGGCTGCTGCTCCCTCCCGCTCGCCGACGGCGGCGCCCTGGCGTCGGCGGCCTGGGACCGGGTGCGGACCAGGCACCTGGCGCCCGAGGAGTACCGCGTACGGCCCCTGCTGCCCTGGGTCCCCGGCAGCGCGGCCCCCGCCGGCCCCGGCGGCCTGCCCGCCCTCCTGCGCGGCTACCTGCGCCTGGGCGCCTGGGTGTGCGGGGAGCCCGCGCACGACCCGGACTTCGGGGTCGCCGACCTGTACGTGCTGCTGTCGATGCGCCGGGTCGACCCGCGCTACCTGCGGCACTTCCTGTCCCTGGTGCCGGCCTGATGAGCACCGCCGGCACCGCGGCGTTCCGCCCCGCCGCCGGCGGCGTGCCGTCCGCGCGTCCGGCGGCACGGGAGAGCGCCTGGCTGCCCACCGCGCCCTGCACCCCGCTCGCCTGCGTGGAGCCGGCCGGCCCGGCCGTCACCGCGGCACCGCGCGCGCTGCTGCGGCTCACGGCGGTCGCCGTCCTCGTCCTCACCGGGATCGCCCTGTCCCCGCTCGGCGGGCGGATCCCCGCCGGGCTGATCGCGCGGTGGTGCCGGTGGATCGTGCGGGCCGCCGGGCTCCGGGTCCGCGTCACCGGCGCCGCCCCGCCCGCCGGCGGACTCCTGCTGGTCGCCCCGCACGTCTCCTGGCTGGACATCCCCCTGCTGGCCGCCGTACGGCCGGCCCGGATGCTCGCCAAGACCGAGGTCCGCCGGTGGCCGGTGGCCGGCCCGCTGGCCGCCCTGGGCGGCACCCTGTTCATCGACCGCGACCTGCTGCGGACCCTGCCGGACACGGTGGCCCGCATCGCCGGGGCCCTGCGCGAGGGGCAGGCCGTCGCGGTGTTCCCGGAGGGCAGCACCTGGTGCGGCCGGGCCCGGGGCCCGTTCCGCCGGGCCGTCTTCCAGGCCGCCCTCGACGCGGGCGTGCCCGTCCAGCCCGTCCGCATCCGCTACCGCCGTACCGACGGGTCCGCCAGCACCGTTCCCGCGTTCGTCGGGGACGACACCCTGGTCGCCTCCCTGTGGCGGGTGGCCTCCTCCCGCCACCTGGTGGCCGAGGTCGAGGTGCCCGGCCCGATCCCCCCGGGCCGCCACCCGGACCGCCGCCGCCTGGCCCGGGCCGCCGAACGGGCCGCACTGCCGCAGCCGCACGGGCTCCAGGTCCGCGCCCCGGACCTGAGGCACCGCCCCGTGCCCGGCCCGGCGGACCACCGCCGCCACCCGGGCGGGGAGCCCGCGCCGCCCGGACACGTCACCGCCCGCCGTGCCGCGGTCCACGGCCCGCGGGAGGGCGCCGGTGTCCCGGCCCGGCAGCGGGTGGCGGACCGGTTCCCGGCGTGGGCACCCGGTGCCGGGCGGGACGGGCCGGGGACAGGCCCCGCGAGCCCGGCATGATCCGAACGAGAGGCCCTATGACGTGAAGATCCGCGCCAGCCGCCGGTAGGAGTCCAGCAGGGCGTCACGGTCGTAGGTGCTGGTGGTGACCAGCACCTCCTGCGCCCCCGTCTCCTTCAGCACCGTCTCCAGTTCGTGCGCCACCTGCTCCTCGGTGCCGGCGACGTGCCCCGTGAGCCCGGCCTCGTACAGGCCCCGCTCCTTCTGCGTCATCGGCCTCGCCTCGACCCGCTCGGCCGGCTCCAGCGGCGGGAAGGTGCCGTGCGTGCGGGAGTACGCCATCGACCAGGCCTCCGGGACCAGCAGCCGCCGGGCCTCCTGCGGCGTGGCGGCCACCGCCACCGTCCCGGAGATCACGACGTAGGGCTCGCTCGCCCAGGGGGACGGCCGGAAGCGGGCGCGGTAGTGGTCGATGCCGCGCTGCATCCGCTCCCGGTTCCGGAGGTCGCCGATGACCATGGGCAGGCCCGCCCGGGCCGCGATGTCCGCGCCCTCGCCCATGGCCAGCACGAACGGCGGCACGGTCAGGCCCTCGGCGGGCCGGGCGTGCACCCCGGTGGGGGAGGTGCCGCGGAACCAGCCGAGCAGTTCCCGCAGCTGCTCGGCGAAGTCCTCGGCGTCGCCCTTGTCCCGGCCCAGTGCCCTGCGCACCCCGTCGGTGAAGCCGACCGACCGGCCCAGCCCCATGTCGATCCGTCCCGGGAAGAGCGACTCCAGCACCCCGAACTGCTCGGCGACCACCAGCGGCCGGTGGTTGGGCAGCATCACCCCGCCGGTGCCGACCCGGATGGTGCGCGTCGCGGCGGCCACGGCGGCGGCCAGCACGGTCGGCGCGGATCCCGCGACGCCGGGCACGCCGTGGTGCTCCGAGACCCAGAACCGGTGGTAGCCGAGCGGCTCCAGCTCCTGCGCCAGCCGCACGGTGTCGCGCAGCGCCTCGCCGGGCGGCCGGCCCGCGCGGGTGCGGGAGCGGTCGAGGACGGAGAAACGGGTCGAGGCGGTCACGGAGCTCATACGGGGTTCAACACCGCCGGGCGCGCAGGATTCCGCACGGCGTGACGCACCGGTCCGGCCGGCCCGGGCCGGTGCGCCCCTCGACGTGGGCCGGCGGCGGGCCGGCCCGGCGGGCCGGGATCAGGGGACGGGTTCCGGCGGCGCGGCGGCGTGCTCGTGCGCGCAGGCGTCGTCGACGCCGTACGCGTCCCAGGCGGGGAACGGGTCGGCCGCCGGGACGTCCTCGCCGGGCCGCGTCAGGCAGCCGGACAGGGCGGTGCGCAGGGCGTCCCCGTCGAGCCGCGTTCCGATGAACACCAGCTCCTGGGCCCAGGGCGCCGTGTGGTCCCGGACGGCGGACGGCTCGAACCGGGCCACCGAACCGGCCTGCGACCACAGTCCCGTCACCCGCGGCCGGCTGGCCAGGGTGAAGAACCCCTTGGAGCGCAGGACCCGCCCGTAGGCGCCGCCGTCGAGCCCTTCGGTCACGAAGCTCCACAGCCGGTCCGGGTGGAAGAGCCGTGCGGAGCGGAAGACGGTCGAGGAGATGCCGTACTCCTCCGTCTCCGGGACGTGGTCGCCGTTCAGCTCGCGGACCCAGCCCGGCGCCTGCTGCGCGCGGTCCAGGTCGAACAGGCGGGTGCCGAGGACCTGGTGGAGGGGGACCCGGCCGTGCACGGCCGGGACGATCCGGGCGGCCGGGTTGAGGCGGGCCAGCGTCGCCCGCAGCCGTGCCGCCGACCCCTCGTCGACGAGGTCCAGCTTGTTCAGCACGAGCACGTCGGCGAACTCGACCTGATCGATCAGCAGGTCGCTCACCGTGCGCTCGTCGTCCTCGTACGGCGCGAGGCCGCGCTCGGCCAGGTCGTCGCCGCGGTCCAGCTCGGTCAGGAAGTTCGCGGCGTCCACGACCGTGACCATGGTGTCCAGCAGGGCCACGTCCCCGAGGGTGGCGCCGTCGTCGCGGGCGAAGGCGAAGGTGGCGGCCACCGGCATGGGCTCGGAGATGCCGGAGCTCTCGATGAGCAGGTGGTCGAAGCGCCCCTCCCGGGCCAGCCGGTCGACCTCCTGGAGCAGGTCGTCGCGCAGGGTGCAGCAGATGCAGCCGTTGGTCATCTCGACCAGGCGTTCCTCGGTCCGCGACAGGGCGGCCTCGCCGCCGCGCACCAGCGCGGCGTCGATGTTGACCTCGCTCATGTCGTTGACGATGACCGCGACCCGCAGGCCCTCGCGGTTGCTCAGGACGTGGTTGAGCAGCGTGGTCTTGCCCGCCCCGAGGAATCCGGAGAGGACGGTGACGGGCAGTCGCTCGTTCGCCATCCGGCTCAGCCCTCGGGGCGCAGCAGCCCGCGCTCGTACGCCTTGACCAGGTGCTGCGGCACCAGGTGCCGGACACCGTCGATCGTGACCGGCACCAGCGCCGGGGTGGCCGCCTTCCACTGGGCGCGGCGGTGGCGGGTGTTGCTGCGGGACATCTTCCGCTTGGGTACGGCCATGGTGGTTCCTCCTCGGTCGGACGGCACCGAGGACGCTATATGAAAATGGTTCCCATGAGCAATTCGTGGGTCCGGTCCGCCGGCTCAGCGGCGGGCGCGGGTCCGCCCGCCGCGCGGCGGCCGGATGAACTGCAACTCCAGCGCCGGGGGCGGCCCGGCGACGCCCGGGCCGCCCCCGGCCGCCCAGCGCACGAGGTCGTCCGTGCAGTCCTCGTCCATGGCGAAACCGACCCAGGCGGCCCGTCCGCCGGCCCGGCGCCCGGCGGACGAGGGGGTGACGACGACCACGTTGGCCTGGTCGCAGGGGCCGAGGCAGTCGGTCGTACGGACCCGGAAGCCGTGCTCGGCCGCGGCGGCCCGCAGCCGCGCCACCTGCTCCGCGTGGTCCGTGCCGGGGTGCTTGCGCGGGTTGCCGCAACAGCAGCCCCGGCAGACGACGAGGGTGCAGGGAAGGTCCCGGGCGGTCCCGGGCGTGAACGTGCGAGGAGACATGACAGAAGCATGCGGGGTGCGGGACCGCCGCGGACGGGCGGGTACGGTGAGCGGTGGCCCGCTCCTCGGCGCCCGTTCCCCGGACTCCTCCAACTCCTTCGCGGTGAGCTCCTCCTGACGCCGGCTCGGCACCCCCCGGGCCGGCCGAGGAGGAAGCCGGCCGGACGGGGGCGGTGCCGGGGTTCCGCCGGCGGAACGGGGGTGTGCCACCGGCTCGTACGCGCTCCCGGTGATCCGCGGGCCGCGCGGTGCCGCGCGGCCCGCGGGAAGGGATCCGCCGGTGAGGAGCACGGGTCTTCCTTCCGGGTGCCGGCCCTCGTACCGGATGTACCCGGAGCTGCGCCCGGTGCGGCGAGAGTGCGTGCAGGGCGTCGCGGGGCAGGCGGGAGTTCGACGACAGACCCTAGGCTGGACGCCGTGACCGACAGCAGCAGGCCGCCCCTCGCCGTCTTCGACCTGGACAACACCCTCGCCGGCACTGCGCACCGGCAGCGGTTCCTGGAGCGCAGGCCGCGGGACTGGGACGCGTTCTTCGCGGCGGCCCCGCAGGACCCGCCGCTCCCGGAGGGCGTCGCGCTGGTGCGGGAGAGCGCGCGGGAGTGCGAGGTCGTCTACCTGACCGGGCGGCCCGAGCGCTGCCGGCGCGACACGCTCGACTGGCTCGCCGCCCATCGGCTGCCCGAGGGACGCGTGTACATGCGGCGGGACACCGACCGCAGGCCCGCCCGCCTCACCAAGCTGCAGGTCCTGCGCCGCCTCGCCCGCACGCGGGAGATCCGCGTCCTGGTGGACGACGACGAGCTGGTGTGCGCGGACGCCGAACGGGCGGGCTTCACCGTGGTGCGGGCGCGCTGGGCGCCGCCCTCCGCCGCCCTGGAGGCGGCGCAGGAGCGGGAGGGGCGCACCTGAGGGGAGGCGGTCGCCCTACCGGAGGGTCATTCCGGCTCCTCGAGCCGGAAGCCGACCTTCAGGCCCACCTGCCAGTGCGCGATCCGTCCCTCGTCGAGCTGGCCCCGCACCTGGGTGACCTCGAACCAGTCGAGGTTGCGGAGCGTCTGCGAGGCCCGCTCGATCCCGTTGCGGATGGCCTGGTCGACGCCGTCGGGCGAGGTGCCGTAGATCTCCGTGACCCGGTAGGTGTGGTTCGACATGCGAGTGCTCCTCTGCGTGCCGGGTGTGACGCCCGCCCGTGACGGGTGTGTCACGCGTCACTCCACCGTGCCGCAAGCTGCGGCGGAGCGCGAGACGTCCGGCCGGAGCGTCCGGCGCCCTTGACCGCCGCATTGGTCCATACCAAAATCCGGCACACCCGTACGAGCCCAGCGCTCACCCCCCACGTCGGGCTTCCGTCCCCTGTCCGCGGACGGAATCAGACAGCTCAGACAGCCCAGACAGCTTCCGACAGAAACGGGGCCCTTCGTGAGACGTCGTCGTCTGCTCGCCCTCGTGTGCGTGTCCGCAGCCCTGCTCGGCGGCTGCGGCCTGGTGCCCCACAGCGGCGGGAGCGAGCGGCGCACGGTCACCGTGTGGCTGATGAAGGGCAGCGCCTCACGGGACTACCTGGACCGCTTCACCGCGGACTTCGAACGCGCCCACCCGGACCTCGCCCTCGACATCCGCATCCAGCAGTGGACCGGCATCGGCCCGAAGGTGGAGGCCGCGCTGGAGGCGGACGGCCACGACGGGCCCGACGTCATCGAGGTCGGCAACACCCAGGTCTCCCAGTACGCGGAGGGCGACGGGCTGCTCCAGCTGACCCTGGAGTCGATGCGGGACTGGGGCATGCGCGACTGGCTGCCCGGCCTCGCCGAACCGGGGCAGTGGATGTCCCACCAGTACGGCATCCCCTGGTACGCGGCCAACCGCGTCGTCATCTACCGCAAGGACCTCTTCGCCCGCGCCGGCGTCACCGGGCCGCCGAAGACCCGCGAGGAGTGGATCACCGCGACCGAGCGACTCGACTCCGGCGGCGACCAGGGCATCTACCTCGCCGGACAGGACTGGTACACCCTGGCCGGCTTCGTCTGGGACGAGGGCGGCGAGCTGGCGGTGGAACGCGACGGCGTGTGGCGGGGCGCGCTCGACACCCCGGCCGCCCTGCGCGGCATGGACTTCTACCGGCGGCTGCAGGCACTCGGCGACGGCCCGGCCGACGCCGACGAGGAGCACCCGCCGCAGGCCGAGGTGTTCGCCCGGGGACGGGTCGCGCAGATCGTGGCGGTGCCGGGACTCGCGCGGGCCGTGCTGGAGCGGAACCCCGGCCTCGAGGGCAAGCTGGGCTTCTTCCCCGTCCCCGGCCGGACGGCCGACCGGCCCGGGGCCGTCTTCACCGGCGGCTCCGACCTCGTCGTCCCGGCGAACACCGACGAACGCGAGGGCGCCATCGCGGTCGTCGAGGCGCTCGCCGGGGCGAAGTGGAACACCGAGCTGGCCCGCACCATGAACTACGTCCCCAACAAGACGACGCTCGCGAAGGCCGTCGCGGGCCGGGAGGGGGTCGCGGCCATGGCGGCCGGAGCCGCGCAGGGCCGGGCGACCCCCTCGACGCCCCGGTGGGGCGCGGTCGAGGCGGACAATCCCATCAAGCGGTACATGACGAGGGTGCTGACGGGGGCGGACCCGGCCACGGAGGCCCGCCGCGCCTCCCGCCGGATCACCGAGGCGCTCGATCTGGACCCGCGGTGAGATTGGTGGCGCGTGCCGCCGGGGCGACCCGGCGCCTCCCGCCGGATCGGCGGGACACCCGCCCCGGGTCCACGCCGGGTCCCGCCCCGGGTTCACACCGGGTCGCGCCCCGGGTTCACGCCTGGGTCCCGCCCCGGGTCCACGCCGGGCCCGGGGCGGGACCCGTCTCAGCGGGCCACGCTCAGCGACAGGGCGAAACGGCCCTCCCGGTCCGTCCACCAGCGGACCGGCTCCAGGCCCGCCGTGCGCAGTTCGGCCCGTACCCCCTCCTCGCGGAACTTCGCCGAGACCTCGGTGCGCAGTTCCTCGCCCGCCGCGAAGTCGACGGCGAGGTCGAGCGCGGGCACCTTCACCGTCTGCGCGCCGCGGGAGCGCAGCCGCATCTCGATCCACTCGTGCCCCGCGTCCCACAGCGCGACGTGGTCGAAGGCGGCGGGGTCGAAGTCGGCACCCAGCTCCCGGTTGACGACGGCCAGGACGTTCCTGTTGAACGCGGCCGTCACCCCGGCCGCGTCGTCGTAGGCCCGGACCAGCACCCGCTCGTCCTTGACCAGGTCCGTGCCGAGCAGCAGGGCGTCGCCCGGGGAGAGCAGGGCGCGCACGGAGGCCAGGAACGCGGCGCGCTCGGCGGGCAGCAGGTTGCCGATCGTGCCGCCGAGGAACGCCACCAGCCGGGGACCCGGCGTGTCCGGCAGGGTCAGCTCCGCCGTGAAGTCGGCGATCAGGGCGTGCACCTCCAGTCCCGGCCGTTGCGCGGCGAGCGCCCGCCCCGCCCGGGTGAGGGCGCTCTCGCTGACGTCGACGGGGACGTAGGTGCGCAGGCCGGTGAGGGCGTCGAGCAGGTGCCGCGTCTTCTCGGACGAGCCTGAGCCCAGTTCCACCAGGGTGCGGGCGCCGGTGGCCGCGGCGATCTCGCCGGAGCGCGTGAGGAGGATCTCGCGCTCGGCGCGCGTCGGGTAGTACTCGGGCAGCTCGGTGATCCTCTCGAAGAGCTCGCTGCCGTGCGCGTCGTAGAACCACTTCGGCGGCAGCGTCTTGGGCGTGCGCGTCAGGCCCTGGAGGACGTCGGCGCGCAGGGCGGCGCCCGTGGCGTCCTCGGGCAGCGTGCGGGTGAGACGGAACGGACTCACGTGCGGGGCTCCTTCGCGGGTGCGGGTGCGAGGGCGTCGCCGGACGCCGTGCCGGGCGCGGGCTTCCCGGCCGGGAAACCCCCGAGCGGGGGCTCCCCGGCCGTGCGCCCTTCGTCCGGCGGCTCCTTGAGCGGTGTGAGCAGCACGTCCGTGCGGCTCGCCGCGAGCAGGGTCCGGTCGGGGACCTCCCGCCAGTGCGGGTCGTCGTCGTACGGCTCGGAGGCCACGACGGTGCCGCCGCCGGGCCGGGCGAGGTACCACAGGGTGTCGCCCCAGGCGGTCGCGGTGACGGTCTCGCCGTCGGTGAGGAGCAGGTTGAGCCGGGATCCGGGGGCCGCCGCGGCGACCTCCAGCACCGTGTCGGCGAGCGCCTGCCCCTGCTCGTCGCCGCCGCGCAGCCGGGCCAGCACCAGCGCCCACACGAGCGCGGAGTCGTTGCGGGCCTCCAGCGACAGCAGGTCCTCGGGCGGCAGGCCCCGGGCCACCGGGGCCAGCGAGCCGGGCCAGCCCGCGACCGCCCCGTTGTGGCTGAACAGCCAGGGCCCCGCGGCGAACGGCGCCGCCGCGGCCTCCGCGTCGGCACCCGCCAGCGTCGCGTCGCGCACCGCGGCGAGCAGCGCGGTGGTCCGCACGACCCGGGCGAGATCGGCGAAGGACAGGTCCGCCCAGACCGGCCCGGCCCGCCGGTAGCGGGCCGGCGCCGGGTCGCCCTGCGCGTACCAGCCCACCCCGAAACCGTCGGCGTTGACCGTCCCGTACCGCTGCCGCCGTGGCGCCCACGACTGCCGGTACAGGCCGTGCGGCGGCTCCACGAGGAGCCGGCCCAGCGGCTCCCCGGGGCCCACGTACGCCACGTGCCGGCACATCAGACGTCCCCCGAGCGGGCGGTGCGGAACCCGGAGAAGATCTGCCGCCGGACCGGGTGGTCCCAGTTGCGGAAGGTGCCCCGGCAGGCCACCGGGTCCACGGCGAACGAACCGCCGCGCAGCACCTTGTACCCGGAACCGAAGAACACCTCCGAGTACTCCCGGTACGGGAACGCGCGAAAGCCCGGGTACGGCAGGAAGTCGCTCGCCGTCCACTCCCACACGTCGCCGATCAACTGCCGTACGCCCAAGGGCGACTCACCGGCCGGATAGCTCCCCGCGGGCGCCGGGCGCAGGTGCCGCTGGCCGAGGTTGGCGTGCTCGGGCGCCGGGTCGGCGTCCCCCCAGGGGTAGCGCATCGAGCGGTCGGCGGACGGGTCGTACCGGGCAGCCTTCTCCCACTCCGCCTCGGTGGGCAGCCGCCGCCCGTCCCAGCGGGCGTAGGCGTCGGCCTCGTACCAGCACACGTGCAGCACCGGCTCGTCGGGCGGCACCACCTCGGTGACGCCGAAGCGGCGCCGCAGCCACTGCCCGCCGTCGCGGTGCCAGAACAGCGGTGCGGTGAGGGAGTGCCTGCGGATGTGCGCCCAGCCCCGCGGCGTCCACCAGCGCGGGTCGTCGTAGCCGCCGTCCTCGATGAACGCCTGGTAGGCGGCGTTCGTCACCGGCGTGGTGTCGATGTAGAAGGGCGGCACCTCGCGCCGGTGCGCGGGGCGTTCGTTGTCCAGGGCCCACGGCTCGTCCGAGGTGCCCATCGTGAACGGGCCGCCGGGGACCAGGACTTCGGACGGGCCGGTGAACAGGGGCACCGGGTCCGGGTCCGGGGCGGTCAGCGCCTGCGGGCCCGTGCGGAGCTGATGGGTGATCAGCATCGTCTCGTCGTGCTGCTGTTCGTGCTGGGCGATCATCCCGAAGGCGAAACCGGCCCGCGTCAGCCGCGTCCCGTCGAACGCGGTGCCCTCCAGCACCTCCAGCGCCCGCTCGCGGACGTCGGCCGCGTACCGGCGTGCCTCGTCCGGCGGGAGCAGCGGCAGCCTGGGGCGTTCGGCGCGCGGGTGCTCGAAGGCGTCGTACAGGCTGTCGATCTCGGGCCGTATCGCCTCCTGCCCGGCGACCGCCCGCAGCAGCCACTGCTCCTCCTGGTTGCCGATGTGGGCGAGGTCCCACACCAGGGGCGACATCAGCGGCGAGTGCTGTGCGGTCAGGTCCGGGTCGTCCACGCAGGAGGTCAGCAGCGTGGTGCGGTCGCGGGCGGTGGTCAGCGAGGCGACCGCGCGCTCGCGCAGGGCGGCGGCGTCCGCGGCGCCGGGCGCGGCGCCGGTGCCGGGCGCCGGGCGGGTGTCCCGGGCGGGGCCGGGGTCCGGGGCGGGACCGGTCATGGGTGGATGTCCTTCCCGTGCGAGGGCTTCCCGGGGCGGTCCGTGCCGCTCAGCCGGTCGAGCAGGTCGTCCGCGGGGCAGCGTCCCCGCAGGACGTAGCGGTCCTGGTGGGCCGCGACGGCGTCCGTGACCTCGGTGGTGGCGCCGAGCCGGGGCAGGGCCGACAGCGCCGCCCGGAAACAGGCGACGGCGACCTCGCGCAGCTCGGGATCGGCCAGGCCGTACCGGGCCGCGTCCCGCCACAGCGGGTTGTGCGGCGCGGGCGCTCCCGCGGCCCGCTCGGCCAGCGGCTTCACCGCCCGGTAGGCGGTCTCGGAGGCCTCCTGGTCGTCGAACAGCGCGGCCGTCACGGCCAGCGGCACGATCCAGCCGTCGTCGCCGGGCTGCGCGTCGATCATGCGCAGTTCGAGGTGGCCGCGCGGCCTGACCGGCGGGAACAGCGTCGTGAGGTGGTAGTCCAGGTCCTCTCGGGTGGGCGGCCGGGGCGCCCGCGACCTGGTCCACTCCCGGAAGGTCAGCCCTTCGGGGACCTCCCAGGGACCGTCGTCCCGCCGTACGCACATCACCGGGGCGTCCAGCACGTGCCGGGCCCAGGCGCCGCGCGGGTCGGCGTCCAGCGGGGGGCCGCCCGCCCGGCCGGCGCCGATCTCCGCCCACCGCAGCTGCCGGGTGGACAGCCAGCCCGTGGGCCGCCGGGCGGCCATCGGCGAGTTGGCGAACGCCGCGACCAGGACCGCGCCCAGCTGGTGGGCCAGCCACCAGCGCCGTACGTGGCCGAGCGTGCCGGGCTCCTCGTACCCCGCGTCCACGCACACCTGGACCGAGGCCGAGGTGCACATCATGGCGCGGCCGGCCGGACCCGTGCGGTCGAGGCAGGCCTCCATGGCGTCGTAGCGGGGTTCGCGCAGGAAGCGGCGGGGCTCTTGCCAGGGGTCGTGGCCGATGCCGGCGAGCGCCAGGTCCTCCTCGCGCAGGACCGCGCGGACGGCGTCGAGGTCGGCGCGGACGGTGCCGACGCACTCCATCAGGGAGGCGGCGGGCGGCGAGCTCAGCTCCAGCTGGCCGCCGGGCTCGACGGTGAGCGCCGAGCCCAGGGGCACGGTCCGCAGTGCGGCGTAGGCCGCGTCGAGTCGTTCGGGGGTGACGGGGAGCTGCGGGGCGCGCAGCTCGTGGACGAGCCATTCCACCTCGACTCCGAGGCGGCGGGGCGGTCCGGTCTTGAAGCAGATGCCCCTGACCAGGGCCTCCACCTCGGCTTCGGAGATGGGGGTGGGTAGCTCCGTACAGCCGCTCGTCGATTCGGACATGTCGGGATCCTCCTGAGATTCCACCATGCCGCCGGCCCGGAATCCGGAGGAGTCCGGGCCGGCCTCACCCGTCCCACCCAAGACGCTCATGACGCTCGGCACAAGGGTGCGTCCCGGGCCTGTGATCCGCGCTCGCCGGCCGTTCCCGGCGTCTTCCCCGGGCGTCGGCCGGTTCCCGGACCACGCGTGCGCGGGGCTCCGGGAAACCCGGTTGCCCCGCAGGACCAGCATCGCCCAGGATGCGGGCATGAGCACGACGGGGGAGGCCGGGCACCGCGCGGCCGCGGCGCGTACGGGGGTCGCGCCGTGAGCGCGCGGCTGCGCGGCATCGCGCAGGAGACCGGGCGGATCGTGGCCGCGGGGGCCTACCGCGCGCCGGGCGGGCACGAGGTGCCGATCGCGGCGGCCGTCGAGGCGGCGCGCGAGGGCACGCGGACGTACGGGCCGGGACCGGTGCGGGTGGCGCCGGCCGCCGCGGGGGACACGCTCTTCGAGGTCACGGGGGAGAGCAGTCTGGAGGCAGCCCGCCGGCTCGGCGGTGACGGCGGCGGTGACGTGGCGGTGCTGAACTTCGCCTCGGCGCGCAACCCGGGCGGCGGTTACCTCAACGGCGCCCAGGCGCAGGAGGAGGCCCTGTGCCGGGCCTCCGCGCTGTACACCTGCCTGCTGCGGGCCCGCGGGTTCTACGACCACCACCGCGCCCACCGCGACCCGTTCTACACCGACCGCGTCATCCACTCACCCGCCGTGCCCGTCTTCCGCGACGACCGCGGCCGGCTGCTGGACGCGCCGTACACCGCGGGCTTCCTGACCGCCGCCGCACCGAACGCCAGCGTGGTCCTGCGGACGGCGCCGCAGCGCGCGGGCGAACTGCCGCGAGCCCTGGCGGTGCGCGCCGAGCGGGTGCTGGAGACGGCCGCCGCCCACGGCTACCGGCGGCTGGTGCTGGGCGCCTGGGGCTGCGGGGTCTTCCGCAACGACCCGGCGCAGGTCGCGGGCGCGTTCCGGACGCTGCTGGCGCCCGGCGGGCGGTTCGCCTCCGTCTTCGCGCACGTGGTGTTCGGCATCCTGGACCGCACGCCGGGCGGCGCCGTCCGGGCGGCGTTCGTCCGGGCGTTCCCGGAGCGCCGGCCCGGCCGCTGAGCCCCGGCGGACCTCAGCTCCAGCCGTACCGCTCCCGCAGCCGGTGCCGGACCGCGTCGAACCGCGTCCGGTCCAGGGCGCACGCCTCCCGGCGCATGCCGGCCTCGTGCAGCCGCAGCACCCGGTCCACGTCGACCCACGACTCCCGGCCCGACCGGTCCCACGGCCCGCTGCCGATCGGGACCCACTCCCGGTCGCCGTCGTGCCGCCTGCTGGACAGCTGCACGGCGAGGAAGGTGCCGGCGGCCTCCCGGGCGACGACGAGCACCGGGCGGTCCTTGCCCCGGCCGTCGTTCTCCTCGAACGGCACCCAGGTCCAGACGATCTCCCCGGGGTCCGGGTCGCCGTCGCGCGCGGGCGAGTACTCGGTGCGCACCCGGCCCACCCGGCGGGGGTCGGCCTCGGTGGTGGCAAAGGGCCCGTGGCGGCCGGGGGTGCCGTCGGCGGTCGTCGCGTTCACAGCCGTACCGTACGGGACGGCCGGGCGCGGACCCGCACGCGGGCGGCCGGGCCGCCTCGCCGTCCCCGGCGAGGCGGCGGGAGCGCGCCCCGGCGGCCGGAGGCGGCCGGCCCGCCCGCGACGCCCATGCCGGCCCGCCCGCGACGCCGGCACCCCGAGCGCGGTGTGCGCACGCCCGCGGCCGGCCGGGGTGCCCGCGCCGGCGCACCGGTCGCCCGCAAAGGAGGCAAAGTGTTAGAAAGGCGACATGAGTCGACGTTCCCGCCGGCCCGGGGCGAGATCCTCGCCGCCGCCCGGCGAACGGCGGTCGCCCGATCCGTCCCGTCGCCCGGGCAGGGCACGGCGTCCGCCGGGACGTCATCTCCCGGCGTCCCTGAGCATCCGCACGCTCGCCGCGCAGGTCTTCCTGCTGCAGGCCCTGATCATGCTGGTGCTCGTCGCGGCGGCGGCCGCCGCCCTGGTGGTGCAGGGGCGGTACGACGGCGAGCGCAACGCCCGCAACCGCTCCCTGGCCGCGGCGGAGGCCTTCGCGCGCGCCCCCGGCACGACGGCCGCGCTGCAGTCGCCGGACCCGACGGCACGCCTGCAGACGGCGGTGCAGAGCGTCAGACGCGGATCCGGCGTCGACTTCGTCGCCGTGCTGAACGCGGACGGGGTGCGGCTGGCCGACTCCGCCCCCGAGCTGATCGGCACCAAGGCGGAGGGCGTCGGCCGGGCCGCGGCGGGGGAGACGTTCACCGAGACCCTCCAGGCCGAGCCGGACGACGCCGTGCGCGCGGTCGCGCCCGTGCGGGACGCGGGCGGACGCGTGATCGGCATGGTCAGCGCCGGGGTCCGGTTCGAGACCCTCGGCCACGTGCTCAACGAGCAGGCGCCGATGCTGATGGTCTCGACGGCGGTGGCGCTGGCGCTCGCCACCGGGGGCACGGCCCTGGTCGGCCGGCGGCTGCTGCGGCAGACCCACGGCCTGGGCCCCGCCGAGATGACCCGGATGTACGAGCACCACCACGCCGTGCTGCACGCGGTGCGCGAGGGGGTCCTGATCGTCGGCGACGGCCGGCTGGTGCTCGCCAACGACGAGGCGCGCCGGCTGCTGGACCTCCCGGCGGACGCCGACGGGCGCCAGGTCGCCGAGCTGGGGCTGGAACCCGGCCTGACACGGCTGCTGGCCTCCGACGAGGCCGTGTCCGACGAGGTCCTCCCGGCGGGCGAGCGGCTGCTGGCGGTCAACACCCGGCTCACCGCGCCCTACGGCGGCGGACAGGGCCTGGTGGCCACCTTCCGCGACACCACCGAGCTGCAGGCCCTGTCGGGCCAGGCCGAGGTGGCGCGCGGACGGCTGACGCTGCTGTACGAGGCGGGTGTGCGGATCGGCACCACGCTCGACGTGCGGCGTACCGCGGAGGAGCTCGCCGACGTGGCGGTCCCGCGCATGGCCGACTTCGTCACCGTGGAGCTGCTCGACTCCGTGCTGCGGGGCGAGGAACCCACCGGCGCCGTGCAGCGGATGCGGCGCACCGCTCTGCGCGGGGCCCGGGCCGGGCACCCGTTGCAGCCGGTGGGGGACCTGATCCAGTTCGTGGTGGCCGACACGCCGATGGTGTCCGCGCTGCAGCGCGGCAAGGCCGTGCTCGTGCCGGACCTGTACACCGCGCGGGACTGGCGGGCCCAGGACCCCGAGGGGGCGCGCCAGGCGCTGGACTACGGCATCCACTCCCTGATCACGGTGCCCCTGCGGGCCCGGGGGGTGGTCCTCGGCATGGTCAACTTCTGGCGGGGCGCCGGCTCGCCGCGGTTCGAGGAGGAGGACATCGCCGTCGCCGAGGAGCTGGTGGCCCGGGCGGCCGTCGCGATCGACAACGCGCGCCGGTACTCCCGCGAGCACGCCATGGCGGTGACCCTGCAGCGCAGCCTGCTGCCCCGGGACCTTCCCGACCAGGACGCGCTGGAGATCGCCTGGCGCTACCTGCCGGCGCGGTCCGGGGTGGGCGGCGACTGGTTCGACGTCATCCCCCTGTCCGGCTTCCGGGTGGCGCTCGTCGTCGGCGACATCGTGGGGCACGGGCTGCACGCCGCCGTGACCATGGGCCGCCTGCGGACCGCCGTGCTGAACTTCTCCTCCCTGGACCTGTCGCCGGACGAACTGCTCGGCCACCTCGACGAGATGGTGACGAACCTGGACGCGCAGACGGCGACCGCCGACGGCGACCGCGCACCGCTGACCGGCGCCACCTGCCTGTACGCGATCTACGACCCGGTCGGCGGGCGCTGCACCCTCTCCCGCGCCGGGCACGTCGCGCCGGCCGTGGTGGACCCGCGGGGCGGGGTCACCTTCCCCGACCTCCCGCTGTCACCGCCCCTGGGCGTGGGCGGCCACCCCTTCGAGGCCGGCGAGCTGGACCTGCCCGAGGGCAGCCGGCTCGTCCTGTTCACGGACGGCCTGGTCGAGCACCGCGGACAGGACATCGACGACGGCCTGGAGAGGCTGCGCGCCGCCGTGGCCCGTCCGGACCGGAGCGCGGAGGAGACCTGCCGCGTCCTCGTGGAGAGGATGCTGCCCGAGCGCCCGGGCGACGACGTGGTGCTGCTGGTCGCCCGGACACGGGTGCTCGACCCGTCGCGGGTCGCGGCCTGGGACGTGCCGTCCGACGTGCGGGCCGTCTCCCGGGTCCGCACGGACGTGAGCCGCCGGCTGGCCGACTGGGGCCTGGAGGAGACGGCGTTCGCCACCGAACTGATCCTCAGCGAGCTCCTCACCAACGCGATCCGGTACGGCGCGCCGCCCGTCCGCGTCAGGATGCTGCTGGGGCGCACGCTGATCTGCGAGGTGTCGGACGGCAGCAACACCTCCCCCCGGCTGCGGCGGGCGGCCACCACCGACGAGGGGGGCCGCGGCCTGTTCCTGGTCTCCCAGTTCGCCGACCGGTGGGGCACCCGCTACGTGGCGAAGGGGAAGGTGATCTGGGCCGAACAGACCCTGGGCCGCGCCCCGTACCCGGACGCGACCGCGCTGATCGACGAGATGGCCTGGTGACCCGGGCCGGGCCCGTGGGGCGGGCCGGTGGCGCGGGCACGGCCGGGGGCATCGACGCGGACGGCCTCGCGTCGTGACTTTGAGTGATGTCTCGGATACATTTGACGACTCGTCTCCGCGGTCGAAAGTGGTGGACATGATGGTGGACGTGGCGGTGGTGGACATGGCGGCGGGCACGGCGGTGGCGCACGAGGCGGCGGGCACGGCGGTGCTGGACGGCCCCGGTCCGGCGGCGGCCGGCGGCGGGGCCGGTGCGCGGACCGCGGGGGACGGCTCCTGATGGCGGCGCCCGCGGTCGCGGCCGACAGCGCGGCGGACCCCCTCGTCTCGCCGGTCAACTCGCACAACGAGTGGGATCCGCTGGAGGAGATCATCGTCGGGCGCCTCGACGGCGCGACGATCCCCTCCAGGCATCCGGTCGTCGCCTGCAACATGCCGCCCTGGGCGGCGCGCCTGCAGGGGCTCGCGGCCGGCGTCCGGTATCCGCGCCCGCTCGTCGAGCGGGCGCAGGAGGAGCTCGACGGGTTCGTCGCCCTGCTGGAGTCCCTCGGCGTCACGGTCAGGCGCCCGGACCCGGTCGACCACAGGCGCCGCTTCGGCACCCCCGACTGGTCCTCGCGCGGCTTCTGCAACACCTGTCCGCGGGACAGCATGCTCGTGATCGGCGACGAGATCATCGAGACCCCGATGGCGTGGCCGTGCCGCTATTTCGAGACACACTCCTACCGCGCGGTCCTCAAGGACTACTTCCGGCGCGGCGCCCGCTGGACGGCGGCCCCCAGGCCGCAGCTCACCGACGAACTCTTCGACGCCGGCTTCCGCGTCCCCGGGGCCGGCGAGCCCATGCGCTACATCCTCACCGAGTTCGAGCCGGTCTTCGACGCGGCCGACTTCGTGCGGGCGGGACGCGACCTGTTCGTGACGCGGAGCAACGTCACCAACCGGATGGGCATCGACTGGCTGCGCCGCCACCTCGGACCCGGCTACCGCATCCACGAGGTGGAGAGCCGCTGCCGCACGCCCATGCACATCGACACCACCTTCGTCCTGCTCGCGCCCGGCAAGGTGCTGGTCAACCCCGAGTACGTCGACGTGGACCGGCTGCCGGACGTCCTGGGGTCCTGGGACGTCCTGGTCGCCCCCGAGCCCGACCCGATCGAGGACCGCCTGCTGAGGGTCACCTCGATGTGCGGCAGGTGGCTCAGCATGAACGTCCTGATGATCGACGAGAAGCGGGTGATCGCGGAGCGGCACCACACCGGCATGCTGCGCGCGCTGGAGAAGTGGGGGTTCGAGCCGATCCCGTGCGACCTGCTGCACTACGCGCCGTTCGGCGGCTCGTTCCACTGCGCGACGCTCGACGTCCGGCGACGCGGCACGCTCGCCTCGTACGTCGACTGACCGCCCGATCGCCCGATCGCCCGACTGCCCGGCGCTCAATCGCCCGGCTGCCCGGCCGATGCGCCGGCCGGCCGGGGCCTCACCGGCCGACGGGGTCGCCCTCCGCGCCGTCGTCCGGGGTGCGCAGCATCGCGTGACCGCCGTGCTGCAAGGGCGTGCCCGGCCGCAGGCGGGCGGCCTCCTCGCCCGTGCGGGCGTCGAAGACGTGGACCTCGCCGTGGCCGCCGCGGGTGACGGCGACCCAGTCGGCGGCCGGTGACGCGGCCACCGCGCGGCGCTGGACGCCCTCCCAGGGGGTGCCGCCGCGGCGCGGGGCGCCGTCCATGGCGGGAAGGGGGACGCGGCGGAGGCTCCCGCCGGTGTCCAGCAGGAGCAGTTCGTCGCCGTCCGGGTGGACGCGGGTGAACGCGGTGCGGTCCCTGGCGAGGGCCAGCCGGAACACCAGGCCGGTGCCGAGCTCCGTCCGGGTCGTGCGGTCCCCGTCCAGGTCGTGGCGCCAGGCGTGGTTGGTCCACTCCGGCCAGCGCAGGGGGTCGGCGGGGCCGCCCCGCAGCGTCGACCACAGGGTCCGCCGCAGCGGATCGAGGCGCAGGTACCAGCCGCGGGCGGGCGAGCCCCACGGGATCACCCCGTCCGGGGCGAGGGTGCCGCCCTCCCGCCGCGCCCGGTGCACTCCCTCGCCCGTCGCCGCGAACACCCGGCCGCAGTGCGGCGCCTGGGCGTCCCCGTGGCCGTCGTCCGGCAGCGGCAGCCGCGCGTGCGGCGTGACCGGCGGGCAGCCGGGCGGCGCGGCGAGCAGGTCGGCGAACCGGTGGACGGCCAGTGCCCCGGGCTCCCGGTGCCGCAGGACGACGAGGGGATCGCCGCCGCCGAGCACCGTCACGCCCGGCTCGCCCACGCGCACGCGCACCCGCGCCGCGTCCCCGGTGACGAGGTCGGCGACCGTCAGCAGGTCCGACCACGGCTCCCCGTTCCTGCCGAGGCCCGTGGTGACGGCCACCCACCGGCCGGACGGGTCGCAGGCCAGGTGCTCGGCCGGCACGGCGACCGGGAGCGCGGCGACCACCGGCTCGGCTCCGAACGGGTCGAGCACCAGCAGTTCGCCCCTGCGGTCGTCGACGCAGGCCACCCGGCCGCCCGGCAGGGCCAGGAACCCGGCGTGCTCGGAGAGGTGACGGCCGCTGAGGCGGTGCGCCTCGACGCCGTCCGGCACGGTCAGCACGTGGACGGACCCCGCCACGTGGTCGGAGAGGAGCAGGCGCGGGCCGGCGGTCATGGCGAACCTCCAGGAACGGAAGCAGATTATGAAAATGATTATCATGTATCTTCAAGGGGTTCCGAGACCCTGAGAAGAATCGAGGGCATCGATGCTCCGCTCACCGTCGACACTCGTCCGAGCCTGGATCGCCGCCGCGCTGGCCGGTTCGGTCCTGGCCGGATGCGGCACCTCCACCGAACCCGCGGGTCAGAAGGCCGCGGCGGCCGGCCCCAGGACGGACGTCGCCGTGGAACCCATCAAGGCGACACGGGAGTTGACCGACGCGAACGGCGTGAAGATCTCCCTCCGCGAGGAACCGCGGCGCATCGTCTGCCTGTTCGCGCTGTGCGACGACATCCTGACCGAACTGGGCATCGTGCCCACGGCCACCAACAGCGCCCTCCTCGCCCACCCCGGCTTCCTGGGCGAGAAGAAGGCGAAGGAGGTCGAGGTGATTCCCGGCGGGTTCATCGCCCCCGAGGTGGAGGCGATCCTCTCCCACAAGCCCGACCTCGTGATCGGCCTGCAGGACACGCACGGCAAGCTCGCCCCGGCCCTGAAGGACGCCACCACCTTCTGGCCCATGCAGCCCGAGACCTGGCAGGACAGCGTGGGCTACCTGCGCGACGTCGCCGCCCTCACCGGCCGTACCGCCGAGGGGGAGAAGGCGGAGAAGGCCTTCCGCACCAAGCTCGCCCGGGCCGAGCGGGCCAGGAGCGACCGGACGGCGCTGATCATCTACGGCAGCGACGAGAACTTCGGCGTCGCCGCCCCCGAGGCGGACGTGGC
Source organism: Streptomyces sp. NPDC052701 (assembly GCF_040678355.1). Lineage (NCBI taxonomy): Bacteria > Bacillati > Actinomycetota > Actinomycetes > Kitasatosporales > Streptomycetaceae > Streptomyces > Streptomyces sp. NPDC052701. The sequence continues at coordinate 48,944 of NZ_JBFATO010000001.1, forward strand.
CGCCAGCCTGTTCCCCAAGCTCGCCGACTACCCCTGGAAGTCCCGCGGCGTGGAGGGGAGTTACAGCCTGGAGGAGATCCTCGCCCGCGACGTCGACGTGCTGTTCGTCGAGACGATGAGCTTCGGCGAGGCGGACGGCAAGCTGTCGCAGAAGCTGGCGAAGAACCCCCTGTGGAAGAAGATCCCGGCGGTCAGGAACGGCGCCGTCCACGAAGTGGACTCCGAGGTGTGGGCGAAGGGCCGCGGCACCCGCTCGCTCGGCATCGTCCTCGACGAGGCCACGGCCGCACTGCGGTGAGCGCCCCCGCCACCACGCGGACGCCGCCGGGGGACGCCGCACCGGGAAAGGCGCGGTCCGCACGCCGTCCGCGGCCCGGCGCACGAGGGCGGCTCCCCGTCCTGGCCGGGCTGCTGCTGGCCGCCTCCGTCTGCGCGCTGAGCCTGGGAACGCCCGCCGTGCCGCCGCACCGGCTGCCCGCGGCCCTGCTGGAGGGGGACACCACCCTCGCCGGCGTCGTCGTCACCGAACTGCGCGTGCCGCGCCTGCTGCTGGCGCTGGTCGCCGGGGCCTGCCTGGGCGCGGCCGGGCTCGTCCTGCAGGAGGCGCTGCGCAACCCCCTGGCCGTTCCCGAGATGCTCGGCGTGTCCTCCGGGGCGGCCCTGGGGGTGGCCGCGCCGCTGGTGCTGGCGGTGTCCATCCCGGCCGCCGTCCAGCCGCTGCTGGCCATCGGCGGTGCGGCGCTCGGCGGCGGGCTCACCCTGCTCGCCGCCGGACTGGGGCGCAGCCCGTCCGCCGTGCTGCTCACCGGGGCGGCGGTCGCCGCCGCCCTGCAGGCCGCGCTGCTCGTGCTGATGGTGCTGGCCGACCAGCTCGACCTCCAGCTGATCTACCGCTACCTGCTCGGCTCGCTGTCCGCCCGCACCTGGGAGGACGTGACCGGCCTGGGGCCCTGGCTGCTCGTCGCGGTGCCCGCGCTCGTGCTGTGCGCGCCGGTGCTCTCGGTGCTGCGGCTGGGGGACGAGGACGCCGAGGCGCTCGGCGTGCGCGTCCGGCGGGCCCGCTCGGCCGCGCTGGCCATCGCCGTCCTGCTGATCGCACCCGTGACGGCCGTGTGCGGGCCGGTGGCGTGGGTCGGGTTCCTCGCGCCGCACCTGGCGCGGCGCCTCGCCCCGGGCGACGGCGCGGTGCGCTGGCTGCCCTGGTCGGCGGCGTGGGGTGCCGTCGTGGTGGCGGTGGCCGACGTCCCGGCCCGGCTGGCGCTGGCGCCCGTGGAGACCCCGGCCGGCGCCTGGACGGCTCTGCTCGGCGTCCCCGCCGGAGCCGCCCTGCTCCGGTCCGGGGGACGGCGCGGGCGCGGGGGCGGCGCGTCGCGCGCGGCGGGGCCCCGGTCCGGCGGCCGGGGGCGCGCCGCGGCGAGAGGCGTGGGGCTCCTGCTCGGCGGCCGGTGGCGTGCCGGGGCACCAACGGCGGTGCCCCGGCCCGGCGGTCCGGGGCGCGCCGCGCCGCCGGGGGCGGCGGGGGCCGGGGCGGCCGAGGGTGCGGAGGTGGCTCCGTGAAACGGCGTTTCGGGATGCTCGCCGTGCTCGTCGCCGTGTGCGCCGGTGCCGAACTGGTGGCCGGGCGGGGCATGTCCCCGGCCGTGGTCTGGGACGTCCTCGGCGGGGGAGGCGACGCGACGGAACGGCACATCCTGTTCCAGCTCCGCCTGCCCCGCCTGCTGGTGGCCCTCGGCGCGGGGGCGTGTCTCGGCGCCGCCGGGCTGGTCCTGCAGTCGGCCCTGCGCAATCCGCTCGCCGGGCCCGAGGTCACGGGTGTCACACCGGGGGCGGTGCTGGGTGCCGTCGCCGCGACCGGTCTCGGACTCGCGGGGTGGGAATCGCCCCTGGCCGTGGTCGTCGCCGCGTGCGCGGGCGGTCTGGCCGGGGCCGGGCTGCTGTGGCTGCTCGCCGGGCCCGGCCGCGGCGACCCGGAGCGGACCGCCGTGCACGGGGTGCTCGTGTCGGCGGTGCTCGGCGGGCTCACCGCCATGGTGCTCCTCGTCGCCCCGGGCGAACTCGGCAGCGTCGTCCAGTGGCTCGTCGGCACGACCGAGGGCCGGGTGTGGGAGCACTGGCACCTGCTGTGGCCGTGGGCGCTGGTCTGGGGGATCGCGGCCTGGCTGCTGGCGGGCCCGCTGACCCTGCTGCGCTGCGGGGACGACATCGCCACCGCCGCCGGCCTGGCCGCCGGGCGGGCCCGCGGGCTGGCCCTGCTGTGCGCGGTGGCGCTGACCGCGGGGGCGGTGGCCGCCGTCGGGGCGCTGGGGTTCGTCGGGCTGCTCGTGCCGCACCTGGCGACCGCCGTGTACGGCGCGGACCTGCGGGTGGCCCTGCCCGGCGCCGCCCTCGTGGGAGCGGCCGTGGTGGGCGGGGCGGACGCGGCCTCCCAGCTCGCCTCGCGGCTGCTGGCGCTCGCGCTGGACACCGGGCGGCTGACGCTGCCGGTCGGGGCGCTCACCACCTGCCTCGGGGCCGCGCTGCTGCTGGTCGTCGTGCGGCGTGCGCCGAACCGGACGTTCTGATGTCGACGAAGGACAGAGCATGACCGAACCCCTGGGGATCCACGTCGAGGGAGTCCACTTCGGCTACCCGGACCGCCCCGTGCTGCGCGGCGTCGACCTGAGTGTCGGCCCCGGCGAGCTGACCGCCCTCATCGGCCTCAACGGCTGCGGGAAATCGACCCTGTTGCGGCTGGCCGCCGGGCTGCTGCGGCCCGAGCGGGGACTCGTCCGGCTCGGCGGGGACGACCTGGCCCGGCTCTCCCGGCGCGCCACCGCCCGGCGGGTGGCGCTGCTGCACCAGTCCGCGCCGGCCGTCCCCGGCATGACGGTGCGCCAACTGGTCCGGCAGGGGCGGTACGCGGCCCGCGGCCCGCTCGGCATGCTGCGCGAGGGCGACGACCCCGTCGTGCGGCGCGCGCTGCGCGACGTCGGGGTGCAGGAGTGGGCCGAACGCCCCGTGGACGCGTTGTCCGGGGGCGAGCGGCAACGGGTCCGGCTCGCGATGGCGCTCGCCCAGGACACCCGCGTCCTGCTGCTCGACGAGCCGACCACCTACCTGGACCTGCACCACCAGCTCGACGTGCTGCAGACCGTGGTGCGGCTGCGCGAGGAGCGCCGGCTGACCGTCGTGATGGTGCTGCACGACCTGGCCCACGCGGCCCGGTTCGCCGAGCGGATCGTCGCGCTGCGGGACGGCCGTGTGGTGGCCGACGGGACGCCGCAGGAGGTCGTCACGCCGGGGCTGCTGGCCGACGTGCTGAAGGTGGCGGGCCGGGTGGGGCGGGACCCCGAGGGCGGCTGGCCGGTGTGTTACCCGGATCACCCCCTCACAGGGGTAGCGAAATGAAAATCATATTCATTAGAGTGGTGCATGGCGCTCAACAGAACGCCGTACCTCCCTTGTGAAGAAGGAGAATTCCATGGACAACGAGCAGGTCTTCGCCCCCATCGCCGACCCGGGCCAGCTGGCCCACGACTCGGCCTCCCACTCCAACGCCCTCGTCGAGAACCCCTTCGAGGACACCGAGGAGTAAGCGAGGACCGGACACCCCCCACCGTGGGCCCGCCCGCTGCCTTCCGGGCGGGCCCACCCCGGCCCTTCCCCACCGCCCCGTGACCGCCCCTTCCCGCACAGGAGAACCGACGTGTCCCCCAGCCAGCTCGCACCCGGTGTCGAGGTCGTCGCCGTACCCGGACGCGGGCTCGCCGTCCGCACGGCCGACGGGGAGTTCCTCGGCGTGCGGACCGGCGACGCGGACCAGGACGCCCTGCTCGCCCGGCTCACCGGCCGGGCGACGGACCGGCCGGACGCCGGACTCGACCGCCTCGTCAAGGCCTTCGAGGACGCCGGATACCTGGCGGAGGCCCCGCGGCACACCCCGTGGCCCGCCGGGCGCCGGGACGTCCGGCTGCTGGGCGATCCCGTGCTGACCGAGCCGCTGGCCGCCCTCCTGCGGGCCGCCGGAGCCGAACCCCGGGCCGCCGCCTCGTTCGACGAGGCGGCCGACGGCCGGCCCGCGGCCGTCGCGTGGTGCCTCGACGGCCCCGTCCCCGCGGGGCTGTGGGACGCCGCCGACCGGCTGCCCGAGCGGGGCGTCGCCTGGCTGCGCTGCCACCGCGAGGGCTGGCAGGCCTGGCTCGAACCCCTGGCCGCGGCGCCCGGGGACGTCACCTCGGCCCAGCTGCGCGCCCGCCGGCTCGCCGCCACCCCCGCCCACCGCGAACTGGGCGCCTACTGGAGCGGGCCGCGCACCTGCGGCGCGCCCGTCCGCCTCACCGTTCCCGCGGCCGCCCTGCTCGCCGCCCTGCTCGCCGACGACCTCACCCGGTGGGCCACCGGCGAACCCGGCACCGGCGAACCCGGCACCGGTACCTCCCGCACCGGCGGGCCGCCGGCCCGGCGTCGGCTGCGCCGCGTCGACCTGCGCACGCTCACCGTCACCGAGCACCCCGTCCTGCCCGTCCCCGCCGTCGCCCCGATACCGGGAAGCGCCGGATGACGCCGTACACCACGGCCGTCGCGGGACTCGCCACCGACGTCCGCCTCCCCGACGGCGCCGGCCCCTTCCCGGCCGTCCTCGTCCGTACCCCCTACGACCGGCTGCGGCACCGCGCCGAACTGGACGGCTGGACCCGGCACGGCTTCGCCGCGGTCGTCCAGGACGTCCGCGGCCGGCACGCCTCGGCGGGGGAGTGGCGGCCGTACGCGCACGAGGCCGCCGACGGGGCGGCCACCGCCCGCTGGATCCGCCGGCAGCCCTGGAGCGACGGGAGACTGGTCGCGGCGGGCGGCTCCTACGCCGCCCACTGCGCCCTCGCGCTCGCCCTCGACGCGCCCCGGGAGGCCCGGCCGGACGCCGTCATCGCTGCCGTGCCCGCGCTCGGCGCGGCCGAGACCGCCCGCGAACCGTCGGGCGTGGAACGCCTGGCGGCCCGCGCCGGGTGGTGGGCCGCCCACGGCGACCGCCCGGACTCCGACGAGGGCGCCCTGGCCGCGGCCCGTGCCGCCGATCCCGGCCTGTTCACCCACCTGCCGCTGAGCGACCTCCCCCGGCGGCTCGGCCGGAGCCTGCCGTCCTGGCCGGGTCTGTGGCGGCACCGCGAACGGAACGGGCCCGGCGCACGGGCCGGACGCGCCGGGATGCCGCTGCTCGCGGTCGGCGGTCACCACGACCACTTCACCGAGGACACCGTCGCGCTGTGGCGCGCCTGGGGCGGGCCCTCGGCGCGACTGCTGCTCGGCCCCTGGGGACACGGCCTCGTCGCCGAGCCCGGGCCCGGCGCCCTCCCGGCGCACCGGGTGAGCCTCGGCGCGCTGTACGCGCGCTGGGCCCGCCGCGCCCTGGCCGGGGAACTGCGGGCCGGGCACCGGGCCGCGGTCGCGCTGGGCGGCGCCCCCCTGTGGCTGCCCGCCGGCACGGAGGGCGAGCCGCGCCCCCACCGCCTGCGGCTCCTGCGCGGCGCCTCCTTCACGGCCGACCCCGGACATCCCGTCTCCTCCGAGGAGCTGACGGTTCCGGAGAAGGGCGCACCCGACCGGTGCCTGCTCGTCACCGCGCCGCTGCCCCGCCCCCTGGACGTCGTCGGACCGGTCGGGGTACGGCTGCGGGCCACCGCCGACACCCCGTCCGCCGACTGGGCCGCCCGGCTCGTCGCGATCGCCCCCGGGGGGACGGCCGAACGGCTCGCCGTCGGCGTCGTCCGGCGCGCGGACCCCCCGGGGCGCCCCGCCGAGTTCACCGTGGACCTCGGCCTGCTCGCCCGGCGGCTGCCCGCGGGTACCCGGCTCCGCCTGGAGATCGCCGGGCACCACTTCCCGGCCCACGCCCGCAACCCCCACACCGGCGAGGACCCCCTCACGGCCACCCGGCTGCTCGCCTCCCGGCGCCACGTCGACCCCGGCGGCGTGGCGCTCCGGATCCCCGCCCTCCCCTCCCGTCCCGTACCCGTCGACCCCGCACAGGAGATCCCGCGATGACGGCGCTGCCGCTGGAAGCCCTCGTCGACCCCGTCTGCGGCATCGTCCGCAAGGTCAAACCCGTCGAGCACCCCGCGGGCGCGCCGCCCCGCTACACCGCGCTCACCGCCGAGATCGCCGACGCGCGCAAGCTCGGCCTGTGGCCCGCCGACCGGGTGTCCCTCGGCACCACCTTCGGCGACCCCGAGGGCGCCCGGACCGCCGCGATAGCCGAGGGGGTCGAGCGGTACTGCGGCAACCGCGTGCCGCCGCCCGGCCACCCCGGCGCACCGCTGCGCGCGACGGCCGCCGAGCTCGCCGGCCAGGGGCTGCGGCTGTACGGGCCGGACGAGCTGCCCGCGTACGCCGCCTGGCAGTACGCCCGCGAGAAGTTCCCCTACCGCCCCCTCACCCCCGACACCCCGGCCCTGTGGACGCGGGGCCGGGAACGGCTGCCCGGCGGCGCGACCGCCGAGGTCTGGGCACCCGTCGCCCTCACCCACCTCAACTGGCGCCAGGGCGACCTGCGCGCGCTGCCCCGCACCCACCACCTCAACTACGCCGGGATCGCCACCGGGCAGGGCTTCGACGACGCCGTCGAACGCGGCCTGCTGGAGATCGTCGAACGCGACGCGCTGGAGCTGTGGTGGCACCTCGACGGCCCGGCCCGGGGCATCGACCCGGCCACCGTGCCCGGCCTCGCCGACGATCTCGCCGGATCCGCGCTCGACGTCCGCCTCGTCGAGATGCCCTCCGAGTTCGCCCCCTGCGTGGCGGCCCTCGTCCACGATCCGCGGCTCGGCCTGTACGCGGCCGGGTTCGCCTGCAAGTACGACCCGGCCGAGGCCGCCCGCAAGGCCGTGCTGGAGGCCGTCCACACCTGGGTCTTCACCCAGGGCCTGACCGGCCCCGACGGCTGGGTGTTCCAGGCCGTCGAGGCGGGCCTGCTCGCCCGCGGCCTCTACCTCGACCACCGCGCGGACCGCCGCTACCTCGACGCCTGCGGTGAACAGTTCGAGCACGTCCGGGACCTGGGCGCGCACGTACAGGTCTGGCTGGACGAACGGATGGCGGCCGAGGCCCGGCGCTTCACCGAGCCCGCGCTCGGGACCGTGTCCCTCGACGCGGTCCGGCCCGGCAGCCGGGAGCGGCTGGAGCGCGCCCTCCACGAGCGCGGCCACCGCGTCATGACGTTCGACCTCACCACCGAGGACGTGGCCGAGACACCGCTGCGCGTCGCCCGCGTCCTGGTCTCCGGGCTCCTTCCCAACGCCCCCGCGGCCTTCGGGTACTTCGGCTGCCCGCGCCTGGCCGAGGCCGCCGTCGCACGGGGATGGCGCACGACCGCGCCGAGCGCGCCGGAGGATTTCACGCTGGCGCCCCCGCCGCACATGTGAGGGCCGGGCCGTGGATCTCGTCGCCGCGCTCGCCCGGGCCCGCTCCCCGCAGGAACCGGGCCCGGACACGCCCGCCGGGCCGCCCGTCCGCGCCTGGCCGGGCCCGCCGCGCCCCCTGCCGCGGGCCGGCCGCGGGGAACTGGACCTGGAGCTCCTGCTGCGGCTGTCGCTGGCCGCCTCGGACGGTTCCGGACGCCTGCGGCCCGCCGCGTCCGCGGGGGCGCTGCACCCGGTGGACGCCCGGCTGGCCGTGGGCCCCGGCTGCCCGCTGCCACCGGGCCGCTACGGCTACGACCCGCTGCGCCACCGCGTGCACCGCCTCGCCCCGGTGCCCGGCGGCGCGCCGCCCGGGGTGAGCGTCGAACTGTCGCTCAGCCCGCGGCGCACGGCCTCGCACTACGGCCACCGCGCCCGGCCCCTCGTCCTGCTCGACGCCGGGCACGCCGCGGCGGCGCTGTGGCTGGCGGGACGGGCGCTGGGCACGGCGCCGCCGCAGCTCCGCATGGACGGGCGCACCGAAGAGCCGGTGGCCGCGCTGCACTTCGCTCCCCACGAGGACTGCGCACGGGCCACCGCGGACGGTTCCCCCGCCCGCGCTCCCGCGACGGGCGGTCCCCCCTCCTCCGGCCCCGCGACGGCGCCCGCACCGGGCGAACTGCTCGCCCGCCGCAGTGCCCCGCCCCCGCTGCGGGGCGCACCGCCCCGTGACGCCCTGCGGGACGTGCTCGCCACCGCCGTCGAGGCGGGCGCCGGCGAACTCGGCTGGTGCGCGGCCGTCGGCGAACCACGCCCGGAGCTCCTCGAGTTGGGCCCCGGCGGCACGCTGCGGCGGCTCGCCGCAGGGGAGGCGCGGCCCACGCTCGCCGTCTGGGCCGCGGGCCAGGGCTGGATCGCGGACGCGGGAGCCGTCCTGCTCGGATACGGCTGCCCCGCGGACGCCGGCGCCCGGCGGATACGCCGGACCCACCTGAGGGCCGGCTTCGCCGTCCAGCTGGCCCAGCTGGCCGCCCTGCGGCACGGGCTGGCCGCCCGGCCCGTCGGCTCCTGGCAGCAGGCGGACCTCGGAGCCGCCCTCGGCGCCGCGCCCGGCCGGGACTGGATCGTCCACGGCCTGGCCCTCGGCTCCGCCCCCACCGCCCCCGTCCCACCCCCAGCCCCCGCACCCCTCCGTCCCACCCACCCCGACGAAAAAGGGCCCTCGTGATCGTCCATCCCGAGCTGCGTCGCGCCGCCCGGCACGCCCGGCGTCCCCTGGCCGCGGCCACCCTCCTGCAGGGCGCCGTCACCGTCACCCACCTCGCGCAGGCCGTGCTGCTGGCCCTCGCCCTCGCCGCCGTGGCCCGCGGCGACACCGGCCGGCTGCCGCCGCTCCTCGCGGCGGTGCTCGGCACGGTCGCCGCCCGGGCCGGGCTCGGCTGCCTGCAGCGGCGCGCCGCCACCCGCGCCGGCGCCCGGGTCAGGGTGGCCCTGCGGGACGAACTCCTCGCCCACCTCGGACGGCTGGGCCCCGCCCATCTGAGCACCGCCCGCGCCGGAGCCGTCCGCACCACCCTGGTCGACGGGGTCGAGGGAGTCGACGCCTACGTCTCGCGCTACCTGCCCCAGCTGCTCGTCACCCTCACCGTGCCGCCCCTGCTGCTCGCCGCCCTGGCCGCCGTCGAACCAGCCGTCCTGCTCGGCCTCGTCCCGGCCCTGCTGCTCGCCCTGGCCGGGCCGCGCGCGTGGGACCGGCTGCTGGCCGAGCGGGGCAAGGAGCACTGGGACACCTACGAACACCTTGGCGCCGACTACCTGGAGGCGCTGCAGGGCATGCCCGCGCTGCGGGCCGCGGGCGCGGTCGGGCGCACCCGGCGGCGGCTGGAGGAGCGTTCGGCGGCACTGCACCGGGCGACCGTCGCCAAGCTCCGCGTGTCGCTCGTGGACACCGGGCTCACCGACCTCGCCATCCAGGGCGGCGTCGTGGCCGCCGCGCTGCTCGCCTGCCGGTCGGCCGTCACCGGGTCCTCCGCCCCGGCGAGCACGTATCTGCTGCTGCTCCTGGCCTCCGAGTGCTTCCGGCCCGTGCGCGACCTGTCCCGCGAGTGGCACGCCGGATACCTGGGCGCGTCGGCCGCCGACGGGCTCACCGCCCTGCGCACCGCCGAACCCGCCGTCCCCGACACCGCAACGGCACCGGCCGACTGGCCGGCCCCGCCCGAAGTGCGCTTCGAGAACGTGGAGTTCACCTACCCCGGCGCCGGGACGCCCGCGCTGCGGGGCGTCACCTTCACCGCCGAGGCCGGACGGACCACCGCGATCGTCGGACCGTCGGGCGCCGGCAAGTCCACCCTGCTCGCCCTCCTCCTGCGCCACCACGATCCGGGGGCGGGCCGGGTCGTGGTCGGCGGGCGCGACGTGACCGGGTACGCGCTCGACGCGCTGCGGCGGGGCATCGCCGTCGTCTCCCAGGAGACCCACCTCTTCCACGCCACCATCGCCGACAACCTGCGCCTGGCCCGGCCGGAGGCGACGGACGCCGAGCTGGTCCGCGCGGCCCGCGCCGCCGGCGTGCACGACGAGATCGCCGCCCTGCCCGACGGCTACGCCACCGTCCTCGGCGAACGGGGCGCCACCCTCTCCGGCGGGCAGCGGCAGCGGCTCGCCCTCGCCCGGGCCCTGCTCGCCGACGCCCCGGTGCTCGTCCTGGACGAGGCCACCAGCGCGGTCGACGAACGCCGCGAGGCGGACATCGTCCGCGACCTGCCGGCCGCCGCGGCCGGCCGTACCGTCCTGGTGGTCGCCCACCGCCTCGCCGCCGTCCGGCACGCCGACCGCGTCGTGGTCCTGGACGGCGGACGCGTGGACGCCGTCGGCGACCACACCGCCCTCGCCGCGGCCGGAGGCCTGTACGCGCGACTCGTCGCGGCGGGGGAGCCGTACGAAGGAGGACGCGCCGCATGACCGCCACCACCCCCACCCCGGACGCGGCCGTGCCCGCACGCGGCGCCCTGCGCGCCCTGCTGCCCGCCCTCGCCGGGCACCGGGCCATGATGGCGCGCACCTGCGCCGCCGCGCTCGTCGAACAGGCCTCGCTGGTCGCCCTGCTGACGCTGGCCGCGCACACCGTCGGCACCGCGGTCGTCGAGCACCGCGCCCCCTCCGCCGCCACGGCCGCCGTCCTCCTCGCCCTGGTCCTCGTGCGCGCCCTGACGACCTGGCGGGAGATGGACCTCTCGCACGACCTGGCCTACCGGGTGCTGGCCGCGCTGCGCGTGCGGGTCTTCGACGGGCTCGCCCGCAGCGCGCCCGCCCGGGTGGCCGGGCGGCGCAGCGGGGACCTGGCCGCCACCGCCATGGCCGACGTGGAGGCGCTGGAGTTCTTCTACGCCCACACCACCGCCCAGCTCCTGGCCTCCGGAGTGGTCCTCACCGGGGGCGCCGCGGCCCTGGCCGTGGTGGAGCCGTGGCTGACGGCGGTGGTGCTGCCGGTCGCCGCGCTGCTCGCCGCGGCGCCGTTCGCCGACGCGCGGACGCGCGCGGCGCGCGGGGCCCGCACCCGGGAAGCGGCCGCGCGGCTGTCGGCCGACACCGTGGAGGCCGTCGACGGGCTGCGCGAACTGCTCGCCTTCGGCGGGCTGCCCGAGCGGCGCCGCCGCCTCGCCGACCGGGGCCGCGCGGTGGGGCGGGCGCAGCGGGCGGAGGCCACCTGGGAGGCCCTGGCCGCCGCCGTCCGCGACCTCCTCATCGTGGTGGCGGTGGTCGGCGTGGTGACGGCCGCCGCCCAGTCGGCCGCCGCCGGGCGGCTGCACGGCGCCTGGGTCCCGGCGGCGACGACGCTGGCCGTGGCGGTGCTGGGCCCGGTCGCCGAGTCGGCCCGGGCGCTCAGCCGGGCCGTGTCCCTGCGCGCCGCCGCGGCCCGCGTCGACGCGGCCGTGCGGGCCCCCGCGCTCGCCCCGCCGCCCGCCGCGCCCCGCCGCCTGCCGCCCGGACCGCTGGGCGTACGGCTGCACCGGCTGAGCTTCGCCTACGGCGACCGGCCCGTCCTGAACGGCGTCGACCTGACGGTCCCCGCCGGGCAGACCGTCGCCCTGGTCGGCGCCTCGGGAGCCGGCAAGTCGACCTGCGCCCACCTGCTGGCCCGCTTCTGGGACCCCTCCGAGGGAGCCGTCCAGCTGCTGCCCGGCACCGCGGACCCCGTCGACCTGCGCGACCTGCCGGACGCCGAACTGCGCCGCGCCGTCGCCGTGGTGGGCCAGGACACCCCCCTCTTCCACGGCACCCTCGCCGAGAACCTGCGCCTGGCCGCACCGGACGCGGACGACCGCCTGCTGGCCGAGACGGCCCGCCTGTGCGGCGTGGACCGCGTCGCGGCGCTGGACACCGTCGTCGGGGAACGCGGCGCCACCCTCTCCGGCGGGCAGCGGGCCCGCATCGCCCTCGCCCGCGCCCTGCTGGCCCGTCCCCGGGTCCTCGTCCTGGACGAGACCACCGCCCACCTGGACAACACCGCGGACGAGGAACTCGCCGCCGCCCTGGGCGGGGACACCCGTCGCACCACCCTCGTCATCGCCCACCGCCCGGCCACCATCCGCCGCGCCGACCGCATCGCCGTCCTGGAAGCCGGCCGCATCGTGGAGGAGGGCACCTGGGCCGACCTCACCGCCCGCCCCGACAGCGCGCTGCGCCGCGTGCTCGGGCCGGCCGGCGGCTGACCGGCCGGGGACCGGCCCCGGCCTCAGCCGCGGAGGGCCTCCTGGAGGGTGGGGTGGCAGGCCACCACGGTGTCGAGGCCGACGAGCCGCACCACGCGCAGCACCGGGCCCGGACGGACCACCAGGCGCAGCCAGTTGTTCCGCGCGGCCTGGTGCGCGGCGAGGAGGGTGTTGATGCCCGTCGAGTCGATGAAGGTCACCGCGCTGAGGTCGACCACGGTGTTCCTGCCGGCCCCCGTACAGGTCACCACGGTGTCCGCCAGCCGCGCCCCGCAGGTGTGGTCGACCTCTCCCCGGAGCGTGACGACCGTGGTGCCGTCCTCCGCGACGGCCTGCGTGATCAGCAGTGGGTCGGGGACCGCTGCCCCTTCGGCGTGAGTCACTGTTTCCCTCGGAGGTGGTGGGAGCAGGGCCGTGCGCAGCCCGGTCGCAGTGCCACGATGCAGGGCGGCCGGCAGACCGCGCAACCCCGCGTCCGGCCTCCGCGGCCGTCAAGTACCGCACCAGCTCGCCCTGCTGATCCGATGCGGAATTCGGGCGGTGGACCCCGTGCGCCGGATGCCCGCCGCGCGGACCGGAGTTCGGCATGGGCACCCGCGGGCCGCACCGCCCTGTCCGCGCGCGACGGGCTGCGGCAGCACGGCCGCGAAGAACACGAGGGTCCCGGGGGTGCCGGCCCCGACCGCGAACCCCTCCCGGAACGTGCGCGTTCCGCCGTGCGCCGCCCCGCCACCGGCGAACGCGGCCCGCGGCGCGCCTCGTTCGCGCCGCGTCCTCGCACCGAGGTACACCGGGCAGGCGGTACCCGCCGGCCCCGGCGCCGTGAGGACGGGCACCGAGCGTTCCGCGGCGGACCCGGTCCCGGACGCGACGGCCACGACGAGCACGCAGGCGCCGAGCGTGTTCCCCGCCACCGCGGTCGGCGCGGCGCGGCGCCCCTGCGCCGGCGCCCGCCCGACCACGGACGGCGCACTGGGCCCGGGGACCGGGATCAGCGCGAGGGACGCCGCCGCGGAGGCGAGCAGACGGCCGGAGGACACCCCGGGGCCCCGGGAGCACCGGCGGATCCGGCCGGTCATCCGTTCTCCGTGCCGCCGGGCCGCGCCGCGCGCCCGGCCGGAAACCGCTCGACGGACGCGGACCGGCGCGTCTACGATCCGGGTCGCGGCATCGCGTGCCGGTCACCGGCCGGGTGAGGCATGGAGGCGCCGCGGAGATGCCCGTGGAGGCATTGAGCAGTGTCAGTCGAGTTCAACCACACCATCGTCCTCTCCCACGACCGGGAGAAGTCCGCCCGTTTCCTCGCCGGGATCCTCGGCCTGCAGGTCGGGGAACCGGCCGGGATGTTCCTGCCGGTGACGACCGCCAACGGCGTCACGCTGGACTTCGCGACCGTCGACATCGACATCCCCGTGCAGCACTACGCGTTCCTCGTCTCCGAGGAGGAGTTCGACGCGATCCTCGCCCGGCTCGTCGAGCGGGGGATCCCCTTCCAGGCCGACCCGCACGGCAGGCACCCGGGCCGGATCAACCGCAACGACGGCGGCCGCGGCGTGTACTTCACGGACCCGGCCGGCCACGGCCTGGAGGCCATCACCCGCCCGTACGGCAGCGACCCCGCCTCGCCCCTGAACGGCGTGACGGAGGAAGTCCCCGGCGCACGCTGAGCACAGGCGGGCCGGGGGCGGCCGACACCCCGCCCCCGGCCCGCGGCCGCGCGCCAGGGGCGCACCCGCCGTGCCGCGGTGCGCGGCCGGGGCCCGGCCGCCCCGGGTACCGGGAACTCTCCGGAAGGAGTTCCGCAGCCCTTCCGCACCCCCCGGAACGCGTCCGGAACGCGTCCGGAGAGAGCGGGGGAGGGCGGCACCGAGGACGCCTCCCCGGCGGGAACCTCCGGGACCGGCCCGCACGGGGACCGCCGGGCCCCGCGACCCGCCCGCCAGCCTCAGGCGTCGACCGTCACCGCGCACGACCAGCCGTACGGCCCCGGCCCGATGCGCAGTTCGTCCCAGGCCACCGCCTTCGGGACCGCCCCCGTGATCTCCACGTCCGCCAGCCCGGCGACCGCCAGCCGCACGTCCAGGCCGCCGTCGGCCTCGTCGGCCTCCACGTCCACGGGCACCTGGCCGTACACCTCCAGCCGGTAGATGACCTCGTCCAGCAGCGTGGCCAGCAGGTCGTCGTCGCTGGCCTCGGCCAGCCGGACGCGGTCCACGGCGGTGGGCCGCACCCCGGAGACGTCGGCGAAGCACTCCACCATCCCCAGTACCGCCTCGGCCAGGCAGTGCTCCCGGCTCGCCGCCCACGCCTCGATCCGGATGTCGGCGGCGTGCTGCACCGTCCGGTGCCCGCTGCCACCCGGCCGCCGTACCCGACTGTCGTCTCCCGTGTCACCGACCATGTCCCTCGACTGCCCGATCACCGCCCGCGCATGCGGCCCCCGCCCGCGTCGGCTGTCACCGGAACGAGGTCGCGGGGAGGTCCGGCGCGGAGGGCGCGGACGGGCCGTGTCCGCCACGCGCGGCCGGTGCGGGCGGGCGGGACGCCGGCGGCGGCCGGCGGCCGGACCGCCCGTGGTGCCGCCCCGGCGGGAGCCGTGCGTCATCGCGGGTACGCGGCCGGAGCACACCTCACCGACCCGTCGACCGCGGGATCCCGCACCCGGCGGCACGGCCGCGGGACCGGGTCCCCCGAGGCAGAGGAGGCCGACGATGATCTCCCGGACGGTCACGGTGCCCGCCGACGGCAGGGACCTGGTGGGCGACCTCACCGTGCTGGCGCCGGCGCCCGCGCGGGCGGTCGTGCTGTTCGCGCACGGCAGCGGCAGCTCCCGGCACAGCCCGCGCAACCGCGAGGTCGCCGCCGGGCTGGGCGCGGCCGGGCTCGCCACCTTGCTGATCGACCTGCTCACCGAGGAGGAGGAACGCCAGGACCTGGTCACCGCCGGGCTCCGCTTCGACATCCCGCTGCTGGGGCGCCGTCTGGCGGCCGCGATCGACTGGCTGGGGGCCGAGCCCGCCACCCGGGACCTGCCCGTCGTGCTGTTCGGCGCGAGCACCGGCGCGGCCGCCGCCCTGGTCGCCGCCGCCGGCCGGCCCGGCCGGGTCCTCACCGTCGTCTCGCGCGGCGGCCGGCCCGACCTGGCCGGGGACGCCCTGGACGCCGTACGGGTTCCGGTGCTGCTCGTCGTGGGCGGGCGCGACCACCGGGTGCTCGGGCTGAACCGGGAGGCGGCCCGGCGGCTGCACGCCCCGCACCGCCTGCACGTGGTGCCCGGCGCCACCCACCTGTTCGAGGAGCCCGGAACGCTGGACCGGGTCACCGACGCGGCCCGCCAGTGGTGCGAGGAGCAGCTGGCGGCGCGCTGACCCGGGCGGGCCCGTGGCGGCCCCTTCCGGCGACGGCCTCCCGCTCCCTCAGGTCACCGCCGGCAGGTCCGTGCGCAGCCGGGCGCCCTGCCGCAGCAGTTCCCGCTGCACCAGCCGGTAGGGCACGCCCCGCGGACCGTGCCCGTGGCGCACGGTCAGCGCGGCGCACACCCCGGCCGCCTGGCCGGTCGCCATCGCGATGGGCATGACCCGGTACGACGAGTGCGCCACGTGCGTCCCGGAGATGCAGCGGCCGGCCACCAGCAGCCGCTCGGTGCCCCGGGGGACCAGGCAGCGCAGCGGGATGTCGTAGAAGCTGCCCTGCGGCACCCGCTTGAGAATGGTGCCGGAGCCGCGCGGGTTGTGGATGTCGACCGGGTAGGCGCCGTGCGCGACGACGTCCGGGAAGATGCGCGCGGCCAGGATGTCGTGACCGGTCAGCTGGTAGTCGCCGAGGACGCGCCGGGTCTCCCGCACGCCGATGTGGCTGCCGCTCTGCACCACGTACGACTCCTCGAAGCCGGGCACGCGGGTGCGCAGGAAGCGGTCGATCTGGGCGAGCTGGCGCCGGGCCGTGTACTCGGCGCGGGTCAGGTCCCACACGCTGGTGCCGAGCACGCGGGTCACCCGGGTGCTGTTGACCGCGACCTCGCGCGGATGCGGCGTGGCGAAGAACAGGATGTCCTCGCGCGGCAGCCGCAGGTCGTTGTCCGCCCGCGCCTCCTCGATCAGGTCCCACAGGCCGTGCACCCCGCGCCACTGGTCCGGGTGCGCGCGCACGTAGTCGGCGAAGTCGGGCCGCGCGAAGTCCGCGACGCGGAACATCAGCGTCATCGGCTGCACCAGTCCGTCCTCCGGGCGGCCGATCTCGTACGGCGCCCCGCACGCGGCCGCGACGTCGCCGTCGCCCGTGGCGTCCACGACCACCCCGGCGTCGATCACCACCGGGCCGGACTTGGTCTCGAACACCACCCGCCAGCCGGAGCCGTCCTCCAGGCGCAGCGCGGTGGAGGCGAAGGCGTGGAACAGCATCCGCACCCCCGACTCGTCCATCATGTCGAGCAGGACCAGCTTGAACAGCTCCGGGTCGAAGGGGACCGTGTACCCGGTCTTCCGGGAGGGCGGCAGGCAGCCGCCGCGCCCCGCGAGCCTGTCCAGCAGCCGCCACAGCACGCCCGCGACCACCGGCTCGCCGTCGCCGTGGTCGGTGGGCAGCAGCCGGGCGTTGTCACCGGACTCGGTGAAGGCGGCCTGCCGGTGCTCGTTGTGGAACGACATCAGCGGCATCACCAGCGCCACGGTCGCGTTGCCGCCGAGGAACCCGTACCGCTCGACCAGGACGGTGTCGGCCCCGGCGTCGGCCGCGGCGACCGCGGCGGCACACCCGGCGGGGCCGCCGCCCACCACCAGGACGTCGGCCCGCCCGCCGTGCCGCGCGGGCCGCGCGGGCAGGGTGACGGTGCGGGACTCCCGGGGCTCTTGCAGGATCGGCATCGCTGTCCTTCCACGGAGCGGGTCCGGCGACCGCGTGCCCCACGCCCGGCGGCGTCACACGCCCAGCGGGCGGGGCTCGGTGCGGACCCGCCGGTCCGCCGCGTCCGCGCCGCCGTCGACCTCGTCGAGCAGGACCCCGCAGCGCGCGCAGGTCTCCAGGGCCAGCACGGACAGCTCCCGGACGCGGGCCCGCAGGTCCGCGCGGCGCCGCGGGTACTCGTCCCACAGCCGGTCCACCTCCGCCAGCAGCAGCCCCGCCTGTTCACGGGCCACCCCCACCAGGGCCGGCGCGCCGATCCGGCTCGCGAAGTCGAACACCTTGCCCGAGTACGGCAGCGGCAGCACGGGCAGCCCGGACAGCGCCGCGAAGATCACGAAGTGCAAACGCATGCCGACGGCCAGGTCCAGGTGGCGCATGAAGCCGAGCACCTGACCCGGACTGTAGGAGCCGTGCAGGATCCGCCCCTTGTCCGGCGCGGTCATGTGGGACAGCACGGCGTGCGCGTGCCGCACGTCGTGCCGCTCCATCGGCAGGAACACCACGTGCGCGTCCAGCCGCCGCACGAGGAAGTCCGCGACGTCGGCGAGCAGCGCGTGGTAGCCGCCCTCGTCCAGCTTCTCGGCCGCCCGGCCCGGCTCCCGCACCGACATCCCCACCAGGCGCGAGTCGGTGGGCACGCCCTCGTGGCGCATCATCGCGTCGGTGAAGGGCTCCGGCTCCAGCAGCAGCGCCGGGTCGGCGGTGACGGCGATGTCACGCTCGACGCCCACCTCCTCCAGCACCAGCCGGGACTCCTCGTCCCGCACCACGACGTCGTCGAAGTCCGCCAGCACGGTGCGCACGGCCTCCCGGTCGTCGGCCTCCCGCAGCGGGCCGGCGCCCAGGGCGTAGGCGAACGTGCGGATGCCGCGTTCCTGCGCGGCCCGTACCAGCCGCAGGTAGCGGCGCGCCTCGCCGTCGAACAGGAGCCCGCCGCCGCCCAGCACCAGCACGTCCAGGCACGCCAGCGCGTCCAAGACCCGGTGGCGGCTGACGCCCTCCCAGTCCACCACCTCGTCGGCGCCCGGATGGTGGGCGCGGGTGTGCTCGGCGTTCCGGCTGAAGACGACCAGCCGGGCCCCGGGGCGCTGGGCGCGCAGACAGGCGAGCACGCAGGTCAGGATCGACTCGTCGCCGATGTTGAAGCCGCCGTACGAGCCCAGTACGCCGATGCGCGGGCCCGGCCGGGCGGACTGCGAGGGGGAAGGGGCGCTGGTCATCGGGGAGCTCCCGTCACGTCGGAGTCTGCGGGGGCCTGGTGCGCGGTGGCGCACGGGCGCGTCCGGCGCCCGTGCACACGGTGCCGGGCCGGCTGCGCCGGCCGGCTGGAAACACCCCGTGCTCCGAGTGTGACGGAGGACCCGGCGAAGCGCATCGCGCGCGGGGGAGGGGGTACGCGGATGCCGGACCGAGAGGGCCGTCCCGGTGGGGAACGTTCAGGTAAGGGGGCCCGTCACCATGCGGTTCCGAGATCGCCGGCAGGCCGGCCGGCTGCTGGCCGAACGGCTGCGCGCCCGCCAGGACGAGGGAGCCCTGCCGGATCCCGTCGTCCTGGCCCTGCCCCGCGGCGGCGTAGCCGTCGCCCAGGAGGTCGCCCGGGCCCTGGACGCCCCGCTCGACGTGCTCGTCGTACGCAAGATCGGCGCGCCCTACCAGCAGGAGCTCGGCGTCGGCGCGATGGCCGGCGACGAGGAGCCGCTCTTCGACGAGGACGCCCTCGGCCGGCTCCGTCTGAGCAGGGCCGTGCTCGCCCCCGTCGTGGAACGGGAACGCGCGGAGCTCCGCCGCCGCGAGCGGCTCTACCGGCAGGGCCGCCCCGCCCCCGCGCTGCGCGGACGGACCGTGATCGTCGTCGACGACGGCCTGGCGACCGGCTCCACGGCCCGCGCCGCGCTGCGCTTCGTGCGGCGTCAGGGGCCCGCGCGGCTCGTGCTGGCCGCACCGGTGGCCTCGCCGGAGGCCGCCGAGTCGATGCGGGCCGAGGCCGACGAGGTGATCTGCCTGCACCGGCCGGCCGCGTTCATGGCCGTCGGCCTCTGGTACGACGACTTCGGCCAGCTGACGGACCAGGACGTCCTGCAGGCGCTGCACGGCCGTCACCAGTCGGCGAGCCGGTAGCCCCGTCGCCGCCTCCGGACGAGAGGGAAGGGGGCGGCCGGCAGCGACGACGCCGGGTCCCGCCCGCACGGGAGCACCAGGGGGCGCCCCCTCCCGTCCGGCCGGCCGGCACCGGCGGCCGGGCGGGCGCGGAGCGCGTGCGAGGCGGGACCCGGACACGCCGAAGGGGGCCGGAGCCGGGTCGGCTCCGGCCCCCTTCGGGGTGCCGGGCGGGAGCGGTCAGGCCGCGGCCGGCTCGGTGGCCTGGCCGTGCAGGCGGGCGACGACCTCGGTCAGCTGCGCGGCGACCTCGGCGTCGTCGGCCGGGTGCGTCTCGGCGAAACGGGTCATCGAACCGGGGATGGACAGCTTGATGTCCTCGATCACCTTGCCGCCGGCGATGCCCACGGCCTTGCGGGTCTCGTCGTGCGCCCAGACACCGCCGTACTGGCCGAACGCGGTGCCGACCACGGCGACCGGCTTGCCGGTGAGGGCGCCGGCGCCGTACGGGCGGGACAGCCAGTCGATGGCGTTCTTCAGGACGGCCGGGATGGTGCCGTTGTACTCGGGGGTGAACAGGATCAGGGCGTCGGCGGCGGAGGCGGCCTCGCGCAGCTTGGCGGCGGCGGCCGGGACGCCGCCCTCGACGTCGATGTCCTCGTTGTAGAAGGGGATGTCGGCCAGGCCCTCGAACAGCTGCACCTCGGCTCCCTCGGGGGCGAGCTTGACGGCCGCCTCGGCGAGCTGACGGTTGTGCGAACCGGCGCGAAGGCTGCCGACGAGCGCAAGAATGCGAACAGACATGCGGAACTCCCAGGTGCTGAAACACTGCCGTAACGATCCGGACCGAGGTCCGTTTCTGTTGTAGCACTTTAAACGGACCGTGGTCCAGTTTTCTTCCGGATGCTTTACGCTGGCTTCATGTCCGCCGCTCTTCCCTCCTTCCCGACCCCCGAGGAATCCGTCGGCCGGCGCGAGCTGCTGCAACTGGGCACTGGGTCCGACGCCGACGAGCCCTGCCTGCGGGCCGACGCGGCGCGCAACCGGGCCCGGCTGCTGGAGGCCGCCGCCCGGCTGGTCGCGGAGCGCGGCGCGGCCGGCGTCACCATGGAGGCGGTGGCCGCGGCGGCCTGCGTCGGCAAGGGCACGGTCTTCCGCCGCTTCGGCGACCGCACCGGCCTGCTCACGGCGCTGCTCGACCACACCGAGAAGAAGTTCCAGGCCGCGTTCCTCAGCGGCCCCCCGCCGCTGGGCCCCGGGGCGCCCCCCGTCGAGCGGCTGCGGGCCTTCGGCTGCGCCCTGCTGCGCCGCTCGGCCGAGGAACTGGACCTGATGCTGGCGGCCGAGCCCGACGCGGACCGCCGCTTCACGGCCGCCCCCCGCCGCGTGCTGTGCCACCACGTCGCCGTGCTGCTGCGCCAGACGGTCCCCGACGCGGACTGCGAACTGCTCGCCCACACGCTGATGGGCCAGCTCGACCCTGTCCTGGTCCATCACCTGACCAGGCAGTGCGGGATGCCGCTGGAGCGCCTGGAGGCCGCGTGGGTCGACCTCGTGAACCGCGTGACGGGCACCGGGCGGCCCGGCTGACGGTCCGGGCCGGCCGCGGACGGACGCACACCGTTTCGCCCCAACTCCCCCGCGCGAAGGGCCGGTCCGGGCCTCTGCGAAGATGCGGTGCGTCATGGTGCAGATACCGAACACGCCCGCGCCGCCGGGCGCCGTGCCCACGAGCGCCGATGTGGCCCGCCTGGCCGGCGTCTCGCGCGCGACCGTCTCCTACGTCCTCAACAACGCCGGCGCCGTACGGATCAGCGAGCCCACCCGCCGCCGGGTCCACCAGGCCGCGAGGGAACTCGGGTACGTCCCGCACGCGGCGGCCCGCAGCCTGCGCGCCGGGCACAGCCGCATGGTCCTGATGCCCGCACCCGCCTTCCCCGTCGGACCGCTCTACAGCCGGTTCATCGCCGACCTCCAGGGGGCGCTGAGCCACCTCGACTACACGGTCGTGCAGTACGGCACCGCCGGCCCGCACGGCGACGAGGCCGCCCGCGCCTGGGCCGAGCTGCGGCCCGTGGCCGTCCTGGTGCCCGGCTCGGGCCTCGGCCCGCAGGGCGTGGCGGTGCTCAAGCGCTCCGGTGCCCGGGCGGTGGTCACCCTCGGCCCGCAGACCGTCGAGGGCGCGTACGCCCTGCTGGTGGAGCACGAGGCGGTCGGCCGCAGCGCCGGGGCCCACCTGCGCGACCGCGGCCGGCGCCGGATCGGCGTCGTCGTCCCCCAGGAGGCCGGCCTGGAGGGCTTCTCCGCGCCCCGCCTCGCCGGCGTGCGCCAGGCCGTGCGGGGCACCGGCGCCACGGTCACCGAGCTGCCGCTGGCCTACGACGAGGACTGCGCCGCGCGGCTCGCGGCACGCTGGCGGGGACTCGGCCTCGACGCGGTGTTCGCGTACAACGACGAGTACGCGATGCTGCTGATGCGCGCCCTGCAGGACGAGGGCGTGGACATCCCCCGGGAGACGGCCGTGGTCGGCGCCGACGACCTGATGCTCGGCCGGCTGCTGCGGCCGCGGCTGACCACGGTCCGGCTGGAGCTGCCGTCCGGCCGGGAACTCGCCGAACTGGTCGACCGCGCGGTGCGCGACCCGGGTGCCGCGCCCGGGACGCACAAGGCGCTGGGGGCCACGGTCGTCCACCGCGACTCCAGCTGACCCACGAGGGCGGGGGTCCGGGAGCGTGAAGGACCCGGCGGCGCCGCGGCCCGGCGGCAGGGCACGGGCGGCGCACGAGCGCCGGACGGTCACCCGGACGTGTGCCTCTTCCGTGTGCGGCGGACGGGGCGGTCCTCCGGCTTCCGCGTACGGCGCGCGGGGCGGTCCTCCGGCGGCATCGCGGCCTGCGGCACCGGCGCCCGCTTCGGCTGCGAGGCCGGCCCGGAGCCTTCACCGAGCTGCGCTGGACGACGGTGCGCGGTGGCGTTGCGGCCTGCCCCTTCCGAGGCCCTCCCGTCCCGGAGCCCTCGCCGGGGGCGTCACTCGCCCTGCTGCGGCTGCCGGTCCTGCTGCTCGGCGATCTGCTTGCGGACCTCGTCCATGTCCAGCTTCCGGGCCTGCCCGATGACGTCCGTCAGAACCGCCTCCGGCAGCGCCCCCGGCTGGGCGAACACGGCGACCTGGTCCCGCACGATCATCAGCGTCGGGATCGACTGGATGCCGAAGGCAGCGGCCAGCTCCGGCTGCGCCTCGGTGTCCACCTTGCCGAACACCAGGTCCGGGTTCTCCTCGGCCGCCTTCTCGTAGACGGGGGCGAACTGCCGGCACGGCCCGCACCAGGACGCCCAGAAATCGATCAGGACGAAGTCGTTCTCCGTGACCGTCTGGTCGAAGTTCTCCTTGGTGAGCTCCACGGTGCTGCTCATGGCGTGTTTCCCTCTTCCTGGTGTGGGGGCGGGCCGTCGGCACAACACGGCCGGCCGGTCCGGTATTCCGCGCACGTACCCGTGTTATTCCGCGCACGTACCCGTGTGGCCCCGGCGCACACCACCCACCAGACTGGCCCCATGACGGAAACGGATTCGATCGCGTACGACGTCGTGGTGCTCGGCGCCGGACCCGTGGGGGAGAACGTCGCCGACCGCACGCGCGCGGCCGGCCTCTCCACCGCGGTCGTGGAGAGCGAACTGGTCGGCGGCGAGTGCTCGTACTGGGCGTGCATGCCCAGCAAGGCCCTGCTCAGGCCGGTCATCGCCCGGGCGGACGCCCGCCGCGTGCCGGGCCTGCGCCAGTCGGTGCGGGGCCCCCTCGACGCTCCCGCGGTCCTCGCCCACCGCGACTACTACACCTCCCACTGGAAGGACGACGGCCAGGTCCGGTGGCTCGAGGGCATCGGCGCCGACCTGTACCGCGGCCACGGGCGGCTGTCCGGGCCGCGCACGGTGACGGTGAGCGGCCCGGACGGCACGCGGCGGGTCCTCACGGCCCGCCACGCCGTGGCCGTGTGCACCGGCAGCCGCGCCGCGCTGCCCGGCCTGCCGGGCCTCGACGAGGTCGAACCGTGGACCAGCCGCGAGGCCACCGGTGCCGGAGCCGTGCCCGGCCGGCTGGTGGTGGTGGGCGGCGGTGTGGTCGCCACGGAGATGGCCACGGCCTGGCAGGCCCTCGGCTCGAAGGTCACCGTCCTCGTCCGCGGCAAGGGCCTGCTCAACCGCATGGAGCCCTTCGCCGGGGAACTGGTCGCCGAAGCCCTCACCGAGGCGGGGGCGGACGTCCGCACCGGCACCTCCGTGGAGTCGGTGACCCGCGAGAACGGCACGGTCGTGGTCGTCACCGGCACCGGCGAGCGCATCGAGGCCGACGAGATCCTGTTCGCCACCGGACGCGCCCCGCGCACCGAGGACATCGGCCTGGAGACGGTCGGCCTGGAGCCCGGGTCATGGCTCGACGTCGACGACAGCCTCCGCGTCACCGGCCACGACTGGCTGTACGCGGCCGGCGACGTCAACCGGCGCGCCCTGCTCACCCACCAGGGCAAGTACCAGGCCCGCATCGCGGGTGCCGCCATCGCCGCCCGGGCCACCGGCGCCACCCTCGCCGAGGAGGCGTGGGGCGCCCACGCCGCGACCGCCGACCACGCCGCCGTCCCCCAGGTCGTCTTCACCGACCCGGAGGCGGCTGCCGTGGGCCTGTCCCTGGCCGAGGCGGAGGAGGCCGGGCACCGGGTGCGCGCCGTCGACGTCGACCTGTCCTCCGTGGCGGGCGCGGGCCTGTACGCCGACGGCTACAAGGGCCGGGCCCGCATGGTCGTCGACCTGGAGGACGAGACCCTGCGCGGCGTCACCCTGGTCGGTCCCGGCGTCGGCGAGCTCATCCACTCGGCGACGGTCGCGGTCGCCGGGCGGGTCCCGCTCGGCCGCCTGTGGCACGCGGTCCCGTCGTACCCGACGATCAGCGAGGTGTGGCTGCGGCTGCTGGAGGCCTACCGCGACTCCTGACCCCCGGCCGGCGCCGCGGGGCCCGTCCCGCCCCGCCTGACCCATGCCGCCACCGACCCCGGCGTCAACGTCAACCAGCTCCTCGACGGCAGCCTGCTCGACCCC
>NZ_JBFATO010000001.1:73128-130308 GCF_040678355.1 Streptomyces sp. NPDC052701
CGTGGCCTCGTTCCCCCGGCCGGCGCCGCGGGGCCCGTCCCGCCCCGCGGGGCGGGACGGGCCCCGCGGCGCCGGCCGGGGGAACGAGGCCACGGGGCGTCAGGCGGCCCGCCGGGGCCCGTCACGGCAGCTCGAAGCCCAGGGCCCGCGCCGCCTCCTCCGGCGTCGGCTGCGACCAGTACTCCGCCACCGCCCGGTGGGAGGAGAGCGAGCGCGGCTCGGCCCGGTCCAGGTACAGCGTGCCGTCGAGGTGGTCCGTCTCGTGCTGCACGATCCGCGCGGGCCAGCCGCCGACCACCTCGTCCACCGCGCGCCCGTGCTCGTCCTGCCCGGTCAGCCGCACCTCGGCGGGCCGCGCGACCACCGCCTGCCAGCCCGGCACGCTCAGACAGCCCTCGAAGAACGCGGCCCGGGCGGCGCCGGCCGGCTCGTAGGACGGATTGACCAGCACCCGGAACGGCTGCGGCACCCGCCCGCGCGCCAGCCGCACCTCCTGCGGCACCGGCGCCGGGTCCTCGATCACCGCGATCCGCAGCGGGACACCGACCTGCGGCGCGGCCAGCCCGACGCCCGGCGCCGCGCGCATGGTGACGCGCAGCGCCTCGACGAAGCGGGCCAGCAGCGCGGGCCCCAGCTGACCGTCGTAGGGCTCGGTGCCGCGCCGCAGCACCGGGTCGCCGGCCGCGACGATCGGCAACGGGCCGTCGTCGGCGAGGAGTTCCTCGACCCGCTCGGCCAGGGGCACGCGCTCGTACGGAGTTCCCATCGCGCCAGGATGCCACGGGAACCGCCGCGCCCTCAGGTCCCGCCCGTGGCGCAGGCCACACGAACCGCGGGGAACTCCGGGCCGCGCCGCCCCGACTACTGCACCACCACGGTCCCCACGACGTCCCGGAGAAGCCCGCCGATGACCACCGCTCCCCCGACCGCCACGGACGAGGCCCCGCAACCGGCCCCGCCTGCCCCGCCCAGGGGCGCCTGGGCCCCGCTGCGCCCCCTGATCCTGCGCCTGCACTTCTACGCCGGTGTGCTGGTGGCACCGTTCCTGCTGGTCGCCGCCGTCACCGGGCTGCTGTACGCCGCCTCGTTCCAGGCCGAGGAGATCGTGTACCGCCACGAGACCACGGTCCCGGTCGGCGACCGCAAGCTGCCGGTCTCCCGGCAGGTCGCCGCCGCCCGCGAGGCCCATCCCCAGGGCACGGTCACGGCCGTGCGCCCCTCGCCCGAGGCCGACGCCGCCACCAGGGTGCTGCTGACCGGCGTACCGGGCGTCGGCGAGGACCACGTGCTCGCCGTGTTCGTCGACCCGTACACCGCCGAGGTGCGCGGCGCCCTCGAACAGTACGGCTCGACCGGCGCCCTGCCGCTGCGCACCTGGATCGACGAGTTCCACCGCGACCTGCACCTCGGGGAGAACGGCCGGCTCTACAGCGAGCTGGCGGCCAGCTGGCTGTGGGTGATCTCGGCCGGCGGGCTGGTGCTGTGGTTCTCCCGGCGCCGCGCCCTGCGCAGGGTGCGCGGCACCGCCGGACGGCGCCGCACCCTCGGCCTGCACGGCACCGTCGGCGTCTGGGCGGCGGCCGGGTTCTTCTTCCTCTCGGCGACCGGCCTGACCTGGTCGGCACATGCCGGCACCACCATCGACGAACTGCGCACCTCGCTCGGCCAGGCCACCCCCTCCCTCTCGGCGACCGCGGGCGGCGAGCACGGCGGCCACGGCGGGGCGGCCGGCTCCGGCGGGAGCGGCGAGCACGGCGTCGGCCTCGACAAGGTCCTGGCCGCCGCACGCGCGAAGGGCCTGGGCGACCCCGTGGAGATCGTCCCGCCCGCCGACGCGGAGTCCGCCTACGTCGTCAAGCAGGTGCAGCGCAGCTGGCCCACCAAGCAGGACGCGGTCGCCGTCGACCCGGCGAGCGGCGAGGTCACCGACGTCCTGCGGTTCGCGGACCACCCGGTGCTCGCCAAGCTCACCCGCTGGGGCATCGACCTGCACACCGGCGTCCTGTTCGGCCTGGTCAACCAGATAGCCCTGATGCTGCTCGCGCTCTGCCTGATCCTGCTGATCGTGTGGGGCTACCGGATGTGGTGGCAGCGCGGCCGCGACCGCGCCTTCGGCCGGCCGGTCCCGCGCGGTGCCTGGCAGCAGGTGCCGCCGCAGGTCCTCGTCCCCCTGCTGGCCGCGGTCGCGGTCCTCGGTTACTTCGTACCGCTGCTGGGCATCCCGCTGGCCGCCTTCCTCGCCGTCGACGTCGTCCTCGGCGAGATCGCGTACCGGCGGGGGAGGCGGACGTACGGACCCGGGCCGGCCGCGAAGTAGCGCCTCGGCCCCCGCCCCGCGGCACCGGTGCCCGACTCCGTGACAGAGCCGGGCACCGGTGCCGCGGGAGGTGTCTCACAGGTGCGCGAAGTCGCCCGCGAGGGCCGAGGCGATGCGCAGGTGCCGCTCCGCCTCCTCGTGCCGCCCCTGCCGCTGGAGGGTGCGGCCGAGCATCAGCCGGGCGTAGTGCTCGACCGGATCGCGCTCGACGATGACCCGCAACTCGGCCTCGGCACGGCGCAGTTGCGCCGAGTGGTAGTAGGCGCGGGCCAGCAGCAGACGGGGGCCGGTCTGGTCCGGCACCTCCTCGACCAGCCCGACGAGGACGCGTGCCGCGGCGGCGTAGTCCTTGGCGTCGAAGAACATCCCCGCGCGCTCCCAGCGCTCCGCCGGCGTTCCGTGGGCGTAGTACGCCGACTCGTATGTCGTGTCCACCGGTGACCTCCTTCGGCGCCGACAACCGGCCACGGCGGTCCGCTATTCCACCGGCGGGTTCCGCCGCCGGCCCGGGGCGGCCGGCTCGGCGTCGGCCCGCCCGGTGACCCGTGCCGGCACACGGCCGGCGGCGACCGGGTCCCCGTCGGCGTGCGCGTCGGCCGCGTCGGCCTTCAGCGCGCCCGTGACCCGCCCGGCGGGCGCGTCGCGTGCCACGGGGGCCCCGGCGGCGGCGACGAACCCGAGGGCCACCGACTGCTGGAAGGCCGTGCCGTGCCGGGCCGGTACGGACTCCAGGACCGTGCGGGCGGCGTAGTGGGCCAGACCGATGACGCGGCTGTCGGGGCGGGGTGCGGTGAGGGCCATGGCTGCTCCTCCACGGGTGCGCGGGCCGGGGTGTCCCGGGCGGACGCGATCCGGGCGGACGCGATCCGGGCGGACGCGACCCGGGCGGGCGTCTCGCCGGTGGGCGGCGGGGCCTTCCCGGACGGACCGGGCGGCGCGTCGAGCAGGGCCGCCGGCTCGCGCGTGGACGCACGCGTGCCGGGCCGGCCGCGACCGCGCCCGGCGACGGACTGACGGAGGCGGGCCGGCGGCATTAGGTTGTCGGCATGAGCGATCTCGAGCGCACGGCGGTTCCCGCCCCGTGCGGTGGCCGCGGCTTCGTGGTCGCGGAACCCGTGCGTGAACTCCTCAGCCCGCGCCGCGTCAGGCTCGGCGAGTCCTCCGAGGTCCGCCGGCTGCTGCCCAACCTGGGCCGCCGCATGGTGGGCGCCTGGTGCTTCGTCGACCACTACGGCCCCGACGACATCGCCGACGAGCCCGGCATGCAGGTGCCGCCCCACCCGCACATGGGGCTGCAGACGGTGAGCTGGCTGCACGAGGGCGAGGTGCTGCACCGCGACTCGACCGGCAGCCTGCAGGTCGTCCGCCCCCGCGAACTGGGCCTGATGACCTCCGGCCGGGCCATCAGCCACTCCGAGGAGAGCCCGAGGCCGCACGCCCGCCTCCTGCACGGCGCGCAGCTGTGGGTCGCCCTCCCCGACAGCCACCGCCACACCGACCCGCGCTTCGAGCACCACGCCGACCTGCCGGTCCTCACGGCACCGGGCCTGACGGCCACGCTGATCCTCGGCGACCTCGACGGCGCGACCTCGCCCGGCACGGCGTACACGCCCATCGTCGGCGCCGACCTGGCCCTCGCCCGGGGCGCCGACGTACGCCTCCCCCTGGAGCCCGACTTCGAGTACGCGGTGCTGTCGATGTCCGGCGAGGCCCACGTGGACGGCGTGCCCGTGCTGCCGGGCTCGATGCTCTACCTCGGCTGCGGACGCGGCGAACTCCCTCTGCGCGCCGAGTCGGACGCGGGTCTGATGCTCCTGGGCGGCGAGCCGTTCGAAGAGGAGCTGATCATGTTCTGGAACTGGATCGGCCGGTCGCGGGAGGAGATCGAGCAGGCCCGCCGGGACTGGATGGAAGGCACGCGGTTCGGCGAGGTGAAGGGGTACGACGGGGATCCGCTGCCTGCCCCCGAGCTGCCCGCGGTGCCGCTGAAACCACGAGGGCGGGTGCGTTGACCCGCGGAGACGGCTGATCGGCCGATGGCGGTCAGGCGGCTCACCGTCTCCTGCGGAAGGTCCGCAAGGTGTGAATGCCGTAGCGGTGAGCGCTTTTGGCGTTGCTCTCCCTTTCCGCGGGGAGGACCAGCCCCGTGTGCGCGGGCGTGACGGAGCAGCCCGGTCGGCAGGGGCCGGGGCAGGCCGCCGCCGGCGGGAGAGTGATGGCGCTGTGCAGCCGGCGGACTGGTCGGCGACGAGGTCGCGCCGGCGGCCCGTCGTCGTGATGCCGGGCGCGCCGTTCCCGCCGAGCGAGCCGTGGGCCGCCCGAACGCACCGGTGAAGGCGGCTTCGTCCGGCGGCCCGGTGCCGTCGTGGCCCCGGCGTCATCGAGGCAGGGCCCTGCGGTGCTGGTCCCGGGACCGGGAAGCGATGGGCGGGGAGCGCCACCGGGCCGCTCCGCGCGCCGCACGCTGGTGCGCACGCCGGGGGACGGGCGCGCACTGTCCGCCTGTCGCGTGCCGGTGCGTGCCGACACCGGCACGCTGGGCAGTGCTGCCGGATCACTTGATGGATGGGTTTGCCCGCCGCAGGCCCGGACGGGGGACCGCGGGCCTCCAGCATGGGGGCAGCGCGCGCCTCCGGCGGCACGGTTGCTTCGTGCAGGAACACCGGAGACGTTCCCCGCCCGACCAAGAGGACCATGCCGGCCTTCACCGGTGCGGGCAGTACCGCACCCGGCCGGAACCGGCAGACCTGCGACAACCCTCCGTGGCGGGCGGTCAGTGAACGGCGAAGGGATGACGATGAGCACTGCCCGAGCGGCAGCTACAGACGGCCCGCACTCCGCCTCCCCGATCAGCACGGTCGCGGGGACCGGGGTTGCCGGGTTCAAGGGGGACAACGAGCCAGCCGCCACGGCTCAGTTGAACCGCCCGTACGGGATCGCGGTGGACAGCACCGGCACCCTCTACTTCTCCGACTTCTACAACCACCGGGTCCGGAAGATCACGACGGACGGGAAGATCAGCACGGTCGCGGGAACCGGGGCCGCGGGCTTCGGCGGGGACAACGGCCCTGCCGTCTCGGCCCAGCTGAACTACCCGCGTGAGGTGGCCGTGGACGGCGCAGGCGCCGTGTACGTCGCCGATGCCAACAACCACCGGATCCGGAAGATCACGGCGGACGGGAAGATCAGCACGCTCGCCGGCACGGGCATGGCCGGCTTCAGCGGTGACGGCGGCCCCGCCACCGCCGCCCGGTTGTACGGCCCGTTCGGGGTGGCGGTGGACAGCACCGGCGTCCTGTTCATCGCCGAGTACAACAACCACCGGATCCGGAAGATCACGGCGGACGGGAAGATCAGCACGGTCGCGGGAACCGGGGCCGCGGGATTCGCGGGGGACGGCGGCCCGGCGCTTTCAGCCCAGCTGAACGGCCCGCACGGGGTGGCGGTCGATGGCGAGGGCGCCCTCTACATCGCCGACTACGCCAATCACCGGATCCGGAAAGTCACGCCCGACGGGAAGATCGGCACGGTCGCCGGCACGGGCAGCGCGGGCTTCGGCGGTGACGACGGTCCTGCCGCCTCGGCTCGGCTGAACGCTCCGGTAGGAGTGATGGTGGACAGCGGCGGTGCCCTCCACATCGCCGACTACGGCAATCACCGGGTGCGGCGGGTCACGCCCGACGGGAAGATCGGCACGGTCGCCGGCACGGGCAGCGCGGGCTTCGGCGGTGACGACGGCCCGGCCGCCTCGGCCCAGCTGAACTACCCGTTCGGGCTGGCTGTGGACTGCGTCGACACTCTCTACATCGCCGACCACCTCAACCACCGGGTCCGCAGGATCGCGTCGGCGAGGCTGGCCGGGCTGCCCGAGTCGGGCACGGTGGTCTCCTGGGCCAACGTCCGCAGCAGGCTGCGGATGGGGGTCCTGCGCGAGTCCACCAAGGACGGCGCCGAGATCCACCAGTCGCTGGCCGTGCCCAGGGATCACCAGCGGTGGCGGCTGGTCGCGGCGGGCCAGGACAACGGCGATGTCCTGTACAGGATCGAGAACGTGCGCAGCGGCAAGGTCCTGGAGGTCGTCGGGGCGCAGCAGAGGGCCGGGGCGGTGGTCGCGCAGCGCGCCTACGAGGGTGCTGACGCACGCCACCAGCAGTGGAGGCTGATCCCGGTGGGCCCTGCGAACGGCACCCCGCGGGTGTACGAGATCGCGAACCGGAACAGCGGTCTGCTGCTGCGCGTCGACACCAACACCCGCACGGCGATCACGCAGGACGGAGCGGAGGGCGACCACCAGGGTCGGCAGTGGCAGCTGCTGCCCCTGTGACGTGCGAAGGGGTCAGGGGCGGCCTCGCCCCTGACCCCTCGGAACCGGTGCGTTCAGTCGGAGGCAGACGGATCCTCGGCGGTCGGCTTGGGGGCCTTGGGGGTCTCCGGGGCCTTGGGGGGCTTGGTGAAACCGCTCTTCTTCGGCCTGTTCTCCAGGTCCTCGTCCTTCTGGAGGCCGCTGTGCTCCGTGACCGTCGTGCTCGATTCCTGCATGCCGGCGGCGGCCGCCGTGGACACCGAGCCGGGATTCCGGGCGTACCGGGCCTGTTCTCCGGCTGACGCCTGGGTGGTCTGGATGAAGGAGCCGAGGAAGCCCAGGACGGCCCGCGCCTCGGGCGACTGCTCCCGCACGACCTTCGCGCGGGAGGACGCCCCGTGGATCGCGGTGTCGAACAGGCTCGTGCTCGTGTCGTCGTACGTGTCGTCGCCGGCGTCCTCGAAGTCGACGTCCGCACCCGGCTGCGGCTTGGAGCCGCCGGTGGTCACCGAGAAGAGCCCCGCGCTGTTGCCCGCGAAGCCGAAGATGTTGTCGAACACCATGGTCATCACCTCTGGTCGTCGTCGTGGCGGTGCCGCCCGCCGGTCAAGGCTGCTTGTACAGTGCTCGCGGGCTGTAGGTCAGGCTCTCGACGTCGAACATCGTGTGGTCGACCTCCAGGGCGGAGACGACCTCGGCCAGCCCCTTCATCCGGAAGCCGCCGCCGGCCAGGTCGATGTCGCCGATGTCACGGGCGACCAGCTGGTCGAGACCGGGGTGGTTCCCCGGCTGCGGGGGAGACAGGACCGCCACCGGCACGTCGTACTTCACCGCGATCAGTCCGGAGAAGGTCACCGGGATCTCGTAGGTGTACTGCTTGCGAGTACGCCGCTGCGTGACGATGGTCTGCACACGGGAGTTCGCCGGGACCTGGCCGGAGATCTGCGATTTCGAGGCCCAGCTGGTGGTCAGGGAGCCGCCGACGGAGGCCGAGATGCCCAGCAGCAACGAGGCGTTGAGCGCCGCGGTGCCGGTGGCGCTGCCCTGGGTCGTGAACCCCACCGAGTTCGTCACCGTGTTCGCCGCGGAGTTCCCCGCCGAGTTCGTCGTGGCCGTGTCGGTGGCGTTGGCGTTGTCGACCCCGATGTTGTCCTTGCTGTTCTTGTTGGTCACGGTGGTCGTGTTCTTGTTCGTCATGTCGTTGCGCAGCTGCGTCTGCAGCTGCGACTGCAGGTCCATCCGCAGCTGGTTCTGCAGCTGCAGCTGGAGCTGCGCGCTGACGCTGCCGCCGAAGGTGAGCTTCGCCTCCCCGTGAAGCGACCACGTGACCCCGTTCGACACCGTGAAATCGACCGAGTCGGTGAAATTCATCGGGGTCTGGCTGCGGTTGACGTAGGAGCGCGAGGAGAACGTGTCGGGCGGCGGCTGGCTGATGTCGCCCCGCTCCTCGATCAACGGCTCCCCGAGATTCATGTAGGCGATCCAGCCCAGCTGGGACGCGGTCCCGGGAAAAGCGCCGAAGCTCGACTTGTTCACGGAGAACCCGACCGGCTTGTGCTTTACACCGTTGTTGTCGACGTAGACCAGGTTGGGGTGGTTCAGGATGGCCTGCCAGGTCTGCTCGATGTCGAGTTCCCGCAGGTTCTTCTTCGTCAGTGGCTGGCGCTTGGCGCGTTCCAGGATGTACGCGGTGGAAGGCATTACCCGTCCTCGGCTGATTCCGGTGAACCGCGCTCGGCGAATGGGAAACGGGCATCTGTGCGCGATCCGGAAATCGAAATTATCACGGTCCCATTTTCCCGGGAAGACGTCTCCGTACATCACCCTCAAACGAGTGACGAGGATTCCCCGGCTGCTCAACTCACCGATTTTCAAGGTAACTTGGTGAACTGTCGGTCGCTCGGCCGACGTCTTTCCGACAGCCCTGCGCGCAAGCCCTGCAGCCTCGTACGGTGCCGTGGACGACGCCACGTTTTCGGTCATCCACGTGTTTCCGGAGACGTTTCGACCGAGGGTGATCCGTCTTCCTGCAATTCCGCCTGACAGATCACGGCGCTGAGTGTCCGACGCGTTGTTCCCCGCATCCAGGACAGGTGAGGTTTCCGCGATGTACACCCAAGAACGCACGACGATGACGAATTTGGTGGTCGGCGGCCCGGTAGCGGTGAACAGCTACGACAACGCGATCGTGGCGGCGCTGGTCGAGAACCGGCCGGTCATGCTCGTCCACGCCTTCAACGGCGGCTACCTGCGGCCCGTCGAGCTGAAGGAGGAAAGCCACGACAAGGGCGTCCAGCTGGCCACCGCGCTCGATCCGGCCACCAAGGAGGCCAACGGCCACCTCTGGCACATCACCCCCGCCGGCTTCTTCGGGCAACGACCGCTGTACTTCGTCGAGAGCGCCGCGGGCCAGGTGTCGCCCAAGCCCGCCGCCGCGGGCCAAGCCGACGCCGGCCGCGGCGACGACGGCGCGCCGAAGCCTCGGCGCAGGCGCATCACCGTCCACCGGGACGCCCCCAGGAGCACGGCCGACACCGTCCAGGTGGGCCTGCCCGCCAAGGTCGGGGACAACTGGCGCGGGAAGAACGGCGCGATCGAGGACACCCAGCTCTGGATCGTCACGGTGACGCCGTGGGGCGGGATCACCTTCGTGCCGATCACCCACCCCGACGCCATCCTCGGCTTCAAGGACCACGCGGTGACAGCCAACAGCGAGGTGCGCGTCACCTACAACTGGGGCGGAGACTTCACCGGGACGGTGATCAACACGTTCTACCCGCGGCTGCCCAACGAGTGGGACGTCCCCTACCACCACGTCTTCACGTGATCGCCGGCCGCCGCGCCACACCCGTCCCGAGTCAACGCCCGCACCGCCTGGGAGAGGCACCACGATGCACGTGCCCACGGAAGAACTGAAGCTTCGGATCGTCAACGCCGCCACGGGGAAGACCCTCGGCGCCAAGGCCGCGCCGGGCACGGACGGGGCGCTCGTCGTCCGCGACTTCCCCGACGGCGGTCCCGGGCCGGAGCGGTGGCAGCTCACTCCTGTCCAGGCCACGCGGGACGAACAGGCCTATGTGATCCGCAACGCGGTCGGCGGCAAGGTGCTCGACGACCCCGCCGCCGCGGACCGCGGCGTCCGCCAGTGGAACGCCACCGCCGGCAAGAAGGGCCAGCAGTGGCACGTCGTCCCCGTCGAGGGCGAAGCGGGCCTCTACTTCATCGAGGGCGTGGCCGACGGTGCCGTTCTCGACCTCGCCGACCACGGCGAGGAGGAGGCCCGGGTCGTCCTGCGCGAGTACGACGACAGCGCGGAGAGCCAGCGGTGGCGGTTCGTCCCGGCCGAGCCCGAGCGGATCAGCGACCCCGTGCTGCGCTGGACACCCCTGAGTCACTGGAACGGCCGCCGGTCCTGGCGGCTGGCCCGCTCGGCCGCGCTGCGGCCGGCACCCGACGCGACGCCTTCCTTCAGCGACATGCTGCTGGTCCTCAGCCGGTTCGGGAGCGACCAGGACGCCGGCGGGTGGAGGAGCGACGGACCCCACCGTTCCCCCGGTGGGCAACAGGGCTGGTGGGCCGGGCCCGGTGCGCGGTTCCTCGCCGACACCACCGGAGGGGGGCGGGCGGACATCGTGGGGCTCACCTCCGCGAAGGGGGCTGTGACCTCGCCCGGCAGGGGCGACGGGACGTTCGGCGACGAGCGTGTCCTGCACCCCTGCGCGCCCTCCTCGGACCCGGCGGACCTGTGGACCCTCGTGGACACGACGGGCGACGGCCGGCCCGACATCGTCGTGCTCGCCGCCGACGGCGTCCGGGTGTCCGCCCAGGACGAGACGGGGGCGTTCGCGCCCGCGGGCGGCAAGCTGGTCCTCAAGGCGTTCGGGCACGGCCGGCAGGCCGGCGGGTGGCTCGCCGGCAGGCATCCCCGCTTCCTCGTCGACACCACCGGTGACGGGCGCGTCGACATCGTCGGCTGCCACGACGACGGCGTCCGGGTCTCGCTGCAGAACGAGGACGGCACGTTCGCGCCGATCGCCGACGAACCTGTTCTCCGGGCGTTCGGCCACGGCGAGAAGGCAGGGGGCTGGCTGGCCGGCAGGCATCCCCGCTTCCTCGTCGACACCACCGGTGACGGGCGCGTCGACATCGTCGGCTGCCACGACGACGGCGT
Organism: Streptomyces sp. NPDC052701; assembly: GCF_040678355.1. NCBI lineage: Bacteria > Bacillati > Actinomycetota > Actinomycetes > Kitasatosporales > Streptomycetaceae > Streptomyces > Streptomyces sp. NPDC052701. The sequence continues at coordinate 83,920 of NZ_JBFATO010000001.1, forward strand.
CTGGGTGTCGCTCCAGGACGAGGACGGCACGTTCGCCGAGCCCCTGTACGTCCTCGACGACTTCGGGACCGACCAGGGGTGGAGCTCGGTCGAGGACCACCCCCGCTTCCTGTCCGCCACAACCAGTGGCGGAACAGTGGACGTCATCGGGTTCGGCCCGCAGGGCGTCGTCGTCTCACGCGGGCGCGGCGACGGCACGTTCGCACCCTCGAAGCTCGTCCTGAACGACTTCGGCCTCGCCCAGGGGTGGACGGGCGGGAAGCACCTCCGCTTCCTCGCCGACGTCACCGGCGACGGCACCCCGGACATCGTCGGCTTCGGCGACGAAGGGGTCTGGGTGTCGCACAACCGCGGCGACGGCCGGTTCGAGCAGGCCCAGCTGGTGTGCCGCGGGTTCGGGTACGACGAGGACGCCGGCGCCTGGCGGGTCGACCGCCACCCCCGTTTCCTCGCCGACGTCACCGGCGACGGACGCGTCGACATCGTCGGCTTCGGCGGCCCGGGAGTGTACGTGGCCCGGAACCTCTACCGCCGGTTCCGGACCCGGTAACCCTCCGAGGACCTCCGGCCGCAGCACGGCGACCGGCCATCGGCGTGCGGCGCCCGTCCCCCGCCCCGACGTGCGGCCCGGCACGCCTTCGCCCGTGCGGCCGCACGTCACAGCCGCAGCGACGGGCAGGGGGGCGCGGGCGCCGAGCGGGTGGCGACTCCCGCAACGGCGAACGCTCCGAGACCGTGCTGAGCGGCGTCGGGCCGGTGGGGACAGCCGTGCCCCGCGACCGCCGTCCGCCACCGGCGACGACCGGTTCGGCGACCTCGCCCGCCGCAGTGCGTACGCCGTGGCGGAACACGCCTCCCGCGCCCCTCTCACCCAGTGCCACGGACTGGCGGGCAACGGGGACTTCCTCCTCGACATGGCCGCCGCCACAGGCGACTCCACCTACCGCACCATGGCCGAAGGGCTGGCCCGCCTCATCCTCGCCGAACGGGCCCACCGCCGCGGCCACGTCGTCTTCCCCAACGAGTACGGGGACGTCTCGACCAGCTGGAGCGACGGAAGCGCCGGAATCCTGGCCTTCCTCCTCCGCCTCCGCCACCCCTCGCCCCGGCACTGGATGGTCCAGCCGCCGGCCTGAGCGGCAGGAGGCCTGCCGCTGCCCACGGAAAACGGAAAAGGGAGAAACCCATGGAAAACCAGGAACTCGAACTGCTGGCCCGGCTCCACGCCCTTCCCGAGACCGACCCGGTCGAGGTCGACGGAGCCCCGTTCTCCGCGACATGTGACTGTCCCGGCCTGCTGACTCTCCTGAACACCCTCTGCCTGGGCGCCACCTGTTAGGCGGCCTCGTGGCGATACCACTCGTCCGGCGGCTGCCCCCAGCAGCCGCCGGACGGAGCGACGGTCGAACGAAGCCGCGGGGAAGGGACGCTCCGCGGGAGGCCGCCGGCCCGCCGCGCGGCGCGGCTCCCGGGCTCAGCCGCCGGCAAGGGGGTCGTGGCCCCAGTTCATCAGCGAATGACGCCACCGGGTGTCGCGCACGTCTCCCGACGGCCGCTGCGCGAGGTGGCGGCGGATGTACCCGTTGACCTTGCGCATGTGCGCGTAGTCCGAGTCCGAGAGGTCGCCCTTGTCCTTGCGCAGGATCTCGACGATCCTGCGGCCCGAGGCGTGCCCGGTCGACTCGCCGCCGTCCGTGTGCTGCCCCGCCGCCTGCGAGGTGTCCGTCTCCAGCCACTCCTCCAGGGCGGACGGTGACATGTTGACCAGCTCCCGGAAGGTGTCCCAGGTCTCGCCACGCTCGTCGTCGCTCGTCGTGTCGGCCACGGCGTCTCCCTCGTCTCCTGCGTCCGGACGTCTCCTCCCACCCTGCTGGAAGGCCGCGCTCCGCGCACACGGGCGGGGGCCGGCCGGTTCGGTGGTTCACCCGCCGGCGCGCAGCCCCGGGGCGGCCGCCCGGGTCACGGCCCTCGCGCCGGACCGGCGGCGGCCGCCGCACGGCATGGCCGGGCCCCGGCGCGAAAAACGTTTCACGTCCTGTCGCGTTATACTTGCGTCGCCCGGAGGACCACTGTCGTGCCTGTTCGCACGGCCGTCAGAGCGAGGGGGTGGACGCCGTTCCGGCACGCCCCGCCCGCATCCAGGACGTCGCCGCCGCGGCAGGCGTCTCGGTGTCCACGGTGTCGAACGTCCTGAACCGGCCCGAGCGCGTCAACGCCCGAACGGCCGAGCGCGTCCGCACCGCGATCGAGGCCCTCGACTACGTACCCCACCCCGGAGCCGCCGGCCTGCGCACCGGGCACTCGTCCTCGATCGGGCTGGTGCTGCCCGACGTCGCCAACTCCTTCTACTCGCGCATCGCCCGCGGCGCCGCGGAGGCGGCCTACGACCACGGCTACTCCCTCGTGCTCTGCCACAGCGGGGACGCGCCGGAGCGGGAACAGGGCTACTTCACCATGCTCGCCGCCCAGCGGGCCGTCGGAGCCGTGGTCGTGCCGCTCGGCGCCGATCCGGGCCGGCTGTCCCGGCTGCGCGAGCGCGGCATCCCGCTGGTCCTGGCCGACCGCGCGATGCCGGACCGGGACGGCTGCTCCGTCTCCGTCGACGACGTCGCCGGCGGGCGCATCGCCGTACGGCACCTGCTGGACCGCGGCGCGCGCGACGTCCTCGTCGTCAACGGCGAGCGCGGCATACGCCAGTGCGCCGACCGGTACCAGGGCGCCCGGCAGGCCGTGCGCGGCCGGCGCGGGGCGCGGCTGGACCAGGTCGTCGCCGAGGAGATGACGGCCGCCTACGGCGCCAAGATCGCCGACCAGCTCGGCGACCTGCCCGACGGCGTCTTCTGCACCAACGACTTCCTCGCCGCGGGGCTGTGCCGCGGACTCGCCGGCCGGGGGGTGCGCATCCCCGAGGACGTGCAGGTGGTCGGGTACGGCGACCTCGACATCGCGGGCTTCGGGGCGACGACCCTGACGACGGTCCGGCAACCCGTCGAGGAACTCGGCCGGGGGGCCGTCGAGTTGCTGCTCGACGAGATCGAGGCCCGCGCGGAACACGTCCACGAGTCCCGGGTCTTCCCGCCCGGTCTCGTCCTGCGGGACTCCACCCGGCCGCCCGCCGGCGACAGGACCTAGCCGTGCCGTCCGGGCCGCGGGATCCGCAGGGTCACCGGCCCCAGGAGGCCCGAGGCCAGCTGCGACGGGAAGGCCCAGGCGGTCGGTGTGGCCTCGGCGAGGTACGGGGCCAGGGTGTTGCGGACGGTGACGTCGATCCGGACCGTGCGCCCGGCGGCGCCGCGCAGCCGGAAGCGGTACGGCACGCAGAACGCCTCGCCGGCCGGTTCCCCGTCCACCGCCACCTCGACGCTGCCCCGTACCCGCCCCAGGTCCAGCACGGGATCCGGCCCCGGCGGCACCGCGAGCGCCCGCGAATAGGTCACGCCCCCGCTCCAGCCGCCCAGCCCCAGCGCGCGCCAGTCGCCCAGCGCCAGCGGCGCCGGCACGGTACGGACACGCACCGGTCCCCGCCAGGCGGAGCCGCCCCGCAGGACGGCCGTGGGGGCGGTGACGACCTCGATCGGCGTGGGCGCCCGCAACGGCCGGGGCAGCGTGAGGACCCGGCCGTCGAGGACGCGCCGCGCGCCGTCGCCGACGCGCACCCGCGCGGGCAGCCCCAGCGGCAGGTCGACCGACACGGTGCCCGCCGGCACGGTGAAGCGGAAGCGCTGCACCGCCGCCCGGACGTCGTCGGTGCACCGCAGCGGCAGTACGGCGCGGCCGAGCACCGGCGGGCCGGTGAGCCACTCCGTGTCCGGCAACGGGTGGGGCCGTACCGCGGCGTGACAGTGCTGCAGCTCGCCCCGCCTGCGGTCGTCCTCGACGGCACGCCCCCGCCACCGGCCCGCACGGGCCTCCCAGCCGGCACCGCCGACCAGCGCGGTGACGGCGGAGCCCGACCGCGCCACCAGGTCGACGAAGACCGCGTCCCGGGAACGGACGCCCTCGGCCACGACCTCCAGGACGTGCTCGCCCGCCCCGAGCCGCACCGCGTGGCGGAAGAACGCCGGCACCGCGCCCCAGTCCGCCTCGTAGTACTCCGCCTTCTCCTGCCGCGCCACCACCGCGCCGTCGAGCAGTACGGTGACCGCCGTCGCGGCACCCACGACCAGCACCGCCCGCGCGCCGTCGCCCGGCGCCCGCAGGCGCGCCCGGTAGGCGACCCGGCCGTCCGGCCGCACCCCGTCGGGCAGGCGCATGAACCGCGGGCGCGCCGGGAAACCGCCCGGCGCGGACAGGCAGAAGCAGCTGCCCAGCGGCGTGCCGGAGGCCGCGGAGATCGCCGAGGGCTGGTCCTGCGCGCCGGACAGCTCGTACTCGAGCACGTTGCGCGCCCGGGCCACCGTCACCCGGGCGGACGCCAGGTACCCGCCGGCGCCCGTGTCCAGCCGCTCGCCGTTCCACCACACGCGCTTGACCGCCTCCGCGCCCACGTGCAGATCGGCGGGGCCCCGGTGGCCGGTCTCCACGACGGCCCGGACGCGGGCGACGCGCCCGCCGCCCGGCACCGGGACGCGTACGAACTCCTCGGGCACCAGCGCCTTGTTGCCGAGCAGCCCGTCCGGACGCGGTGTCCCCCGGCTCGACGAGTACTCCGCCACCTCCCAACCCGCTCCCGGCGGCACGAGGGGCAGCTCCCCGGCCAGCACCCGCTCGGCACCGGCGGCGTCGAGCGGCTCCGGCGCCCGCGCGGAGGGCACCGGGGGCAGGACACGGACCCGGTTGCCGTAGGTGACCCGCGCCCGCCGCCACACCGCTTCCGGCGCGTCGGAGGCGGTCCCGGTGCCGGATTCCGCCCCGGTTCCGGCCTCGGTCCCGGTCTCGGTCCACCACATGTCCCAGATCTGCGGCTCGGCGACCGACGCCCCCGCGGGCAGTGCCAGGTCTCCCCAGGTGTTGTCCATGGTGGGGACCAGACGGCCCTCCCAGCCGGCCGAGACGTCGATCACCTCCGCCGGCTCGGGCACCGCCGCCGGCCCGCTGGCGGCGGTACGTGCCGGTGAGCCCTCGCGCCAGACGACCAGGGCGGCGGGGGCGCCGTCCAGCGGCACCTCGATGGTGGACAGGCCGTCGCCGGAGACGGTGACGCGCGCGGGGCCGCGGGCCCCGGTCGCCGGGTTCCACACCTCGGCCTCGGCGACCGGGGCGCGCACGGTGACGGACGAGGCGCGGGCGTAGCGCGAGGTGTCGACGGTGTGGTCCCGCCGCGGCCCGGGGGAGCCGGTGCGCGGATCCGTCCGGACACCGGCGTCGGGGAAGGCGGCCGTCACCAGGGCGACCGCCTGGCCGCCCCGCCTCTTGACGAGCAGCGGCACCTCGCCCCAGGCGTACCCGGTGCTCCCGGCCACCGCCGCCGCGCCCGCCTCGGCGTCGGGGACCCGCTCCAGGCGCGGGTGCGCGAGCAGCGCCGCCACGACGGCGTCGTCCCCGGCCGTTCCGGCGGCCGACCGGGGAGGACGCCCCACGGCCACGACCCTGCCGCCGGCGTCGAGGAGCCCGGTCAGCCGGCGTGCCGTCCCCTCCTCCAGGACGCTCGCCGAGGGCAGCAGCAGCGCGGTGTAGGCCAGGTCCCCGATCCGCAGGGCGCCGTCGGCGGGCTCGGCGCGCTGCACCGAGTCGTCGTCGACGACGTCGAAGGCGACGCGGTGCCGGTCCAGGGCGCCGATCCGGGGGTGGAGCCAGTTGTCGGTGCCGCACAGGTCCAGGTAGTGCCGCTGCGTCTGGTCGGCGTCGGCGTGACCGTCGCCGAGCCCGCCGTCGCCGAAGTGGCGGACGGGCGCGTCCAGCGGGACCAGGGCCTGCACGGTGGCGGTGGGGTGCAGGACGGCCACGTCGGCCGCGTGGCCTCCCCAGGACATGACCGAGCAGATCCGGGCCACCGCCCGCGAGAACGCCGGGTACTGCTTCCAGTAGGGCTGGCGCCAGTCGGTGGACGGCGGCGCCCACTCGAACCAGCCGCCCGCGGTGCCGAAGTAACTGGCGTGCGGGTTGTACAGGTCGGCACCGCGGCGCAGGAACGGCAGCAGCCACTCGTAGGTGTCCTCCAGGGTGCCGCCCCAGCCGGAGGAGTGGAACGCCTCGACCCACACGCGCTGGTGGCCGTACAGGCGGGCCATGGAGGAGTGGACCTTGGCGTCCCCGTGGTGGTCGCTGCCGACGGCGCCGTACCAGCGGTGGGTCCGGAAGTAGTCCGTGTAGATCTGCGTCGACTGCACCGGATGCCCCGCGCGGGCCGGATGGCTCTGGTCGGCCCCGATCAGCATGCCGCGCTCCTCGTGCCAGGCGGCGAGCGGCCGGAACAGGGCCTCCTCGGTGAGTTCGGCGCGGACCGCGTAGTAGTCGGCGCGGATCTTCGCCGCCCGGCCCGCCGCCGCGGGCGCGCCGAACAGGGCGGGCAGGTGCTCCAGCAGGTCGTAGCCGCGCCGGGCGCGGAACTCCGCGGGGAAGCGGTGGCTCCAGGAGTTCGTGCCCGGCAGCTCGTCCTGGAAGCTGCCCGCGACGACGGTGCCCAGGTACTCGGGCACGCGGCGGTCGAACTCGTGGTGCACCGCGTCCATCAGCAGGCCGACGGCGCGCGGATCCAGGTAGTCGAAGGCCGTGGGCACGGCGGTGACGAGCCGTACGTCCGTGCCGTCGGCGGCCGTGATCCGCGCCGCGCCCGTGACCGGCAGGCGCCGCCCGTCGGCGTCGTACGCGCCCACCAGCGTCTCGGCGTCCCGCAGGGGCGCCGTGCCCCGGGAGACGGTCGCCGTGCGGCTGCGCAGCGCCAGGCCCGCCGCCCGGGGGTGCCGCCGGGTGACGCCGCCCTGGACGTTGGCGCCGGAGAACCCGATCTGGTCGTAGAACCACAGCCGCGTCCCGAGTTCCGCGGCGATCCGGCAGGCGTCCGTGAAGCGGGCCCACCACTCCTCGCCGAACCAGGCCGGGTCGTCGGCCCGGGCGCCGAAAGCCGGGCCGGCCGGCGCCAGGTTGATCACCACGAGGTTGTGCACGCCGCCCTCGGCGAACCTGCGCATCTGCCATTCCAGACGCTCCCGGGTCACCTTCGCGCCCGACCACCACCACAGGGGAGTGGGCCCGTAGTCCCGGGGCGGATCGTCGAAGAGCTGCCGCAGCGCGGGGGAGAGCACGGATGCGGTCCTTCCCCTGAAACGTTTTCAGGCCGCTTTCACCGTAGGCGACCTGGAACCTTCGCGCCAGAGCCAAGGAAGGCGGGCAACAGGCGCGCGTCATGCGGGAGATGGCCGCGCGACACCTTGTTGCAACGTTTTTCTGCCCCTATATTCGCTGCGACCCGGCCCCCGGAGCCGCGATGTCACAAGACGACGGAGTCGCCCCATGGCCCGTACCCCGACCGCCCCGGACCCCGCCGAACGCCCCGTCCCGAGGCACCTGTGGAAGGCGGCGGCCCTGTCGGGCATGGCCTCCTACCTCGACGCCGGGCTGATCGTCAGCATCTCCGTCAACCTGGCCGTCTACCGGGACGGTTACGGCATGGGGGTGTGGATGGCCGGCGCGATCAGCGCGATCGTCACCGTCTGCATCGCCGTCGGGTCCCTGGCCGGCGGCTGGCTCGCCGACCGGTTCGGCCGCCGCCGCGTCTACAACCTGGACATCCTCTGCTACGCGCTGGGCGTGCTCGTCGTCACGCTGGCACCCGACGACACCGTGCTGCTGGCCGGTGTCCTGGTCGCCGGGCTGGCCGCGGGCGCCGACCTGCCGACGTCCCTGGCCGTCGTCTCGGACGCCGCCCCCTCCTGGGCCCGCGGGCGGCTCGTGGCCTTCACCCAGGTCATGTGGATGCTGGGCATCACCGTCGCCGTCCTCCTCGGGTTCGCCCTGTCGACGACCGGCATGACCGGGGCGAGGATCATCACCGGCCAACTGGCCCTTGCCGCCCTCGTCACCTGGCTGCTGCGCTCCCGGTTGAAGCTGTCCGCCGAACCCGGCCCGGCGCACGACCGGGACGCCGCCCACGGGACGGAGCGGGCGGCCGCCCCGCGCCGCGTCGCGCTGAGGGACGTGGGGACACGTGCCGCGCTGCTGCCGATGGCCGCCACCTTCGTCTTCTACGTCACCTGGGGCCTCGGCGCGAACACCTTCGGACAGTTCGGGACCTATCTGCTGGTCACCGTCAGCGACGCCTCGCAGAGCCTGGCCACCGGCATCAACCTGGCCTTCGTCCCGATCGGGGTGCTGCTGACCGTCGCCTTCGTCCGCGTCGCCGACGGCCCCTGGCGCGACCGGCTGTTCCACCTGGCCGCCGCCGTGCAGGTCCTCGCCTTCGCCATCGCCTCCCTGACCGCCGGAGCCCTCGCCGGCATGCTCGTCTTCTTCGTCCTCTACCAGCTCTCCAACCCCTTCGCCGGAGAGGCCAACTACAAGGTCTGGTCGCAGCTCACCCTGCCCGCGGACACCCGGGGCACCACCCAGGGGCTCACCTACGCCCTCGCGCGCGGGGTCTTCGCGGTCGCCGCGTTCTTCACCCCCGCCCTGGCCGAGTACAGCGCGGCCGTCCTGCTCTGGTCGATCACCGTCTGCATGGCGCTGGCGGCGTGCGCGGGCGTCTTCATCATCCGCGTCCTCGTCCCGCGCGCGCCCGGCGTCGCGTCCGCCCGGCCGGACCTGAGGACCGCCCGGACGTGACGGCGGCCCGCACCCGCCGGGCGCGAAGGCCGCCCGGGCCGGGGGCACCCGGACCCGGCGACGCCCGGACCCGGCGGCGGCCGCGTCCGCAGGACGCGGGGCTCCGGGCCGAACCGGACCCCACCCGACCCCCCGACCCGACAAGGAGCACCAGCCATGGCAACGACCACGGGCCGCGACGCCGGCCGGACCGCCCTGCTGCGCGAACTGCTTCCCCCGGTCACCCGGCGCCGCACCCGGATCGGACTGGTCTCCGGCGGGCTCGGCACGTACTGGCCGCAGTTCCCCGGACTCCTGCCGCAGCTGCGGGAGTCGGCCGGACACGTCGCCGAGCGCCTGCGGCGGATGGACGCGGAGGTGACCGACGCCGGATTCGTCTCCGACGCCGAGGAGGGCGCGGCCGCCGCCGAGCAGCTCCGCCGGGCCGACTGCGACCTGATCGTGCTGTTCCTGGCCACGTACCTGACCTCGTCGATGGTGCTGCCCATCGCACAGCGCTCGCACGCCCCGGTCCTGGTCGTCGACCTCCAGCCGTCCGAGCGGATGGACCACGCGTCCTTCGACACGGGGGCCTGGCTGGCCTACTGCGGACAGTGCCCGGTGCCCGAGGTCGGCAACGTCTTCCGCCGCGCCGGCATCCCCTTCCGGTCGGTCTCGGGCTGGCTGCGCCAGGAGTCCGCCTGGCGGCGCGTGGAGCAGTGGGTCCGCGCCGCCCGCGTCCGCGCCGCGCTGCGGCACGCCCGGCACGGTCTCATGGGACACCTGTACCCGGGGATGCTCGACGTCTCGACCGATCCGACCCTGCTGTCGACGACGTTCGGCTCGCACGTGGAGGTGCTGGAGTTCGACGACCTGCGGCACCGGGTGGAGCGGGTGACCGAGGCCGAGACCCGGGAGCGCATGGCGCTGGCCCGGCGCGTCTTCACCCTCGACGACAGCGTGGCGGACGAGGACTTCGCCTGGGGCGCGACCGTGTCGGTCGCCCTGGACCGGCTGGTGGCGGACTTCGGGCTCGACACCCTCGCGTACTACCACCGCGGCCTCGACGGCGAACTGCACGAGCGGCTCGGCGCCGGCATGATCCTGGGCGCCTCGCTGCTCACCGCCCGGGGCGTGCCCGCGGCCGGCGAGTACGAACTGCGCACCAGCGTCGCCCAGCTGGCCTGCCAGTGCGTCGGCACCGGAGGCTCCTTCACCGAGATCCAGGCCCTCGACTTCGAGGACGGCGTGGTGGAGATGGGCCACGACGGGCCCGGCCACCTCGCGGTCAGCTCCCGCGACCCGCTGCTGCGCGGACTCGGCGTCTACCACGGCAAGCGCGGCTGGGGCGTGAGCGTGGAGTTCGACGTCCGGCACGGCCCCGTCACCCTGCTGGGGCTCGGCCAGGACGCCGACGGCACGCTGTCCTTCGTCACCTCGCAGGGGACCGTCGTCCCGGGGCCGCTGCTGGAGATCGGCAACACCACCAGCCGGGTCGACTTCGGCCGCGATCCCGGCGAGTGGGTCGACGCCTGGAGCGCCTCGGGCGTCGGCCACCACTGGTCCCTCACGGTCGGCCACCACACCGCGGACTTCCGGGCCGCCGCGAGCCTGCTGGGCATCGGCCACCGCGAGGTGTGAGCCCCGGGGTCGCCCCCCGGGGCACCCTCACCGGGCCAGGAGCGCGCGCAGTTCGGCGGCGGTCTCCTGCGGGGCCTCCTCCGCCATGAAGTGGCCGCAGGAGACCGTCCGGTGGGTCAGGTCCGCGGCCCAGGCCCGCCAGAGCCGCCGCGCGTCGAAGCCGAGGACGGCGCCCCAGTCCTGCTGCAGCACGGCGACCGGCATGCGCAGCCGGTTGCCCGCGTCCCGGTCCGCCCGGTCGTGCTCGACGTCGACGGTGGCGGAGGCGCGGTAGTCGGCCACGATGGAGGGCACCGCGTCCCGGCAGGCGTCGAGGTAGGCGGCCCGCACCCGGGCCGGCACGGCCTCGGGCGCGCGGGTCCAGACGTCGAGGAAGTGGCCGAAGAAGACGTCCGGGTCGGCGGCGATCATCCGCTCCGGCAGGCCCGGGGGCTGGGCCATCAGGTACAGGTGGAACCCGACGGCCGCGCCGGTGCCGCGCATCACGTCCCACATGTCCAGCGTCGGCAGCACGTCGAGGCACGCCAGGTGGGTGATCGCGTCGGGGTGGTCGAGGCCGGCCCGGAAGGCGACCAGGGCGCCGCGGTCGTGGCCGGCCAGCGCGAAGCGCTCGTGGCCCAGGGCACGGGCCAGCGCGACGACGTCGGCGGCCATGGTCCGCTTGGCGTACGTGGCGCCGGTGTCGGCGGGCTTGTCGCTGGCGCCGTAACCGCGCAGGTCGGGGCAGATGACGGTGTGGTCGGCCGTGAGGTCGGCGGCCACGTGCCGCCACATGAGGTGGGTCTGCGGGAAGCCGTGGAGCAGTACGACCGGGCTGCCCGAGCCGCCGACGGCGACGTGGAGGGCGACGTCGTCGGCGACGCGGAGGCGCTGGTGGTCGAAGCCGGGGATGGTCGGTGTCATGGTGTGCTGCCTTCGTCTCTGGCGTACACGCGGATACGCGTGTCCGCGGATACGCGTGTACGGGGATACACAGCCCTCTGTCCGCGCGTGCCGGGGCATGGGGGGAGAGGGGGGAGTTCGCCGGTCGGCGACACCTCGACCTTCCCGCGCGCCGATCAGCGTTCGATCAGCGCGTACCGTGACCGGCGTACCGCGTACCGCGTACCGCGTACCGCGTACGACGGGCGACGGACGACGTACGACGGACGACGGACCGCGGACGGGGCAGGGCGCGGAAGCCGGAAGCGGGCGGGGAAAGGCGGAGGGAGGCGGACGTGGACGGGCAGAGGGAGCCGATCCGCTTCGGGGTGCTCGGGCCGGTGGTGGCGTGGGACGGCACCGGGGAGCCCCTCGGGCTGAAGGGGCCGCGGCACAGGGCGGTGCTGGCCCGGCTGATCGTCGCCCGCCGTCGCGTCGTTCCGGTCGCCCGTCTGGTGCGGGACCTGTGGGAGGAGCCGGGGGCGGGCGCGGTCGGCGCCGTCCAGACCTTCGTCGCCGCGCTGCGCCGCGTCCTGGAACCGGACCGCCCGCCCCGCGCCCCGGCCCGCCTGCTGGTCACCGAGGGCCCCGGGTACGCGCTGCGGGCCGCGCCGGACGCCGTGGACGCCTGGCGGTTCGAGGCGGCCGTCGGCGCCGCCGCCGCACTGCCGCCCGCGCGGGCCCTGGAGCGCCTGGAGCAGGCGCTGGGGGCGTGGCGCGGCCCGGCCTACGCCGACGTCGCGCGGGAGGAGTGGGCGCGCGGGGAACGCTCCCGCCTGACCGAGCTGCGGCTGCGGGCCGTCGAACAGCAGGCGCAGGCCCGGCTGGCGCTGGGCCTGGCCGCCGAGGCGGTCCCCGACCTGGACGCGCACCTGGCGGAGCACCCCTGGCGTGAGGAGGGTTGGCGGCTCCTGGCCCTCGCGCTGTACCGCGCCGGCCGCCAGGCCGACGCGCTCGCCGTGCTGCGCCGGGCCCGGGCCATGCTGGCCGACCGGCTCGGGGTGGACCCGGGCCCGCGACTGCGCCGCCTGGAGGCGGACGTCCTCGCGCAGGACCCGCTGCTGGATCCTCCGGCGGAACCGGTGACGGCGGCGGCCCGGCTGTGGACGCGGGCGGCCGAGGCGTACGACCGCACGGTCTCCGGGGGCGCGCGCTCCCGACTGGAGTCGACCGTCGGCCTGCTGCGGAACCTGGCGGTGACCGGGGGCGGCGGCCTCCGGGCGGCCCAGGAGCACCGGTCGGCGGCGATCACCGCGGCGGAGGAGTTCGGCGACCCGGAACTGACCGCCCGCGTCATCGGCGCCTACGACGTCCCCGCGATCTGGACGCGCGCCGACGACCCGGAGCAGGCGCGGCGGATCGTGGCCGCCGCCGAGCGCACCCTGGCCGCGCTGCCCGAGGGCGCCGCGCACGAGGCGGCGCGCTGCCGTCTGTTGGCCACGATCGCACTGGAGACGCGCGGCACCCGCTCCCCGCGGGGCGCGCGGGCCGCGGCCGAGGCGGAGCACATCGCACGCCGTCTGAACGACCCGGTGCTGCTGGCGTTCGCCCTCAACGGGGCGTTCCTGCAGTCCTGCGGCCGGGCCGGGCTCGCGCCCCGGCGGGACGCGATCGGGCGGGAGCTGATCGCCCTGGCCGCGCGGCACGGCCTGGTCAACTTCGAGCTGCTCGGTCATCTCGTCCGCATGCAGGCGAACGGCGCGCTCGCGGACTTCGCGACGGCGGACGGGCACGCCGACGCGGCGGACCGGCTGGCCGAACGTCACGAGCGGCCGCTGGCGGGGGTGTTCACCCAGTGGTACCGCGCGCTGCGGACGGCCGCCGCCGGGGAGCACCGGCGGGCCGAGGCCGCCTACCGGGCCGCCGCCGCGCGGCTGGACGGCGCCGGCATGCCCGGCCTGGAGCACGGACTGCTGCCCCTGGCCCGGCTGTGCCTGGGCCTGGGCGGCGTCGCCACGCCCGCCTCGGCGGCCGCCGCGCACATCGACCCGGAGGCCGACTGGGGCCCCTACCGCCCGTGGGCCGAACCGTTCACGCTGTTGCGGGCCGGCCGCCTTGCCGACGCCCGCGCCCGCCTGCGCGCCCTGCCGGAGCCGCCCGCGGACCTGCTCTACGAGGCCCTGTGCTGCCTGCAGGCCGCGGTCGCCCTGGAGCTCGGCGACCGGCCGCTGCTGAGGACGCTCCACGCCCGTCTGCTGCCGGCCTCGGGCGAACTCGCCGGCGCGGGCAGCGGACTGCTCACCCTCGGCCCCATGGACCAGTGGCTCACCACCATGGCAGCCGCCCTCGACTGACGGCCTGCGCCGCGTCCCGCCCGGCCCCGGACGGCCGCCCGGGACCGGGGCCGTGCGCCGGACGGTGGATCCGGACCCTGCTTCCTGGCCCGGGTCACTTCCAAAGGCGCACTGTGCCATCCCTTGGTGTGAGACCTGCTCCACCTTGGGCTTGGTGGCTGCGGCGGGCCCGCGCGTAGGGTGCCCGAATGATTGCGTTACCAGAGGAGTTCGCACAGGGCACCGTCGACCGCGAGAGGGAGGCCGGGGCGGTGTGGCTCGCCGAGCTGCCCGGGATCGTGGAGGAGTTGCTGGGGCGCTGGGGGTGTGTGCCGGACGGCGAGGTCATGCACGGGGGTGTCGGCGTCATCGTTCCGGTACGGCGGCGGGCTGAGGAGCGCGCCGTGCTGAAGGTGTCGTTTCCGCATCCCGGCAATGTCCATGAGCCGGATGCGTTCGTTGCGTGGGGCGGGTGCGGCGCCGTCCTGCTGCATGAGCGCGACGACGAACGATTCGCGATGTTGCTGGAGCGGGTTCAGCCGTCGACCTTGGCGGAGGTCGAGGACGGCGACGAGGTGGTGGCGGTCGCCGGGCGGCTCGGTCGCCGCCTGGCCATCCCCGCACCGCCCGGCCTGCCCCGGCTGCGTGAGCAGGCCGATGCCTGGGAGGAGCAGCTGTGCAAGGACGCCGAGGAGCTGACACACCCGCTGCCGCGTCAGGTGCTGGACGCCGCCGTGGTGACCGTTCGGGAGCTGGGTCGGGACCAGCCGGACACCCTCGTCCATGGCGACTTCCACGCCCGGAACATCCTGCGTGCCGACCGGGAGCCGTGGCTGGTTGTCGACCCCAAGGGGTACGTGGGGGATCCCGCCTACGACGGCGGCACCCTGCTGAAGTCCCGCGCGTTGACGTTTCTCGAAGCGGGAGACCTGCGCAAGGCTGTCCACCGCGCCCTGGACGTCTTCGCCGAGGCCGCGGAACTCGACCGTGAACGCGTCCGGCGGTGGGCCCAGTTGCATGCCGTCCAGGCTGCGTTCTGGGGCCGGCGCCACGGTTTTCGTATCGCCCGCGGCGGACCACGGCTGGACCGGCTCACCGGATTCGCCGACCACCTGGCGGAGTTGCTCACCGAACGCCGGTAGAGCGTGATGGTGCCGCACGGACCGAGAACTCCCAGGTCGCGGTCCACCTCGTCCACGTCGGCGCCCGGCGACACGCGGCAACGGACCGGGAGTTGTACATTCCGTTCCGCGGTCCGCGGCTACCGGTCCTCCCCGCGGATCACCGACACCTCCGGCGCCCGCCCGTGGCGCGCCCACGTCACCCCCGACCACGGGCCATTGTCGGGGCTCTCCCTGCCGGCCGCAGGGCCTCTCACGAATCGGACCAGCGGATGGGATGACCGGACGGGCCCGTGGTGAGCCAGGATCCGTCTCCGAGAGGCTGGACGTCGTAGGGGTTGTCCGCGCGCGCGTCGAACTCGGCCTGGATCTCGCCGGAGCGCGCATCGACGCGGTAGTGGTGGAACCACTCCCGCTCGTCCTCGGTTTCGCCGGCGACGGTGACGATGACGGTGTCCGGGCTCAGGTAGCCGCCGCTCCACTCCACATACGCCTCGTCCGGGTCGTGGCCGAAGGCGTCGAGTGAGAGGGCGAACGCCACCTCGCCCTCGGGATAATCGTGGATGGCCATGTCGGCCTGCTCGTGGTGAACGGTCATGAACCGGCGCCCATCGGGCGACAGGCCGATCAGACACCGGTCGTCCCAGGGATAGGAGAAGAGGTCCATCCCGGCCTCGGTCAGCGACGCGCGGTAGATGACCGAACCATCCTGTCCCTCTCCGACATCAAGCAGGACATGACCGCTCGTCCGGTGCAGCAGTTGCTGGCCACCATGTCCGACGGTCCGCAGGTCCGCCTGTGCGATGACCGCTCCGGATCCTGCGTCCAGGGCAACCCACTGATCGGGCCGGCCGCGGCCGGCCAAGGCGTCAGGCCGGTAGACCCAGACCACACCTCCGTCCAGCGACAGCACGCAGCTGGGCCGGTGTCCGCGTCGCTGAACGGCCTGCGGCTCAAGGCTCGATCGCCATACTTCGGCTCCGTCCGTCGTCACACAGACGACTGCGTCCAGGGTGGTGTAGTAGGCGTGCCGAAGGCCGGCGGCAACGGTGTGGTCGACGACGTCGTCCCCGGGAGACGGCCGAAAGGCCATGGCGGGTGACAGCACGCCCCTTTCATCGGTGGCCAGGTCGTAGGCACAGATGTGTCCGTCGACGAGTCGCGTGATGATCTCGTGGGAGCGCTGGGATCGAGCCATGTCCCGGAGGTTAGCGTCCCAGCCGCGGGATCGGCTTCTGCTCGCTCCACGGGCGCCTGGACACCACCGTTCCCGGTGGCCGACTGGTTTTCCACGTCTTCGCCGTGCTCGCCGAGTCCAACCGCGAACTGATCGTCTCCGGCGCCCGTGAGGGCTCGGACGCCGCCGTGCCGGCGGCCGGCCCGCCGTCGCCACCCCTGGGACCATCCGGACCGCCCGGGACATGTTCCCCAGCCCCGGGAACTCGATCACCTCGATCGCCGAGCTGCTCACAACCGGCTGACTGCTGTCGCTCCCGGTCGTTCCGGTTCTCCCCAAGGGCCGCGCCGGGCCCCGACCCGAGTACCCCGAGTACATCCCGTACGCGGGTCAGGGCCCGGCACGCCGAGCGCACGGGCCCGACGCCGCCGGGCGGGCGACGGGAGGTCGGCGACGGGCTAGAGCGGGCCCGCCGGGCTCCGGGTGAGCACGGGCGCGGCCCCGTGGCGGCGCTGGCGCGCACCGTAGGCGGTGACGGCCTGCCACAGGTCGCGCCGGTCGACGTCGGGCCAGTGGTGGTCGGTGAAGTACAGCTCGGCGTAGGTGGCGTGCCAGGGCAGGAAGTTGGAGGTGCGCTGCTCGCCGCCGGTACGCCACAGCAGGTCGACGTCCGGCAGGTCGGCGGAGGGGAGGCGGCGCGCGAAGTCGCGCTCGCCGATCAGGTCGGGATCCACCTCTCCGGCGCGGGCGGCCCGGGCCAGTGCCGCCGCGGCCCGGGCGATCTCGTCCCGGCCCCCGTAGTCGACGCACACGGTCAGTGTCAGGCCGCCGCGGTCACGGGTGGCGTCCTCCTGCCGGCGCAGGGCCTCGACCAGGTCCGCGGGCAGACGGCCGGGGCGTCCGGACCAGCGCAGGCGCACGTCGAGTTCGCGGTAGGGGGCGGCGTCGATCTCGTCGCGCAGGGCGCGGAGGATGGCGCCGACCTCCTCCGGGTCGCGTTTCCAGTTCTCGGTGGAGAAGGCGTACACGGTCAGGTGGCGCAGGCCGATCTCCAGGGCGCCGTGGACGGTTTCGTGCAGGGCGCGGGTGCCGGCCCGGTGGCCCTCGTGGCGGGGCAGGCCGCGCTGCTGCGCCCAGCGCCCGTTGCCGTCCATGACGACGGCCACGTGGGCGGGCATCCGGTCGGCCGGGATCCGCGGGGGCTGCGCACCGCTCGGGTGTGCCGGCGGCGGCCGGAAGCCGGAGACCGGGACCAGGCGGGGTCCGGCGGGCGCGGC
Organism: Streptomyces sp. NPDC052701; assembly: GCF_040678355.1. NCBI lineage: Bacteria > Bacillati > Actinomycetota > Actinomycetes > Kitasatosporales > Streptomycetaceae > Streptomyces > Streptomyces sp. NPDC052701. The sequence continues at coordinate 101,009 of NZ_JBFATO010000001.1, forward strand.
GCCCGGGACGGCCGGGCGGGGCGCGGGGCCGGGAACGGTCAGCGGCGTCAGGCGCCAGGCAACGGCCGAACGCAGCCGCGCGGGCGCGAGGACGCGGACGCCGGCGGCCGGGTGCGGGCGGGGCGCGGAGCGCAGCAGTGCGGGACCCGCCGCGTCCACTGCGTCCAGCTGGGCGCGCAGCAGGCCGGCCATGGCGCACAGGACGACGGCCGGGCCCGGGTGCATGCCGTGCGTCAGACGGGGCTGGGTCACCCAGCGGCGGGCCAGACAGGTCAGGTGCGCGGTCAGGCCGGCGACCGCCTCGCTCCAGCGAGCCCGCAGCAGGTCCTCCTCGGCGCCGGGAAAGCGCGCCAGGGCCTCCTCGGGCAGGAGGAGGTCGCCCTGGGCCAGGTCGGCCGCCAGGTCGGTCAGGATGTCGGTGAGCCGGAAACCGTCGAGGAACCGCTCGTAGCCGTCCTGGCAGTCCAGGCGCAACGCGACCGGCACCCCGGCCCGGTCGAACAACTCCCGCACCTGCTGGAACCAGGGCATCAGGTTGCCGCGCCCCCAGGCCCGCCACGCGGCCCAGTCGGCGAACCTGCGGCCCGCCGTGTCGTCCCGCACCACGCTCAGCGCCCCGCACAGCCCGGCCAGGTCCAGCCGCCAGCGCAGCACGGTGTCGACCAGGGCGTGCCGGACGGGGTCGCTGCCGGTTCCCGCCGCCAGGTCGCGTTCGAGCCCGGCGATCCAGGCCTCGACGCGCGCGGTGCGCTCGGCGACCGTGGCCCGCCGGTCGTCGGCCAGGTCGTCGACGGCGTTCGCCGCCGCCCACAGCGCCCAGCACGCGGGACGCAGGACACCGGGCAGCAACTGGATCAGCGCGAACTCGGCGGGGTCCTGCCGCCGGGTCCGGCGCCGGCACAGCTCGTACGCCGCGCGCAGGGCGGGATCGTCGCCGATCACCGACCGGGCCGTGGCCGGCCCGCTGAACGCACTGCGGTTCCGCCCCGTCTGCGGAGCACTGCGGCGGTCGGAAGGGAGGGGTGGTGTCGCTGGCACGTCCGTGACAACGACGCGGCTGCGGCCAGGTGGCGATGTGACCGGCAAAAGGGGCGGTTCAGCGGCGCAATCGGGTGCACGGGCCCGGGTCCCGCGCAAGGGCCGGCCCGGGCGGTGGCCCCGCCCCCGGAAGGCGCACGGCCTGCCGGCCCGTGCCCGCTGCCGCCCCGGCCGGCGTGCGGAGCCCCGGGGCACCGCGCCCGCGTGCGCCGGCGCACGTGCTCCGGGCTGCCCACCGCCCGGGCGGGGAGCCACGAGGTCCCGCCCGGGCCGGGCCTACGCGGCGGTCAGCAGGGGCGCCCGGTGTAGAAGGCGCCGTCGATCTCGCCGGCGGTCCGCCCCCGCCGGGGATGCCGTACGACCCGGGCGACGGCTTCTCCGTGTGCCCGGGCGGCGAGGACGACGCCGAGCCGCGCGGCTGCCGGGAGAGGCGGTCCGCCGGCGTCTCGGGGTCCGCGCCGCCGGACTGGGGGGCAGATGCGGGCCGACGTGTTCCCGGCCGGGGGCCCGGCCGTCCCGGAGATCCGCCGGAAGGGGCCTGGGGAGCCGGGCGGTGACGGTCGTCGTGGCCCGTGCGCCGAGGGGCCCGATCCCGCCCGCCCGCGGACCCGGCCGGCGCCCCGCGCCCGGACCTGGACCTCCCCGGCGAAGCCCTGACCGGCGCCGGAGCGCCCGGGACGGCGCCGGGCCGCGGTTCCCCCGGCGCCGCGTGAGCGGACTCCGGCCGTTTTCCGTACCCCTGGGTGCAAGTCCGGGTCCGGATGCGAGGATGAGGCGCCATGACTGCAGGGTGGTGTGCTCGCACGGTACGGGCCGCGGTGTTCGCGGCCGTCTGTGTGGTGCTCGCGGCCCTGGGCCACGCCATGATGTCCGGCGACCACGTGTCCCCGGCGATCCTGGTGGCCGGCTGGGCCGCCACCGGCGTCGCCGGGTGGTGCCTGGCGGGCCGCGAGCGCGGGCTCGTGGTGATCACGACCGTCGCCGTGGCCGCCCAGGCGCTCCTGCACTCGGCCTTCTCCCTCGCACCGCCGGCGCCCGTCACCGGGGCGCCCGTCGCGCCGATGACGGGCGGCCCGGGCGCCGTCGACGCGGCCGCCGCCGGCCACGACATGGGCTCCCTGCTCCGCTCGGCGCACCTGGCCGTGTCCATGGGCACGGAGCACGGCGCGGGTGCCCATCTCGGGCACGCCACGGGCGGCGACTCGTCCCCGGGCATGCTCGCCGCCCACCTGCTGGCCGCCCTGCTGTGCGGTCTGTGGCTGGGGTACGGGGAGCGGGCGGCCTTCCGCCTCCTGCGCGCGGTGGGCGGCCGGCTGACCGCACCGCTGCGGCTGCTGTTCGCCCTGCCCGCGCCGCCGCACCGGCCGGGCGTGCGCGTGCGGCGGGCCCGTTCCGACCGGGCCCCGCGTCTCCTCCTCCTCGTCCACGCGATCACTTCCCGGGGTCCGCCCGCGGGGGCCGCTGCCGCCTGACGGCAGCCGGCACACCCGGGGCCGCCCGACTGCGCCCCGGGTCGCGGCCGTAGGCCCGCGCCGCCGTCCGCGGACACGTCCGGACGGGGCCGAGGGCCGTCGTACGGCCGTACTCCCCGCTCTCCGGACCACGCGTCGACGCGCACCCGCCCCGTGCGGGCGGACGCGCGGGCACACCCGCGCGCGTGCGTGCCCACGACCCGTGGCCCGGACATTCCGAGAAGGACATCCGGTGATCACTCCTGCCCTGCCCGCCCCGCGCGAGAGGACCCGCACCTCCGCGCCGGCGGCTTCCGCGTCGGCCGCTTCCGCGTCGGCGGCTTCCGCGTCGGTGGCTTCCGCGTCGGTGGCTTCCGTGCCGGCCGCCTCCGTTCCGTCCTCGTCCGCCGCGTCGGCCGACGAGTCGACGACCGCCTGGGCGCTGGCCGCCCGGGGCGGCGACCCCGACGCCATCGACCACTTCGTGCGCGCCCTGCACCGCGACGTCATCCGCTACGTCGCCCACCTGTCCGCCGACCCGCAGGCGGTGGACGACCTGGCGCAGGACACGTTCCTGCGGGCGCTGGGCAGCCTGCACCGGTTCGAGGGCCGTTCCTCGGCGCGGACCTGGCTGCTCGCCATCGCCCGGCGCGCGGTGGCCGACAGTCACCGGTACGCCGCCGCACGGCCGCGTCCGGCCGACACGGCGGACTGGCGGCTCGCGGTCGAACTCGCCCAGCCGTGCGGCCTGCCCGGCTTCGACGACGGCATCGCGCTGCTCGACCTGCTCGCCGCGCTGCCGGAGGAGCGGCGCGAGGCGTTCGTCCTCACCCAGATGCTCGGCATGCCGTACGCCGAGGCGGCCGCCCTGAGCCGCTGCCCGGTGGGCACGGTCCGCTCCCGCGTGGCCCGCGCCCGGGCGACGCTCGTCGCCCTGCTCGCCGAGGCGGAACAAGCCGCGCCGGCCGCCCTGGCGGTGGCCTGACGTGAAGGGCCGGCGCCCGCGGGACGGGCGCCGGCCCCCGGACCGACCTCACCCGTGCCGACGGCCGGCACCCTGCTGGACTGCCAGTCCAGTGGCTGGACGTGTAGTCTGGCGCCGGATGCGGCGAGAGGAGCGGCCCATGACGGCCGAGCGGAATACGGACCCGCAGTGCGCGGCGGGTGCGGAGCGGGATGCGGACGCGGACGCGGAACGGGACGCGATCATCGCCGCGATGACCCCCGTCGTAGACGGGATCGCGGCGACCCTCGGGCCGCTGTGCGAGGTGGTGCTGCACGACTACCGGCGTCCGGAGGCGTCCGTGGTCGCCGTGGCCGGTTCGGTGACCGGGCGGACCGTGGGCGGGGCGATGAGCGAGATCGGCATGCGCGTGCTCGCCCGCGGCGCCGAGGCGGCCGACGACCTCAACTACCTCACCCGCACCCGCGGCGGGAGGCTGGTGAAGTCCTCCACGATGGTGCTGCGGGACTCCGCGGGAGCCGTGTTCGGCGCCCTGTGCCTCAACCTGGACGTCACCGCCGTGGGCCAGGTCCACAGCCTGCTCGGCACGCTCGCCGGCCTGGACGGCGCCCCGGCCGAGCCGCCGACGACCACCTTCGGCAACGACATCGACTCGGTGGTCGACGCCCTGGTCGACGCCCACCAGGTGCGACAGCGGGGGAGCTGGGCGGAACTCGACCGCGCCGAGCGCGTCGAACTGTTCCGCGGCCTCGACGCCCGGGGCGTCTTCGCCGTGCGCCGCGCCGTCGAGCAGGTCGCCGCCCGGCTCGGCATCTCCCGCGCGTCCGCCTACCACTACCTCTCCCTGGCCAGGGCCGCGACCGGCACGACACCCGACGGAGGATCCGCGTGACGACCACCACCCCGCCCCTCACCCTCGACGACGTCCGCGCCGCCGCCGCGCGGCTCGAGGGCGTCGCCCACCGCACCCCGGTGCTGCGCTCCCGCACCCTGGACGCGCTCGTCGGCGCCGAGGTCTTCCTCAAGTGCGAGAACCTCCAGCGCGTGGGCGCCTTCAAGTTCCGCGGCGCCTACAACGCGGCCTCCCGTCTCACCCCCGGGCAGCTGGCCCGGGGCATCGCCGCCTACTCGTCCGGCAACCACGCCCAGGCCGTCGCCCTGGCAGCCCGGGAGCTCGGCACGACCGCGGTGATCGTCATGCCGGAGGACGCCCCGCCGTCGAAGCGGGCGGCCACCGCCGGATACGGAGCGGAGATCGTCACGTACGACCGCTACACCGGTGACCGCGTCGCCATCGCCGAGGCCCTGGCCGCCGAGCGCGGCCTGACCCTGATCCCGCCCTACGAGCACCCGCACGTCATCGCCGGGCAGGGCACCGCCGCCCTGGAACTGCTCGAGGAGGTCGGCGAACTGGACGCCCTGATCGCGCCGGTCGGCGGCGGCGGACTGATCGCCGGCAGCGCCACCGCGGCCAAGAGCCTGCACCCGGGGATCAAGGTGATCGGTGTCGAACCGGAGGCCGGGGACGACACCAAACGGTCGCTGGAGGCGGGCCGGCGGGTCAGCATCCCCGTCCCGCACACCATCGCCGACGGGCAGGCCCTGCACACCCCCGGGGAGCTGACCTTCTCCGTGAACCGGCGGCTCCTCGACGAGGTCGTCCTCGTCGGCGACGACGAGATCCGCGACGCGATGCGGTTCGCCTTCGAACGCCTGAAGACCGTCGTGGAGCCCAGCGGCGCCACCCCGCTGGCCGCGCTGCTCACCGGCCGCGCCGGCCGCCTCCCGCGCCGGGTCGGGGTGATCGTCTCCGGCGGCAACGTCGACGCCGAGCGCTTCGCACGGCTGTGCGGCCGGGGGGAGTGAAGGGCCGTTCCCCCGAATGGCGGCCCCGGCTTGACGGACGGACGATGAAGTGGTGGGCGGGCTGCCGCCGTGCCGCCCGGGCAGACGGAGACCGGCCCGGGCCGCGGGGAACGCGGCCGGAAGGAGGAGCGTCATGCTGGAGGTCAAGACGCTCGACCAGCCCGACGAGCGGCGCGATTTCCCCCGGGGCCACCTCGAAGCCGTCCACCTGAGCGGGCTGGACTTCGCCGTGGCCACCTTCGAGCCGGGCTGGCGCTGGTCGGAGTCGGTGGCGCCGATCGCCGGGACCGGCAGTTGCATGGTCCACCACAACGGCTACATCGTGCAGGGCCGCCTGCGCATCCGCATGGACGACGGCGCCGAGAGCGAGGTCGGGCCCGGCGACGTCTTCGTGTGCTCGCCGGGGCACGACGCCTGGGTCGTGGGCGACGAACCCGTCATCGCCCACGACTTCGCCGGCCAGATGGCCCAGGAGTACGCGAAGGCCGAGTAGAGCCGAGTGGAGCCGAGTCGAGGAGTACCCGGTCCGGGCGGGCACCCGCCCGTCCCGTCACGCGGCCGGGGCGGCCGCCCGCACGGCCGGGACGCGCAGGACCCGCCGCGCCGTCACCAGGCTGGTGCCCAGCATGACCACCGCCGCGACCGAGGCGACCGCCGCCCAGACGCCGGGCAGATGGCCCGGCAGGACGTCGTCGCCGCGCACGACGGTGAACGGGACGATCCCCGCCAGCGCCGCCAGCGTGCCGAAGAGGACACCGGTGACCGTCAGGACCGCCGCCTCGGTCCCCACGACCTGGAGCACCTGGCCCGGGGTCGCCCCGGCCAGCCGCTGCTGGCCGAACTCCCGGACGCGGTAAGCGGTGGCCGCGTACAGCGAGTTGACCAGCATGCGGCAGACGAAGACCGCGATGACGCCGACGACCGTGAGGTTGAGGGTCTCCAGGGTCTTGGCGTCGGTCGACTTCACCGTGCCCGAGGCCGCCACGGCGTCGCTCTCCACGGCCTGCATCGTGAGCGTGGCCGTGGCGACCGCCGTGAACAGCATCAGCGACATCAGGATCCCCGCCAGGTGCCCGGCCCGCTCGCGCAGGTTGCGCACGGCCAGCCAGCCGCCGGCCCCGATCTGGGGCAGCCGGTCCGGCAGGGCCGTCAGCAGCCGCGGCGCCGGCAGCGCACAACCGGCCGCCAGCAGGATCGTCCCGTACACGGGCGGCGTCATCAGCGCCTCGTCCGTCGCCGAGAGGGCGAAGGTGGCCGACACCGACGCGGCACCGGCCAGCAGCGCCGCGCAGGCGAGGAACGTCCGCGCCCGGCCCCGCCGCCGCGGCCCGCGCGTCGCCCGCCGCACGGCGGGGAACGCGGCGCCCGCCGCCGCGAGCAGCGTGATGCCGACGCCCGTCGTGAGCGCGACCGGCCCGAAAAAGTGCTCGACCGATCCGGCGACCTGGCCGCTGTCCCGGAACACCTCCAGCAGCGCCCGCCCGCCGAGCACCGCCGGGCCGACCGCCAGCCCCGCCCCCACCAGCGCCACGGCCACCGCCTCACCCACGACCATCCGCCTGATCTGCGCCGGGGTGGCTCCCGAGCAGCGCAGCAGCTCCATCTCGGCCGTCCGCTGGCGGACGTTGACGGTCAGCGTCGAGGCGACGGCGAAGAACACCAGCAGGGTGCCGTAGCCGCCGACCACGCTCGCCGCGGTGGACAGGGTCTGCGCGCTCGTGGAGTCCACGCCGGGCTGCCCCGCCGTGTCGTGCAGCGACTGGAACGTCATGGTGATCGCCGCGCCCAGGAAGGCGGACAGCAGCGTCGCGAGGAACCGCCCGCGATCGCCACGCGCTGGCGCTGACCGCCGGAGAGCTGGCCGGGCCGGTGGCCGAGCCGGTCGCCCAGGCCGATCGCCGTCAGCACCTCCCGGACCCGCCTCCGGTCGACGCGCCGCCCGGCGAGCTTGAGGGGCAGCACCGTGTTCTGCACGACGGTCAGCGTCTCCAGCAGGTTGTACTGCTGGAAGACGAAGCCGACCCGGCCGCGCCGGAACCTGGTCAGCTCCGCCTCGTTGCCGCCGGTCAGCTCGGTGCCGTCCACCCGCACGATCCCGCTGTCGGGCCGTTCCAGCCCGGCCGCGCACTGCAGCAGCGTCGACTTGCCGGACCCCGACGGCCCCATCACCGCGGTGAAGGTGCCCCGCTCGAGACCGAGCGTCACCCCGTCCAGGGCGGTCACGGCACGGTCGGCGCTGCCGTAGCTCTTGGTGACCTTGACCAGCCGCAACGCCTCGGGGGCGGGTCCGGTGTCGTGTGTGGGCCGTGAAGTGGTGCGGAACATCGTCATCACCTTCCGTGCGGCACGCCCTGTCCCCTGCCGGAGACGCTGCGGAAGGCACGGGGCGGCGGCACGGGGTGCAGTGCCCGTATCGCGGGCTGGACCCAGTACCACCCCGGTGGGGTCAGGCCCCGCTCACCAGCACCACTTCCAGGGTGCGCGGCCCGTGCACCCCCTCCACCCGGTCCAGTTCGATGTCACTGGTCGCCGACGGGCCCGAGATCCAGGTCGACGGACGGACCGGGTCCAGCCGTTCCAGGGCCTGCGGGACGGAGGAGACCACCTGCTCGGGGACGCGCACGACACAGACGTGGTGGTCAGGGACGAGCGTGATGCGGCGGCGGCCCTGGCCGGGGGAGCCGTCCAGCACGATCGTGCCGGTCTCGGCGATGGCCAGGGCGCACGCCGTGACCACGCTGTCGACGCGGTCGAGCTCGCGCGGCGTGCTCTCGGCCCGGTCCGCGATCCGCTCGGCTCCGCTGCGCGCGAGCCACTCCCGGTCCAGGCCGGACGGCACCAGCACCGTCCTCGCCCCCCGGGCGGCGAGCAACCCGGCGATCACCGAGGGGAGTTCGCCGACGGTGCAGCGGTGCACGAGCGCCCGGTAGTCCGCCAGGTTCTCGGCCAGCAGGTCCACCGTCTGCTCGACGCTCCGTTCGCCGTGCTCCCGGAGGTAGCCCCGGGACAGGGCCCGTTCGTACGGCGTGTCGTCCCGCGGTACGTCCGCCAGGGCGCGCCGCACCCGGCCGAGGATCCGTTCCCTGCTGCTCGGGTGGCCGCTCACCTGTCGCCGTCCTTTCCGCCGTGTGTGCGCCGCCACCAGTCGCGGAACGGTTCCGCGGGCACCGGCGGCAGATCCCGCGTGCCGCTCCACGCCCGCCCGGGGCCCGGCAGCGAGCGCGGGTGGAAGCGCCGGGTCCGGGACGCCAGCCGCTGGCCGGTGCGCAGGGCGCCCGGACGCGTGAGCGTCCAGCGGGCCGCGCGCATCGCCGCCCGCTCGGCGGCGTGTCCCTTCGCGGGCCGCAGCACCACCTTGTTGCCCTCCCGCGTGACCGGACCGCCCTCCACCACCCGTTCCCTCAGGTGCACCAGCACCTCGGGGATGTCGATGGCGACCGGGCAGACCTCGTAACAGGCCCCGCACAGCGACGAGGCGTACGGCAGCGAGGCGTCGATCCCGCTCGCCGTGCCCCGCAGCTGGGGGCTGAGGATCGCGCCGATCGGGCCCGGGTAGACCGAGCCGTAGGCGTGCCCGCCGGCCCGCTCGTACACCGGGCAGACGTTCAGGCACGCCGAGCAGCGGATGCAGCGCAGCGCCTGGCGGCCGACCTGGTCGGCGAGGGTGTCGGTGCGGCCGTTGTCCAGCAGCACCAGGTGGAAGGCGCGCGGCCCGTCGGCCGCCCGGGGGTCCGTCGTCCCCGTCCACATCGAGGTGTACGGGTTCATGCGCTCGGCCGTCGAGGAGCGGGGGAGCGTCTGGAGGAAGACCTCCAGGTCCCGCCAGGTCGGCACGATCTTCTCGATGCCGACGACCGAGATCAGCGTCTCGGGGAGCGTGAGGCACATCCGGCCGTTGCCCTCGGACTCCACGACGACCAGCGTGCCGGTCTCGGCGACCATGAAGTTGGCGCCGGAGACGCCGACCTTGGCGCGCAGGAACTTCTCCCGCAGGTGCAGGCGCGCGGCCTCGGCGAGTTCGGCGGGCGCGTCGGTCAGGTCCTCGGGCGCCGGACGGCCCCACGCCCCCATCTCGGAGCGGAAGACGTCCCGGATCTCGCCGCGGTTGCGGTGGATGGCGGGGACGAGGATGTGCGAGGGCCGGTCCCTGCCCAGCTGCACGATGAGCTCGGCGAGATCGGTCTCGTAGGCGCGGATGCCCGCCGCTTCCAGGGCCTCGTTGAGCCCGATCTCCTGGGTGGCCATCGACTTGACCTTCACGACCTCCGACTCGCCGGTCTCCTTGACGAGTCGGGTGACGATCCGGTTGGCCTCCTCGGCGTCGACGGCCCAGTGGACCGTGCCGCCCGCCGCCGTCACCGCCTCCTCCAGCTGCACCAGGTAGCGGTCCAGGTGGCGCAGCGTGTGGTCCTTGATCCGCTTGCCCGCCTCCCGCAGCTCGGCCCAGTCCGCCAGCTCCCGGACGGCCTTGGCCCGCTTGGCGCGGATGGTGTGGGTGGCGTGCCTGAGGTTGGCACGCAGGGTCGCGTCGTGGACGGCCCGGCGCGCGGCCTCGGGAAACGCAGGGTGGGCGGGTGGGGGAAACGCAGGGTGGGCGGGTGGGGGAGACGCCCGGTGGGCGGGCGGGGGAAACCCCGGCATCCCGACGAACGTTCCGCTCATGCCGCCGGTTCCTCCTTCGTGCTCGCCAGGATCTGCGCGATGTGCACCGGCCGCATGCCGGTCCGCAGCCGGGCCATCGTGCCGCCGATGTGCATCAGGCAGGAGTTGTCGGCCGCGCACAGCACCTCCGCGCCCGTGGCGGCGGCGTTGCGCACCTTGTCGGCGCCCATCGCCGCGGAGACGTCGGCGTTCTTCAGCGCGAAGGTGCCGCCGAACCCGCAGCACTCCTCCGCGTCCGGCAGCTCGGCCAGCTCCAGCCCCTCCACGGCCCGCAGCAGCCGCCGGGGCCGGTCGCCCAGGCCCAGGCCGCGCAGTCCGTGGCAGGTCGGGTGGTAGGTCACCCTGTGCGGGTAGTACGCCCCGACGTCCGTCACCCCCAGCACGTCCACCAGGAACTCGGTGAGCTCGTACGTCTTCGGCACCACCGGCGCCAGGGTGGCCGCGAGGGCGTCCCCCCGTCCCTCGGCCCTCGCCCGCTCGCCCATCCGCGGATACAGCTCCCGCACCATCGCCCCGCACGACCCGGACGGCGTCACGATCGCCTCGTACTCCCCGAAGACATCGCAGAAGTGCCGGGCCAGGGGCTCCGCCTGGTGCCGGTAGCCGGTGTTGTAGTGCGCCTGCCCGCAGCAGGTCTGGGCCAGGGGGAAGTCGACCTCGACGCCCAGCCGGGTCAGCAGTTTCACCACGGCGCGTCCGGTGTCCGGGTAGAGCGTGTCGTTGACACAGGTCAGGAACAGGGCGACACGCATCGCGGCTCCTTGTGGTCGATCTTCGGATGAGAAGCGTAGTCAGGGGCGGGAGCCCGGGGGAGACCCCGTCACCCTCCGGCGAGCCGGGCCTGCGCGGCCCGCCACCGCCGCGTGCCGCCCCGCGGCTCGTACCGCGTGAGCGGCTGCGTGCGGGCCAGCAGGTCCCGCATCCCGGCCAGGTCGCCGACCAGCCCGTGGGCCCGGGCCTGCACGAGGACGTTGCCGAGGGCGGCGGCCTCGGCCGGGCCCGCCACCACCGGCAGCCCGCAGGCGTCGGCGGTCAGCTGGCACAGCAGGGCGTTGCGCGTGCCGCCGCCGACCACGTGCACCACGTCGACGGGGTGGCCGGCGAGGCGCTGCGCGTCCTCGACGGCCCTGCGGTGGGCGAGGGCCAGGGAGTCCAGGACGCAGCGCGTGACCTCGGCGGGCGTCCGCGGGACCGGCTGTCCCGAGGCCCGGCAGGCCTCGGCGATCCGCTCCGGCATCCGGCCGGGCGCCAGGAACGCCGCGTCACCGGCGTCGACCACCGACCGCAGTACCGGCACCTCGGCCGCCTCCGGCAGCAGCGTGTCCAGGTCCGGCCCGCCCCAGGCCCGCACGCACTCCTGGAGCAGCCACAGGCCCGTGATGTTGCGCAGGTAGCGGACCGTGCCGTCCAGGCCGAGCTCGTTGGTGAAGTTGGCGGTCCGGCTCTCCTCGGTCAGCACGGGCGCGTCCAGTTCCAGGCCGGCCAGCGACCAGGTGCCGGTGCAGATGTACGCGAACCGCTCGCCGCCGGCGGGCACCGCCGCCACCGCGGAGGCGGTGTCGTGCGACCCGACCGTCGTCACCGGCACCGGCCCGGCCAGACCGGTCTCCTCCAGCACCTCCGGCCGCAGCACGCCCGCCGGGTCCCCGGGCCGCCGCAGCGGCGCGAACAGGGCGAGGTCGATGCCCAGCCGCTCGGCGAGGCCGTACGACCACTCCCGGGTGCGCGGGTCGATCAGCTGGGTCGTGGAGGCGTTGGTCAGCTCGGTGCCCTGCTCGCCCGTCAGCCAGTACGCCATCAGGTCCGGGACCAGCAGCAGCCGTCGCGCCGCGGCGAACCGGGCGGTGGAGCGGGCGGCGGTGAGCTGGTACAGCGTGTTGAAGGGCGCGTACTGCAGGCCGGTGGCCGCGTACAGCTCCTCGGCGGGCACGGTCGCCCACACCTTCTCCGCGGCGCCCTCCGTGCGGCCGTCGCGGTAGTGCACGGGGTTGCCGAGCAGCGCCCCGTCGGCGTCCAGCAGGCCGTGGTCCACGGCCCAGCCGTCGATGCCGACGGAGTCGAGCCGCCCGAAGGAGGCGCCCGCCGCCCTCAGGCCGTCCAGCACGCCCGCGTACAGCGCGAGGACGTCCCAGCGCAGCCCCTCGGGGATCCGTACGGGCCGGTTGGGGAAGCGGTGCACCTCGGTCAGCTCCAGGCTGCCGGGGCCGACCCGGCCGACCATGACGCGCCCGCTGGACGCGCCGAGGTCGACCGCGGCGTACGACTTCACCGGTCCCGCCGGGATCGTGCCCGTCGTGCCCGTCGCGCCGGTCGCGCCGGTCGCGCCGGTCATCCTCGTCACCCCCGTCACCGCAGGAAGGCGGCGGCGACGCCGGCGTCGACCGGCACGTGCAGTCCGGTGGTGTGCGTGAGGTCGCCGCCGGTCAGCGCGAACACGGCGTTCGCGACGTGTTCCGGCAGCACCTCCCGCTTGAGCAGGGTCCGCTGCGCGTAGAACTCGCCGAGCTTCTCCTCCGGCACCCCGTACACGGCCGCCCGCTGCGCCCCCCAGCCGCCCGCGAAGATCCCCGAGCCGCGCACGACCCCGTCCGGGTTGACGCCGTTGACTCGGATCCCGTGCTCGCCGAGCTCGGCGGCCAGCAGCCGCACCTGGTGGGCCTGGTCGGCCTTGGCCGCGGAGTAGGCGATGTTGTCGGGCCCGGCGAAGACGGCGTTCTTGGAAGCGATGTAGACGATGTCGCCGCCCAGGCCCTGCGCGATCATCACCCGGGCCGCCTCGCGCGAGACGAGGAAGGAACCGCGGGCCATGATGTCGTGCTGCAGGTCCCAGTCCTTCGCGGTCGTCTCCAGCAGCGGCTTGGAGATGGAGATGCCCGCGTTGTTCACGACCAGGTCGACCCCGCCGAAGGCGAGCACGGCCGACTCGAACGCCTCGGCGATCTGCTCCTCGGAGGTGACGTCCACGGTCACGGCGACGGCCCTGTCCGGCCCGCCCAGCTCCTCGGCGACCGCTGCGGCGTTGTCCCCGTCCAGGTCCGCGACCACGACGCACGCGCCCTCGGCGACCAGCCGCCGGGCGACGGCCCTGCCGATCCCGCTGCCCGCGCCGGTCACCAGCGCCACCCGGGCCGCCAGCGGCCTGGGCCCGGGCATCCGCCGGAGCTTGGCCTCCTCCAGCGCCCAGTACTCGATGCGGAACTTCTCCGACTCCTCGATCGGCGCGTACGTGGAGACCGCCTCGGCGCCGCGCATCACGTTGACGGCGTTGACGTAGAACTCGCCGGCCACCCGCGCGGTCTGCTTGTCCTTGCCGAAGCTGAACATGCCCACGCCCGGGACCAGCACGATCGCCGGGTCGGCGCCGCGCATCGCGGGGGAGCCGGGCCCGGCGTGCCGGGCGTAGTAGGCGGCGTACTCCTCGCGGTAGGCGGCGTGCAGCTCCTTCAGCCGGGCGATCGCCTCGTCCAGCGGAGCCGTCGGCGGAAGGTCCAGCACCAGCGGCCGCACCTTCGTGCGCAGGAAGTGGTCGGGACAGGAGGTGCCGAGCGCGGCCAGCCGCGGGTGCTCGGCGCGCGCGAGGAAGTCGAGCACGACGTCCGCGTCGGTGTAGTGCCCGACCTGCGGCCTGTCCCGGGAGGCGACGGCACGCACGTACGGCGCCAGCGCCGCCGCCCGCTCCCGCCGCTCGGCCCCGGGCAGCGGCTGGTACCCCTCGACCACCGGCCCGAAGGGCTCGGCCTTCCCCCGCTCGGCCAGGAACGCCTCGGCGGTGCGGATGATGTGCAGCGAGTTGCGCTCGCACTCCTCGGAGGTGTCGCCCCACGCCGTGATGCCGTGCCCGCCGAGGATGCACCCGACGGCCCGCGGGTTGGCCTCCTTCACGGCCGCGATGTCCAGGCCGAGCTGGAACCCGGGCCGCCGCCACGGCACCCACACCACCGTGTCGCCGAAGCACTCGGCGGTCAGCTCCTCCCCGTCGGCCGCGCACGCCAGCGCGATACCGGAGTCGGGGTGCAGGTGATCCACGTGCGGGGCGTCGACGAGTCCGTGCATCGCGGTGTCGATGGAGGGCGCCGCGCCTCCCTTGCCGTGCAGGCAGTAGTCGAACGCGGCGACCATCTCGTCCTCGCGTTCCACCCCCGGGTACACGTCGACGAGCGCCCGCAGCCGGTCCAGCCGCAGCACGGCCAGCCCCGCCGCGGTCAGTGTCCCGAGGTCCCCGCCGGACCCCTTGACCCACATCAGCTCGACGTCGCCGCCGGTGACGGGATCGGTGGCGACGCCTTTCGCGGACGCGTTGCCGCCCGCGTAGTTGGTGTTGCGCGGATCGGAACCGAGCCGGTGCGAGCGGGCCAGGAGGGCGGCGGCTTCGGGGTGGGGTGTCATGGGGAATCAGTTCCTTTTCGACGGATCCGGCGGAAGGGTGCGTGCACGGGGGAGCGGAGAACCGCGCGGCCGGCCGGGGACGGCCCGCGGCCCGCCGCGGACGTGACCGGGCGGACGTGACCGGGCGGACGTGACCGGGCGGTCAGGCCCCCCAGCCGGCCTGCCGCCCGCCGACCCGCTCGGCGACGATCTTCTCGGCCCACCCGGACCGGCGGTAGGCGCCGAGGGGGTCGGGGTCCAGCCCCATCTCCTCGCGCACCTCGGCCAGCAGCGGCCGCACGTCCGTGCCGTACGCGTCCATCAGCACGGCGTTGGCCCCGAGCACGTCGCCGCGGGCCTGCGCGCCGGCCAGGGCGGCGCGGTCGACCAGCAGCGCCTTCGCCGTCGCCTCCTGCACGTTCATCACCGACCGGATGATCGCCGGGATCTTCGCCTCGATGTTGTGGCACTGGTCGAGCATGAAGGCGACCTCGGGCGTGAACCCGCCCCCGCGCACCACCTCGTACATGATCCGGAAGAGCTGGAAGGGGTCGGCGGCCCCGGCCATCAGGTCGTCGTCCGCGTAGAACCGCGAGTTGAAGTCGAAGCCGCCGAGCCTGCCCTCGCGCAGCAGCGTCGCGACGATGAACTCGATGTTCGTGCCCGGCGCGTGGTGCCCGGTGTCGACGACGACCTGCGCCTTCGGCCCGAGCTTCAGGCAGTGGGCGTACGCCGTGCCCCAGTCGGGGACGTCCGTCGTGTAGAAGGCCGGTTCGAAGAGCTTGTACTCCAGCAGCATCCGCTGCCCCTCGCCGAGCCGCTCGTACACCTGCGCGAGCCCTTCGGCGAGCCGGTCCTGCCGGACCCGGATGTCGTCCTGCCCCGGATAGTTCGTCCCGTCGGCGAACCACAGCTTGAGGTCCCTGGACCCGGTGGCGTCCATGATGTCGACGCACCGCAGCAGGTGGTCCACGGCCTTCCTGCGCACGGCGGCGTCCGGGTGGCAGACGCTGCCGAGCCGGTAGTCGTCGTCCTGGAAGGTGTTGGAGTTGATCGCGCCCAGCCTCACCCCCCGCTCCTCGGCGAACCGGGCCAGCGCGGCGTAGTCGTCGACCTCGTCCCACGGGATGTGCAGCGCGACGGTCGGCGCGACCCCGGTGAACTCGTGCACCTTGGCCGCGTCCTCCAGCTTCTCGCGGGGCGTGCGGGGAACGCCCTGCTGGGCGAACACCTTGAAGCGCGTGCCCGAGTTGCCGTACGCCCACGACGGCGTCTCGACGGCCTGTGTCTTGAGGGCGGCCTTCACCGCGGCGAGCTCGGTCACGTCAGGACTCCTGTGACATCGGGTCGTAAGACCACTGAGTGAAACGATTCAGAAGGGGAAGCTATGGGCCGGTGCGAGGGGTGTCAACCCCTCGCGCCGAGCCCTGTTCCCGTGACCCTCGCGTGGCCTACTGCTCCCGAAAAGTTTTCGATCCGGACCCATTGACGTGACATGCGGGGCACGCCTACCGTCCCGGCAACCCAGTTGAAACCTTTCACGACGTCGGGAGGGCCGTCCCGCCGGCGTCGCCGAGGAGCCCCCATGACCCACCCGTCCACCACGGGTCCGGCCCCGGTCCTGGCGCTCAGGGACGTCTCCAAGTCCTTCGGCGCGGTCCGCGCCCTGCGGGACGTCTCCCTGGAGCTGTTCCCCGGGGAGGTGCACGCCCTCGCCGGTGAGAACGGAGCCGGCAAGTCGACCCTCATCAAGACGCTCGCCGGAGTGCACCGGCCGGACGCCGGCCAGGTGCTGCTCGACGGGAAGCCCGTCGTCTTCCACGGCCCCGGCGACGCCCGGGACGCCGGCATCGCCGTGATCTACCAGGAGCCCACGCTCTTCCCCGACCTGTCGATCGCCGAGAACATCTTCATGGGCCGGCAGCCCCGGCGCGCCCTCGGCCAGATCGACCACAAGGCCACGTACGCCGCGACCGCCGCCCTGATGCGGCGGCTCGGCGTCGGACTCGACCCCGGCCGCCCCGCCCGCGGCCTGTCCATCGCCGACCAGCAGATCGTCGAGATCGCCAAGGCGCTCTCCTTCGACGCCCGCGTCCTGATCATGGACGAGCCGACCGCCGCCCTCACCGGCAGCGAGGTCGCCCGCCTCTTCGGCGTCGTGCGCACCCTGCGCGACCAGGGCACCGCGGTGCTGTTCATCTCCCACCGGCTGGAGGAGATCTTCGAGATCGGCCGGCGGGTCACCACCCTGCGCGACGGCGCCCGGATCGCCAGCGAGCCGCTGGACGGCATGACCGAGGACGACCTGGTGCGCCGCATGGTCGGCCGCGACCTCGACGAGCTCTACCCCAAGCAGGACGTGCGCCCGGGCGGGGTCGCGCTCAGCGTGCGCCGGCTGACCCGTGAGGGCGTCTTCACCGACGTCTCCTTCGACGTGCGGCGCGGCGAGATCGTCGGTCTCGCCGGACTCGTCGGCGCCGGGCGCACCGAGGTGGCCCGGGCGGTGTTCGGCATCGACCGGTGGGACGCCGGCGAGGTCGAGGTCGAGGGCCGCAGGCTGGCCAACGGCGCCCCGTCCACCGCGATGGCCGCCGGACTGGCCCTCGTCCCCGAGGACCGGCGCGCCCAGGGCCTGGTGATGGACATGTCCATCGAGCGGAACATCGGCCTCACGGGGCTGCGCACGACCGTGCGGGCCGGGCTCGTGGACCGGGGCGCCGAGCGCAGCCGCTCCCTCGACTGGGCCGTCCGGCTCCAGGTCAAGTACGCCCGGATCGCCGACGCCGTCTCCACGCTGTCCGGCGGCAACCAGCAGAAGGTCGTCCTCGCCAAGTGGCTCGCCACCGCCCCGAAGGTGCTGATCGTCGACGAGCCGACCCGCGGCATCGACGTCGGCACCAAGGCCGAGGTGCACCGGCTGCTGTCCGCACTGGCCGCCGACGGCGTCGCCGTCCTGATGATCTCCTCCGACCTGCCCGAGATCCTCGGCATGGCCGACCGCGTGCTGGTGATGCACGAGGGCCGGCTCACCGCCGAGATCCCGCGCTCCGAAGCCACCGAGGAAACCGTGATGGCCGCTGCCACCGGGAGGGCCGCCGCATGACGACGACTACGTTCGGGAGGGCCGCCGCGTGACGACGACCGCCTTCGGGAGGGCCGCCGCATGACGGTCACCGCACCCGACCACGCGACCGTCGCCGAGGAGCCCCGGTCCGGCGGCACCCGCCTGGTCGACCGCGTCCTCAGGATGCGCGAGCTCGCCATCGGCGCCGTCCTCCTGGTGATGATCGCCGTCACCCAGGCGGGCAACAGCGAGTTCCTGTCCGAGCAGGGCGTCAAGGACCTGCTGCTGAACGCCACCATCCTGGTGCTGGTCGCCACCGGCCAGTCCCTGGTGGTCATCACCCGCAACGTCGACCTGTCGGTCGGCTCCACCCTCGGCATCAGCGCCTTCGCCGCCGGCACGTACCTCCAGGGCGGCGGCGGCCCCGTGGTGGCCGTGCTGCTCGCGGTCCTCATGGGCGTCGGCCTCGGCCTGCTCAACGGCCTGCTCGTCAGCCTCGGCCAGGTGCCCGCGCTCGTGGTCACCCTCGGCACGCTCTACATCATCCGCGGCATCGACTCCGTCTGGGTCGGCTCCCGCCAGATCACCGCGGCCGACCTGCCCGGCGGATTCGTCGACTTCGGATCCGGCGGCATCCGGGCGGTGCCGTACCTGGCGCTGATCGCCCTGGCCGTCCTGGTGGCGACCGCGTACTGCCTCAGGCACTTCGGCGGCGGACGCGAGCTGTACGCGCTCGGCTCCAACCCCGAGGCCGCCCGGCTCGCCGGCATCCCGGTCCGCAGGCGGATCCTCGCCGCGTACACCTTCTGCGGGGCGCTCGCCGGACTCGCCGGTGTCCTGTACCTGGCCCGGTTCGGCAACGTCGACTCCGGCACCGGCAACGGCTACGAACTCACCGTCGTCAGCGCGGTCGTGGTCGGCGGCGTCGTCTTCACCGGCGGCTCCGGCAGCGTCTACGGCGCCGCCCTCGGCGCGCTGCTGCTGACCTCCGTCAACAGCGCGCTGCCCGCCCTCGGCGTCAGCTCCGTCTGGGTCCTCGCCATCAACGGCGTCCTGCTCGTCCTCGCCATCGCGGTCGACCGGGTCGTCGCGCTGCGCGTGGCCTCGGCCCTGAAGAAGAGGAACGCCCGCCATGCCTGAGTCCCTCACGCGCGCGATCCGCCGGCCCGCCTCCTGGAGGTGGGACGGGGCCGTCGGCGCGCTCCTGACCGTCGTCCTGCTGCTCTCCTTCGGCTTCGTGGACGGCTTCGGCAACGCGCTCAACCTGTCCTTCCTGATCGGCAACACCCTGCCGATCGCGCTCATCGCCCTGCCGATGACGCTGCTCGTGGTCTCCGGCGAGATCGACCTCTCGGTCGCCTCCACGGCCGGCCTGTCGGGCGCCGTGATGGGCGCCCTGTGGAACCAGGGCATGGCGATCGAGGCGATCATCCCGGTCTGCCTGCTGCTCGGCGTGGTCTGCGGCCTGGTCAACGGCCTGCTGGTGACCAGGCTCGGGCTGCCGTCCCTGGCCGTCACCATCGGCACGCTCGCCGCCTACCGGGGCATCGCCCAGATCGTGCTCGGATCGGACGCGGTGACCGACTTCCCCGCGCGGTACCTGGACTTCGCGGCCGGACGCATCGGCGACACCTTCGTCCCGTACGCCCTCCCGCCGTTCCTGGTGCTGCTCGCCGTCGCCGCGGTCGCCCTGCACGCCACCCCGTTCGGCCGGTCGCTGTTCGCGATCGGCGCCAGTGAGGAGGCCGCGCGCTTCGCCGGGATCCGGGTGAAGCGGCAGAAGCTGATCCTGTTCACGGCGACCGGCCTGATGGCCTCCCTCACCGGCGTCTTCTGGACCCTGCACTACGCCAGCGCCCGCTACGACAACGCCACCGGCCTGGAACTGTCCGTCGTCGCCGCCGTGCTGCTGGGCGGCATCGACTTCGACGGCGGCAAGGGCACGCTCGGCGGTGCGATCGCGGGCGTCTTCCTGCTCGGGGCGCTGCAGAACGTGATGAGCCTCGTCGACGTCTCCGCCCAGTCGCAGATCGTCGTCACCGGAGTCCTGCTCGTCGTCTCCGTGCTCGGCCCGAGGGCCGCGCGGCAGATCGCCGTCGCGAGGGCCGGGCGCCGAGCCGCCCCGGTGCCCAAGGCGCCCACGCCCGCCTCCTGACCCTTTCGCCCACCCCGTAAAGGAAGCACCGCCATGCGCAAGAGCACCCTTCGCCGCACCTGCGCGGCCCTCGCCGCCGTCACCTCCCTCGCCCTGGCCGCCACCGCCTGCGGGGGCACCACCAAGAAGGACGTGCAGAACGAGGGCGGTCCGGCCGCCGCGGCCGGCGAGGCCGACCCGAACGCGGCCGTCAAGAAGGGCCTGACCGTCGGTTTCCTGCCCAAGCAGGTCAACAACCCGTACTTCACCACGGCCGACAAGGGCGGCGAGAAGGCCCTGAAGGAACTCGGCTCCGGCTACAAGGAGGTCGGCCCCTCCAGCGCCACCGACACCTCCGGCCAGGTCTCCTACGTCAACACCCTCACCCAGCAGCAGGTCGACGCGATGGCCGTCTCCGCGCAGGACCCCGGCGCCCTGTGCACCGCGCTGAAGCAGGCCATGAGGAACGGCGTCAAGGTCGTCACCTACGACTCCGACACCAAGCCCGACTGCCGCAACGCCTTCGTCTCGCAGGCGTCCGCCGAGGACCTGGGCCGCACCGAGGTGCAGCTGCTCGCGGAGCAGATCGGCTACCAGGGCGAGATCGCGATCCTGTCCGCCGCGCAGACCGCGACGAACCAGAACACCTGGATCGAGTTCATGAAGGACGAGCTGAAGGACCCCAGGTACAAGGACGTCAAGCTCGTCGAGGTCGCCTACGGCAACGACGACGCCCAGCAGTCCTTCCAGCAGACCCAGGGCCTGCTCCAGGAGCACCCGGACCTGAAGGGGATCATCTCCCCGACCACGGTCGGCATCAAGGCCGCCGCCCAGTACCTGTCGGGCTCCAAGTACAAGGGCAAGGTCAAGCTGACCGGCCTGGGCACCCCCAACGACATGCGCAAGTACGTCAAGAACGGCACCGTCGAGGCGTTCGAGCTGTGGGACCCGGCCAAGCTGGGCGAACTGGCCGCGCGCACCGCCGTCGCGCTGGCCTCCGGGCAGATCACCGGCAAGGAGGGCGAGACCTTCGAGGCCGGCGCCATGGGCGAGTACACCATCGGCGAGGACGGCGTGATCAGCCTCGGCAAGCCGACCGTGTTCGACGCGAAGAACATCGACCGGTTCGACTTCTGAGACGGGGGAGGGGCGTCGACGCGCCGCGTGTGCGTCCCGCTGACGGTCCGGGCGGACCGGCTCGACGAGTACCGCGAGCGGCACGCCGGGGTGTGGCCCGGGATGCCGGACGCGCTCCGGGACACCGGCCGGCGCGACTGCTCGCCGTTCCCGCGCGAGGACGGGCTGCTCGTCGGCCACCTGGAGACCGGGGACTTCGGGGCCGCCCGGGCCGGTATGGACGCCACCGAGGCCGACGCCCGCCGGCAGAAGGAGAGGGCGCCGTTCTCCGAGTCGCTGGACGGCGCCCGGCCCGACGAGGCCATGACCCCCTGACCGGGGTCTTCCACCTCGACCGATCGCAGACCGCCCGTGAAGAGGCGCAGCGTGCCGGCCACCGCCCCGCCGGGCCTGGCCGCGGCGCCCGGCACCGCCCGCGCCGCCGGCCCCGGCCCGTCGGTCACCCGGACCGGCACCACCACGCTCGGCATCTGGCCCGGCACCACCACGCTCGGCACCCGGACCCTCGGCCGCACCGGCCGGAGGCCGCCGTCCGAAGGCGGCGGCCTCGATGTCTTCGGCGAGGTCGTCGCCGCCGGGACCCGCGTCGCGCGGGACGGGGCGCTCTCCGTCCCGTACCAGGAGAGGCCCAGCGGCACGGCCCCCTCGCCGCTGCGCGCCGCCGGCTTCCGGCCGCCCGCCCGACCGGCCGCGCCGGACCGGCATGACGGTAATGTGAAGGCCCTCCGGCCGCCCCCCTGTCCCCCTGGACTCGTCCCATTGGAGGTCCCTGCCCGATGGCCCAGTCGGTCGGTATCAAGGACGTCGCCCGCGTCGCCGGAGTCTCCGTCGGCACCGTGTCGAACGTGATCAACCGCCCGGAGACGGTCGCCGCCGAGACCCGGGCCCGGGTGCTGTCCGCGATCGACCGGCTCGGCTACGTCCGCAGCGAGTCCGCGCGCCAGTTGCGCGCGGGCCGCAGCCGGATCATGGGGCTGCTCGTCCTCGACATGGGCAACCCCTTCTTCGTCGACGTGGCGCGCGGCGCCGAGCGCGCCGCGCGCGAGGCCGGGCTCGGCGTGATGGTCTGCAACAGCGCCCAGGACCCCGGCGAGGAGGCCGAGTACCTGTCGCTCTTCGCCGAGCAGCGGGTGCGGGGCGTGCTGCTGACCCCGACGGACGCGAGCGGCCGCGGCATCGCCGCCTTCCGCCGCCACGGCATCCCCTTCGTGCTGGTCGACCGGGTCGCCGAGGGCACCACCGAGTGCTCGGTCTCCGTCGACGACGTGACGGGCGGCGCCCTGGCCGTACGCCACCTCGTGGACGCGGGGCACCGCACCATCGCGTACGTCAGCGGCCCGCCCGGCCTCAACCAGGTCCGCGACCGCCGCACCGGCGCCCTGAACGCGCTCGCCGAGGCGGGCCTCGGCCCCGGCGCGCTGCGCGAGCTGCCCACCGAGCGGCTCGACGTCGCCGCCGGCCGGGACGCCGGCGCCCGCCTGCTGGGCCTCGCCGACCGCCCCACCGCCGTGTTCTGCGCCAACGACCTGCTCGCCCTCGGTGTCCTGCAGGCCATGTACGCGGCCGGGGTCGACGTCCCCGGCGACCTCGCGATCGTCGGCTACGACGACATCGAGTTCGCCGCCGCGGCGGCCGTCCCGCTGACCTCGGTGCGGCAGCCCGCCGTGACGATGGGCGCCCTGGCCGCCGGACTCCTCCTGGAGGAGACCGAGGCGCAGGGCGCGGCCGGGAAGCACGAGCACCGGCGGGTCGTGCTCCAGCCCGAACTGGTGGTGCGGCGCTCCAGCCTGTCCGCCCGCTGAACCGCCGTCCGGCGAGAAGTCGCGGTCCCGGAGGGCCGGACGGCGAGGGATCGTGTGCTGGACTGGGACACGGCCCGAAACCCTCCGTCCCAGGAGCCCCGTTGAGCATCAGCTACCGCCAGCCCGGCGTCGTCCTCACCGACCGCAGCTTCACCGTGCCCCTCGACCACGACGACCCCGCCGGGGAGACGATCGAGCTCTACGCCCGTGAGGTCGTCGCGAGCGACAGGAGCGACAAGGACCTGCCGTGGCTGCTCTACCTCCAGGGCGGCCCGGGCTTCGGGGCGAACCGGTTCGTCGGCCGGCAGGCCTGGCTCGGCCGCGCCCTGGACGAGTACCGCGTCCTGCTGCTCGACCAGCGCGGCACCGGCCGCTCCACGCCCGCCAACCGCCAGACGCTGCCGCTGCGCGGCGGCCCCGCCGAGCAGGCCGACTACCTCGCGCACTTCCGCGCGGACTCGATCGTCCGCGACTGCGAGGCCATCCGCCCCGCGGTCACCGGCGGCGCCCCCTGGACCGTCCTCGGCCAGAGCTTCGGCGGCTTCTGCACGGTGACGTACCTGTCCACCGCCCCCGAGGGCCTGGACACCGCCGTGATCACCGGCGGTCTGCCCTCCCTGGACGCCCACGCCGACGACGTCTACCGCGCCGCCTTCCCGCGCATCGAGCGCAAGGTCGCCGCGCACTACGCCCGCTACCCGCAGGACGTCGACCGGGCCCGCCGCATCGCCGACCACCTCCTCACGCACGACGTGGTCCTGCCGGGCGGCTACCGGTTCACCGTGGAGGCCTTCCAGTCCCTCGGCATCCTGCTCGGCGGCAGCGACGGCAGCCACCGCCTGCACTACCTCCTGGAGGACGCCTTCGTCCGCACCCCGCAGGGCTTCGAACTGTCCGACGCGTTCCAGGAGCAGGCGCGGGGTCTGCTGTCGTACGCGGGCCACCCGCTGTACGCGCTCGTCCACGAGGCGAGCTACGCGCAGGACGCCCGGCCCACCGCCTGGTCGGCCGAACGGGTCCGCGCCGAGTTCCCGCGGTTCGACGCGGCCAAGGCCCTGGCGGGCGACGAGCCGCTGCTGTTCACCGGTGAGTCGGTCCACCCCTGGACGTTCGACTGCGACCCGGCCCTGCGCCCGCTGCGCGAGACCGCCGAGCTCCTCGCCGCCCGCACCGACTGGACGCCCCTGTACGACCCCGCCCGCCTCGCCGCCAACGAGGTCCCGGTCGCGGCGGCCGTCTACCACGACGACATGTACGTCGACGCGGACCACTCCCTCAGGACCGCCCGCTCGGTCCGCGGCCTGCGCACCTGGGTCACCGACGAGTTCGAGCACGACGGCGTGCGGGCCGGCGGCCCCCGGGTCCTGGACCGGCTGCTGGCGCTCGCCCGGGACGAGGCCTGACGGCCGGTGCCGCCGGCTGCTCCGCGGGCTACTCTGCGGACATGACGGAACCGACGACGACCCCGCTGGAGCCGATGCCCGCCGACTGGCGGCGCGCCCTGGCCGTCGTGGCCCACCCCGACGACCTCGAGTACGGCTGCTCGGCGGCGATCGCGGCGTGGACCGACGAGGGCCGCGAGGTCGCCTACCTGCTGGCGACCCGCGGCGAGGCGGGCATCGACACCCTGGAGCCCGCCCGGTGCGGCCCGCTGCGGGAGCGGGAGCAGCGGGCGAGCGCGGCCGTGGTCGGGGTGTCGGTGGTGGAGTTCCTCGACCACCGGGACGGCGTCGTCGAGTACGGCACCGCCCTGCGCCGCGACATCGCCGCCGCGATCCGCCGCCACCGACCGGAACTGGTGATCACCCTCAACCACCGCGACACCTGGGGCGGTGCCGTCTGGAACACCCCGGACCACGTGGCCGTCGGCCGCGCCACGCTCGACGCGGCGGCCGACGCGGGCAACCGGTGGATCTTCCCCGAACTGGTCGGGCAGGGCCTCGAACCCTGGAACGGGGTGCGCTGGGTCGCCGTCGCCGGTTCCGGCACGCCCACGCACGCCGTGGACGCGACGCCCGGCCTGGAGCGCGCGGTGCGCTCGCTGCTGGAACACCGCACCTACATCGAGGCGTTGACGGACGAGGACCCGGAGACGTACGTGCGCGGTCTCCTCACCCGGTACGCCGAGGAGACGGGGGAGCGGTTCGGGGGCGGGCCGGCGGTGGCCTTCGAACTGTTCACAAGGTGACGGCGCGTCAGGAGGAGCGGGCAAAAGGGGAGTTCGCGGCGGGTGGGGCCCCGGCCGGCCCGTGAGGGCGTCCCGTGGACCCGGGAACGCGGCGAGGAGTTCCCGTTCCGTATGCTGAACGGCATGCGAGAGTCATCGGCCGGCCTGGCGGAACTGCGCGGCGACTGCGCCCGGTGCTTCGGGCTGTGCTGCGTCGCCCTGCCGTTCGC
This sequence comes from Streptomyces sp. NPDC052701, assembly GCF_040678355.1. Taxonomy (NCBI): domain Bacteria; kingdom Bacillati; phylum Actinomycetota; class Actinomycetes; order Kitasatosporales; family Streptomycetaceae; genus Streptomyces; species Streptomyces sp. NPDC052701. Next base: position 125,889 of record NZ_JBFATO010000001.1, read on the forward strand.
GGCCTCGGCGGACTTCGCGCTCGACAAGGACGCGGGGACGCCCTGCCCGAACCTGCGCGACGACCACCGGTGCGGCATCCACGCGAAGCTCCGGCAGGAAGGTTTCGCCGGCTGCACGGTCTACGACTGCTTCGGCGCCGGGCAGAAGGTCTCCCAGGTCACCTTCGGCGGCCGGGACTGGCGCGCGGGGCCGCCCGGGCACGCCCGCCGCATGGCCGAGGTGTTCCCGGTCGTACGGCACCTGCACGAGCTGCTGTGGTACCTGACCGAGGCGCTGGCCCTGCCCGCGGCCCGCCCGGTCCGCGCCGAGCTGCGCCGGGCCCTGGACGAGACCGAGCGGCTCACCCGGCGGACCCCGGAGGAACTGGCCGCACTGGACGTGGCGGCACACCGCCGGGAGGTCGACGTCCTGCTGCTGAGGTCCAGCGAACTGGCGCGGGCGGGGGTGCGCGGACGCCGGAGGGACCGCCGGGGCGCGGACCTGATCGGCGCCCGGCTCAAGGGCGCCGACCTGCGCGGCGTCAGTCTGCGCGGCGCTTACCTGATCGCCGCCGACCTCACCGGCGCCGACCTGCGCGGCGCCGATCTGATCGGTGCCGACCTGCGCGGCGCCGATCTCACGGACGCGGACCTGACCGGGGCGTTCTTCCTCACACAGCCGCAGGTCGAGGCGGCCCGGGGGAGTGCCGGCACCCGGCTGCCGGAGACGGTCGGCCGTCCCGCGCACTGGGCGACGGGGGCCTGACGCGGCCTCCCCGGCGACCGGGCCGCCCGCCCGTCCGGCGGTCCGGTCGCCGGGGCCGGGGCCGCGGCCCTCGCGGGAGGGACCGGCACAGGCCCCGCAGCCGGTGGGCCGGGGTGCGGCTCGTGGCGGCGCAGCGGCGGGCCGGGGGTGAACGTCGCCTCGTGCGGGACCGGCTGCCGCCCGGTGTGGGCCCGCGCCCCGGTCCCGAACGGCTCGAAGGCGTGCGAGGGCCGTGGCCGCCCGGCGTGGCCGCGCGGCTCGCGGACGTCCCGCCGGCGGGCGCGATCCGTGTGCGCGCCCACCGGGTCTCCTCGCACCCCGGAACACCCCGCAAGGACCACCCGGCCCGGTTGGCGTGCACCCCGATCTCCGATAGGTTAGGTGAGGCTTACCTAAGGAGGTTTGGCATGGGTGACGACAGCCACGGCTGGAGGGCCGCGCCCGGCGCGGCGGAGCGGGCCCGTTCGGTGCTCGCCGTCGCATGGTCCTGCGCGGTGACCGCGGAAGGCAGCCGTGAGGAACTCGTCGGGGCGCACACCGTGACCGGGGACGGCCGGGTACTGCTCGACGTGCCCGAGGACAGCGCCCTGCGCGCCGCCGCGATCTGCGCGCCCCGCGGCGAGCCGTCCGCCGTGCTGGAGTTCGCCGACGTCGCGCCCGTCCCGGTGCGCAAGCGGATCCGCTCCCGGCTGTGGCTCGCGGGCTGGCTCACCCCCGAGGACGGCGGACTCGCCCTGCGGGCCACCCGCGTGGTGCTGCGGCAGCCCTCGGGCGCCGTGGTCGTCGACCCCGACGAGTTCGCCGCCGCCGCGCCCGACCCGCTCGCCCTGGCCGAGGCCCGGCTGCTGACCCATCTCGCCGACTGCCACGCCGACGCGGTGGAGCGGCTCACCCGCCTCGTCGAGCCCGCCAGCCTGCACGGCGCGGTCCGGGTCCAGCCGCTCGCCGTCGACCGGCACGGACTGACCCTGCGCATCGAACGCGTCCGCGCCCACGGCGACGTACGGCTGCCGTTCCACCGGCCCGCCGACACCGTCGCGCAGCTCACCGAACGCATGCACGTCCTGCTCGGGCAGGCGAGCGCCGCCGTCTGCCCCCGGGCCCTACAGCGGCAGCGCGCAGACGGCGACCGGTGAGGCGAACGGCTCGCCCGCCCGCCGCAGCGCCCCGCTGCTCTCGTCCACGTGGAACACGCTCACGGTGCCGGACCGCTGGTTCGCCGCGAACAGCAGCGCGCCGTCCGGCGAGAAGGCGATCTGCCGGGGGAAGTCGCCGCCCACCGGCACGGTGTCCAGCAGCCTGAGCCGGGCGCCGTCCGCCTCGACGGCGTAGCGGGTGAGGCTGTTGTGGCCGCGGTTGGCGAGATAGGCGTACGAGCCGTTCGCGGTCACCAGGATCTGCGCCGGGTAGCTGGTGCCGGACCCCGTGCCCGTGGACTGCGCCTCGCCGACGGTCAGACGGCCGGACTCCGGGTCGTAGGCGCAGACGGCGACCGTGTCGTCCACCTCGTTGGCGAGGTAGGCGTACCGGCCGCCGGGGTGGAAGGTGAGGTGGCGCGGACCGGCGCCGGGCCGCGTGTGCGCCCGCGCGACCTCGGTGAGCGTGCCCGCCCGCTCGTCGAGCCGGTAGGTGTAGACGGTGTCCGTGCCCAGGTCGACGGCGAGGACGTGCCCCTCGTCGGGGCTGGTGACGAACTGGTGGGTGTGCGGGCCGTCCTGGCCCGGACCGGGCGCCGGACGGGAGTGCGTGACCAGGTCGGTGCGCTCGCCGAGCGCCCCCGAGGCCTCGATCGGATGCACGGCCACGCTGCCGGAGGTGTAGTTGGCGCTGAGCAGCCAGCGCCCGCCCGGATGCACCGACAGATGGCAGGGGCCCGCGCCGCCGGTGCCCCGACTGCCCAGAACCGTGCGGTCGGACAGGCGGACGGCGGTCACGGCACCGTCTCGCCGCTCGTTCACCGCGTACAGGGTGCGGCCGTCCGGATGCACCGCGAGATACGACGGGTCACCGACGCCGGTGAGCGTGCCGGTGCCGGTGATCCGCCCGGTCCTCGCGTCGTACGAGGCCAGGCCGATGCCCCTGCCGCCGCCCTCGGCGGAGGTGTAGGTGCCGAGGTAGAGCGGGCGGGGGCCGGAGGGCCCGCGGGCCTCGCGCGAGGGACTCGGGCCCGCCCCGGTCCGGCCGCCGGCGCCCGTCGGCGGCGCCGATCCGGTGGGTGTCGCCGACGTGCCGCATCCCGGGAGGGCCGCCACGGCGGCCGCCCCCGTCAGGGCGCCGACGAATCGCCGCCTGCTCCAGCCACTGCTTCCCATCCGCGCACCTCGGGTCGTCGGCCGTCACGGTCGTGACAGCCACCCTGACCCGGACCACCCGCCGGGTGCAAGAACGGCACCGCGCGTTGCGCGCGGTGCAACACCCCCCGGGCGGCTACCAGTCGCCGTCCTCCACCGGCGCGCCCGGCGCGTGCCCGAGCGGCTTCACCTGCTGCGGGGAGGGCGGCTGCCAGGGATCGTGGTCGTCCCCGAGCCAGTCGCCGACCGGCTTGACCGTCTGCAGGGTGTCCGTCGGGGCCAGGTCCTGCGCGTCCTGGTCGTAGTAGTCGAACCAGGGCAGACCCGCGCGCGTGTACGCGGCCCGGTCCACCGGCGACGGCGGGGGTGCCTCGCCGGTGATGCGGCGCCACTCCGGAGGCGTCACCAGATGCACGAACACCCGTCCCGCGGGCCGCTCGGACCAGTCCGACAGCGGCCGGTCGTCCTGGTAGACCTCCTGGCGCATGGTGCCGCCGACGCCGAGCCCCATGGCCGCGGCCCCCCGGGGCCGGGCCGCCGGAGCCGCGCCGGGCGCCGGCGCCGCACCCGGCGCGGGCGGTGCCGCCATCAGCGGCGCGGCACCGTAGGCACCGGGCGCGGCACCGTAGGCACCGGGCGGGGCACCGTAGGCACCGGGCGGGACGATCGCCCGGGCCTGCTCGGCGCGCCGCCGCTCCTGCTCGCGCCAGTTCGCCAGCTCGCGGTCGTTCAGCGGGAAGGACTGCAACTGGACGCCGCCCCAGACCTCCTCGCCCGTGACCTGGCCCTCGACGGTCGCCCCGAGGCCCAGCGGCACGGCCACGAACTGGCGGACCGTGCCCTTCCCGGAGTTGATCCCGTCCAGCCAGGGCTGGCGGGGGAGCACCACGTAGTTCTGCGGCGTGCGCGCCAGACGGTCGCTCCACGGGCGGCCCGACACCGCGCACACCTTGCCCACCCCGACCTGGAGGGCGGCCGGCTCCGTGGTGCCCGAGAAGCTCAGCCACATGGCCTCGCGCAGGTACACCGGCAGCATCACGCCGCCGCGGGCCCGCCACTCGGCGGGCACCGTGTCCGGGTGGTCCGCGACCCGCCGGACGGGGAACTCGCCCAGGCCCGGCGGCAGCGGATGGGTGCCGCTCTCCGGCAGCCGCAGGGTGCGGACGAACCGCACCGCCACCCCGCCCGGCAGCCGCAGCGTGTTCCCGTCGATCCGCACGGTGGTGTCGGCCATCCGCACCGCCCCCTCTGTTCTCTGTGGCGGAGGCGCACCAGGCCCCCGTATGACTGTGTGACGCCGGTGCCCGACCGCCGTGCCGTGGGGCGCCGGCGCCCCACGGCACGGCGGCCGGGCGCCGCCCGGGGGCGGCGGCGGGCCGGGGGC
>NZ_JBFATO010000001.1:130318-297628 GCF_040678355.1 Streptomyces sp. NPDC052701
CGCCCCCCCGTGTGTCGCTGGGCCCGGCGGCCCCCCCCCCCCGGGGGGGGGGGCCCCCCCCCCCCCCCGCCCCGGCGGCCGGCCGCCTCCGGTGTCCTCCGGCGGAACGGCGTCGTCACATAGAACGACGGGCGACGGCGGTGCGGTTCCGCCGCAGCCGGGCCGGAACGCGCAGCCGCTCCCGCAGCCGGGTGATCCGCGGCAGCCGTTCGCGCTGCTCGCGGGTGTGCCGGTCCAGTTCCTCCAGCAGCCTGTGCGAGCGGTGCTCGGTGTCCATCTCGTCCAGGATGCGGTTCACCTCGGTCAGCACCGCGCCGTGCAGCTGCCACTGGCGGGCGTCGCGCCGGACCTCGTCGAGCAGCAGCTGGGCCAGCTTGTCGCGGGTGGCCGAGGCCTGCCGCAGCTCGGCGGCGAGCCGCTCCTCGGCCGACTCGGCGCTGGCGCTGACGCTGGTGGTGACCAGCACCGCGAAGCTGACCACGGCGTCGGCGATCTCGGACAGCTGCTGCTGCACGACGGCGCCGGTCTCGGGTTCGAACAGGGGCTCCGGTTCGCGCTCCTTGGCCAGGTCGGTCAGCGTGCGCGCGAGCACCCGCAGCACGACCGTGCAGATCTCCAGCGTGTCCAGGCCGGTGCGCAGCACCACCCGGTGCAGCAGGCCCTCCCGCACGCGCGGGTTCAGCCGCAGGCTGTCCTCGGCCTGCCGCAGGGCCGCGTCCACCTCGACGATGTCGTGGTCCAGGCGCCGCGCCTCGTGCAGCCGCTCCGCCGCCCGGTGCACGGGCGTCCGGACGGCGGCCTCCTCGCCCATGCGCAGCATCAGCTGCCGCAGGCGGCGCGCCAGTCCCTCGATCGACTCGCCCGCCTCCTCCACCCACACCGGCGGAGCCAGCAGCAGGTTGCAGCCGAGCCCGACCGCCGCGCCGATCAGGGTCTCCACGACGCGGGCCCACGCCGTGTCCCCGTGGGCGGTGACCCCGAGGACCAGCATCGCGCTGATCGCCACCTCGGGCACGTACTCGTCGACCCGCACCAGACGTCCGACGACCAGCGAGGCCAAGATCAGCAGCGCCAGGCTCCACCAGGTCAGACCCACCAGGAGGCTGAAGGCGATGGCGACCAGCACACCGGTGACCACCGAGTTCACCCGGCGGATGCCGTTGGTGAGCGTGGCGTAGAGGGTGACCTGGACGACCAGCAGCGCGGTCAGCGGCGCGGTGAGGGGAGCGGCCTCCGGACTCAGCCGCAGGGCGATCACGTAGGCGGCCGTCGCCGCGACGGCCGAACGCAGTGTCTGGACGACCACGGGATCCCGGCGCCGCTTCACGAACCTGGCGGTTGACGCCGTCCACTCACGTACTTTGTGCATCCTCTGGCCTGTTCCCTTCCCCAGGCGCATCGAACGTGTTTGTGAAGGACGGTAGTCGCCCGGAGGGACCACGGCGGAAATCGGCCAGTGCGGAAAGCCGCGTGCTTTCGCGCCCCGCGGCCGATCGGAAGGCGTGGCAGGCCAGGACGCCCCCCCGGTCGCGGGGCGGGTGCGGGGATCCGGCCACCGCCGGGACCGGCGTGGTGGTCGAACACGCCGTGGGACCGGTCACCGCGCCCCCCTCCGCCTCGCGCCGCGGACGGCCGGCGGGCAGGTCCCCGGGGCCGGCGCGACGTCGCGCCGGCCCGCGCCCACGACGTGCTGATCCACCTCCACCGGGTGCGGGCGGCGCGGCTGCGCGTCCGCTGAACGCGCTTCCGGGGCGTGGGGCCGTCAGGCGGACACCTTGTCGAGGAAGGCGAACAGGTGGTCCGTGGTACGGGCGATCTGTTCCTCCAGGGTCAGGCTCTCCTCGAAGCGGGCCCCGGTCTCCGGGACCTTCCTGCCGCGCAGGTAGAGGGAACAGGCGAGGTCGGTGCACATGTAGGCGCCGACCGAGTTGCCCTCCCGGCCGGCCGGGCCCGCCTTGCGCGCGGTCATCAGGGAGACACCGCCGCGCGGATGGGTCGTCAGGCACAGCGAGCACATGCTGCGGTGCAGGAAGCCGCGCTGTGCGGGCTGGAAGCGCAGCGCGACACCGACGAGCCGCCCCTCGCGTTCGGTGACCAGATAACTGCGGTCGGGCGCCCCCGGATCGCGCCAGCCGAGGAAGTCGAGTTCCTCCCAGGGGCGCTCGGCGAGGTCCCGGGGTACGGCCAGGCGCTTGGCCTCTCCCTTCGAGCAGTTGATGAACGAGGTGCGGATGTCCTGCTCGCTGAGGGGTCTCATGGGAAGCCTCCTGGCCGTCGCGCAAAACCTAGGGGGTCTAGGTTTCGGGGGAAGGGTAGACAGCCCCGGCGGGGGGAGACCACCGGTTTTCCCGCGGCCCCGCCCGCCGCGGTGTTCCGCCGGGCGCGGGAGGGCCTGACGCGGGAGCACGGACCGGTGCGCGTGCGACGGCCGCGCGGAAGGGACACGCTGTTCACCGCGTACGACGAGCCCGACCGGGCCAGGGTGCACGACCTCCTCACCCCGACTCGCCCCCGCCCTGTGCTGCTTCGGCCGCGACGCCCCCGACGCCGACTTCCGGCACACCGCGGAACCGCGTGCCGCCGAGGCCGGCGAGGTCCGGGCGCCGCCGGCCGCCGGAGCCCGGGTGCACGTCTGCGGCGACGGCGCCCGCACGGCGCCGGGGATGCGGGAGGAGTTCCGCGCCCTGTGCCGCAGGCACGTACCGGACGCCGACGGGACGGCCGCCGGGAGGTGGCTGAACGGGCTGGCCGCCGACGGGCGGTACGCCGAGGACGCGTACCCGGCCGGCCGACCGTGGCGGGGGCGCACGGTGGCGGCCTCCTGAGGACGGGGCGGGGCGGCGGCGGGCCCCGAACTCGCCGCTGCCCCGCCCCGCCCCGGACCGGCGATCTTGTGGGGTCCGCCGGGGTTTCGCCGGCCGGCGCGGAGGTACTCGCGTGGCGCTCGAACGACGTGAAGGGCCACGCGAAGGGAGCAGGCCGTGACCGACCACCGCAGCGAAGCGCCTGGTGAGAACGGCGAGCCCGTCCCGCGTGACCTGCCGGACCAGCAGGTCACGGCCGGCGAGGACCCCTGGGAGGTCGCCCCGGACCAGGCGGGCGGTGACACCGGCGCGCGGGACGGGTCCGCCGGCGCCGACGAGTCCGACGAGTCCGCCGAACGGGCCGGGAGCGGCCGTGACGTTCCGGACACGGACCAGGCGGGGACGGGGCGGCAGGGGGAGGCGCGCTCGGGCAGCGTCCACCCCGAGCAGCCGGTACCGGACGAGCCGTCGGACTGAGCGCCTCTTCGTCGTCCCGCCGTTCACCGCGTCCCGGACCGACCGCTTCCCGCCCCGGCCGGAAGCGGTCGGTCCGGTCGTCGGTCCGGTCCGGGAGCCCGCCGGTCCGGCGGGCTCCCGGACCGCCTCACCCCGCCTTGCGTCCCCGCAGCGGCTCCGTCCGTGCCCCCGCGCCCTGCTGGAGGCCCTGCAGGAACTCCTCCAGCACCTCGGTGGCCGTGCGCTGCGGGCGCCAGCCCAGTTCCGTACGCGCACGCGTGCAGTCCATCAGCGGCAGCCTGAGGACCGCGTCGAAGAGGTGGGGGGAGGCCGGCAGCAGGTGCAGACCCCAGGCGGCGGCGATCGCCGAGCGGGCCGCGGCGCGGGGCAGCCGCACCGGGCGGGCGCCGAGCATCTCGCCCAGCAGTCCCGCGTCGACCGGGGGATCGGCCGCCAGGTTGAACGCGCCCCGGACGTCGGAGCGCACCGCGAGCCGGTAGGCGTTCGCCGCGTCGTCGGTGTGCAATGCCTGCATCCGCAGCCCCGGGATGTCGGGCAGGAAGGGCAGCAACTCCGGGCGCACCAGCGGACCCGGCAGGAACCGGCCGCCGAAGATGCGGCGCTGCTCGCTCGCCGAGGCCCGCTTGAACAGGAAGGCGGGCCGCATCCGCACCACCCGGGTCCCGGGGTGGTCGCGCTCGAAGATGTCCAGGGCACGCTCCAGGTAGGCCTTCTCGCGGCAGTACGCGGCGTCCGGCCAGCCGTGCGTGGGCCACGACTCGTCCACGGCGTGGTCCTTGGGCCCCGGCGAGTACGCGCCGACCGACGAGGCGTGCACCAGCGCCGGCACCCCGGCCGCGGCCACCGCCTCGAAGACCCGCATGCTGCCGAGCACGTTCGTGCGCCAGGTCGTCGCCGGATCGTGCGTCGGCTGGAACGCCCAGGCCAGATGGACCACCGCGTCGGCGCCCGAGAACTCCCCGGCCAGATCCGACCGGCCGGAAGCCAGGTCCACCGCGGCCCAGTCCGTCTTCGGCGGCGACCACTCGGGCAACCGCCGTGCCAGGCCCAGCACCGACCCGACGTCCGGGTCCTCCGACAGCAGGCGCACCACGCTGGTGCCCACGTTGCCGGTGGCGCCCGTGACGACGACCCTCAAGCCCGTTCCGCTGCTCACCTTCCGCTCCTCTCGGCCGCCGGTTCGCGCAGGGCCGACCGAGTACCCGGCCGGCACGGATCGCACCCGTGACCGGGAGCGGAGGAGGGACGCGCGGCAACCGCGCCGCCGCCCCCGCGCGGACCCGCCCGCGGAACCCGCCGCTTCCCGGCCCGTACGGAGCCGCGCCGACGGCCTGGACGGCGAAGGGGGCGGCCCGCGCCGGACGGCGAAGGGGCCGACTCCCGTGCCTGGACGGCGAAGGGGCCGGCCGGCGCCCGGCGGGCAGGGAAAAGCCCCGACCGGACGGGGGAATCACGGTCGGGGCCGACCGAGGGCGGGCACGGACGGCGGTTGCCTCGCGGCGAGGGGCTCCACAGGGCTTCAGCCGAACGATCGTCCCTGTGGGCGGAAGGTGAGGCCCGGGGACACTGTCCCGTCCGTACCCACGGCTGGTTCAACGGGCAACGACCTCCGGCTGTTCCGTCCCCCGCCCCTTCCCGGGGTGATGTGCGTCACTGCCCCGGGTCCGTCGCCCGGGTGTCACGCCCCGCGTGCGCCGGGGACCGTCTCGGCCCACAGGTTCTCGGCCTGGAGCAGCAGCGTGCCCAGCACCGCCGCCCGGTCGGCGCCCCGCCCGGCGTGCTCCCGCAGCTCCTCCTGCAGCTGCCCGTGCAGTTCCCGCCGCGCCGCCTCGGCCCGTTCGTCCGCGGGCGCGTCCTCGTCGCCGTCCCGCAGGCGGTCGGCCTCGGCCCGGCAGGTGTCACCGATCAGCTCCAGCAGGCACGCGTACGAGCGCAGGGCCCGGCCGTCGGGCGGCAGGGGCGTGCGGGCCTCGTCGGCCGCCACCACCAGCGTCCGGATCAGCGCCGTGACGTGCCCGGTGACACGGCCGAAGCGCTCGTCCTCCTCCTCCGGCGGCAGGGCGGCCCGCGGCGCGCGGTGCAGCCTGCGCAGCAGGCCGGAGGTCAGCCGCAGGCTCTCCCGGCTCCAGCGGCGGGCCGAGCGCAGCGCCTCCAGGCGGCGCTCCAGCCGGGCCGAGGCGCTCAGCCAGTCGGGGACGCGGTCCGCGCCCCACTGGTTCTCGCGCAGGTCGGCGGCGACCTCGTGCAGCACGTCGCCCGCCTCCCGGGCGAGCGCCGCCAGGTTCTCCCGTACGTCCCGCAGGTGGATCGGCGGCAGGACCAGGGCGTTCACGGCGATGCCGATGACCGCGCCGAGCACCGCCTGCCCCACCCGGTGCCCGACCGCGGACGCGCTGACGGTGCCGGAGGCGAGCGTGAACAGGGCGGTGGTGGCCGCATACACACCCTGGTCGCCGAAACGGGGCCAGTTCGCGAGCAGCATCAGCACCGGTACGCACAGCGCGAGCGCGCCCGTCGTGTCGCCGGTGAGCGCCTGCGCCGCCGACGCCACCAGGGTCCCCACGCAGATCGCCGCGCACTGCCGGGCCCCCTGCACCAGCGAGCTGTAGACGGTGGCCTGCACCAGCACCAGGGCCACCCAGGGCGCCATCAGCGCCAGCGGGTCGCCGAGCCAGACGCCCGCCACCAGCCAGGCCAGCAGCGCCGCCCCGGCCGCCTTCAGCGACTGCACCACCAGGTCGCGTTCCCGCCCCGGCCCCCGGCAGGCGGCCCGTACGGCCCCCGCGACGGCCCGCGCCTCGCGCCGTACGGCGTCGCCCGCCCGGGCCGGCCCTCCCGCGGTGCCGATCCGCCGCAGCACCGTATGCCTGTCTCCTTCTGCCGCACCCCTCACACCGGTCATCCGGTGCGGGTATCCGCGTGATCGGGAGTATCACCCCAAAGGGCTGTCCCGCAGGGACGCGAGGAGGGCGGCGGGATCGTCGTAGACGGCGTCCGCGCCGGCCTCCTCCAGGTCGGCGCGGGGAACGCCGCCGCACAGGACGCCCACGCAGCGCACCCCGGCCCGGCGGCCCGCGCGCATGTCCCACACGGTGTCGCCGACGAACACCGCCCGCTCGGGCGCCACGCCCACCAGGTCCAGGGCGTGCTCGACCGGCTCGGGGGCGGGCTTGCCCCGGTCGACGTCGTCGGCGCCGGCGGTGGCGGCGATGGCGTCGTCCGCGTCGAGGGCCCGGCGCAGCGCGGTCAGTTCCGCGTCGCCCGCCGAGGTGGCGAGCACCACCTTCCAGCCGTCGTGGTGCAGGCGCCGCAGGAGTTCCCCGGCCCGGGGCAGCGCGGGCAGCCGGTCGAAGTACTGCCCGTACAGCGCCTTGTGGGCGGCGCTCAGCGCCGCGTCCTGCCCGGGGTCCCGGCCGTCCCCCAGCAGGTGGGCGACGAGGTCGGCGGAGGGCAGGCCCACGGCCCGGTGGACGGCGTGCATCGGCACCCGGTGGCCCGCCTGCCGGAAGGCCTCCCACCAGGACACGACGTGCAGATGGTTGGTGTCGACCAGAGTGCCGTCGACGTCGAACACGGCTGCCCGCTGCATGGGTGAAGTCCTTTCCTCGCTCGCCGGACCGGGTACCACCCCGGCGGCCCGTCACGCCGGGGCGGTACCCGGAACGGGCCCGGGACCTGCCGGGCTCCGCCACCACGTCCAGGTGCCCCCGCAGCCGCCCGGGGACGGCGGCGCGCCGCGGACCGGCCGGTTTGCCCGGTACGCGCCCCGGGTACTGCGATGCCTCGTCCCCCACCGACGAGGAGGTCCGCCATGTCCGGTCCCACCGCCCGCAGCAAGGTCGCCGTCGTCACCGGTGCCGACTCCGGCATCGGCAGGGCCACGGCCGTACGCCTGGCACAGGCGGGCCTGGACATCGGCATCACCTGGCACGGCGACTCCCGGGGCGCGCAGGAGACGGCCGAGGAGGTCCGGTCGCACGGCCGGCGGGCCGAGGTGGCGCAGATGGACCTCACCCGGCTGCCCGAGGCCGCCGACACCGTCGACGAGCTGTGCGAGCGCCTCGGCCGCATCGACGTGCTGGTCAACAACGCCGGTACGGGCACCATGACGCCCTTCCTGGAGCTGAAGCCGGAGAAGGTCCGCGAGGTCCTCGACGTCGACCTCGTCGGCCCGTTCCTGTGCGGGCAGAGGGCGGCCCGGCACATGATCCGGCAGGGCGACGGCGGCCGGATCGTCAACGTCACCTCGGTCCACGAGCACCAGCCGCGCGTGGGCGCCGCCCCGTACTGCGCGGCCAAGGGCGGTCTCGGGCTGCTCACCCAGGTCATGGCCCTCGAACTCGCCGAGCACGGCATCACCGTCAACGCGGTCGCCCCCGGGGAGATCTCCACGCCCATGACCGGCCAGGAGGACACCGACCCGCACACCCAGAGCCGCCCCGGCATCCCCCTCGGACGGCCCGGCGACGCCCGCGAGGTCGCCGCCGTCATCGCCTTCCTGGCCGGCCCCGACGCCTCCTACGTCACCGGCGCCTCCTGGAGCGTGGACGGCGGCATGCTCCGGATGGGACCGCAGGCCGGATCGCATCTGACGAGCGACGACTGGCGGCGTCCGTGAACGGGACGCCGTCGTGAGACCGAGCACCGGTGACGACGGCGGTGCGTGCGCTCCCCGGACCCCCTCCAGGGTCCGGGGAGCGCACGCACCGCGCTGCCGCCGGTTCGGTTCTACGCTCGATGCATGACCGAAATCGCGAGCCCGCACATGTCCCACCCGCGGATCCTGGTGCTCGGGGTTCAGCCGGGCAGGCCGCCGTTCCGGATCGTGGAGATCGACGGCCAGGTGGTCGGCGAGGCGAAGGCCGTCACCGACGTCCTGCAGGCCGCCGCCGCGTTCGGCATCACGGTCCACGACCTGGACGACCCGGACGTGGTCCGCTGGGTGGGCGGGGACAAGTTCACCTGGACCGTGCACTAGCGCCGGCCGGCGGGCTCAGCCGACCGTCCACTTCTGGTTGGCTCCGCCCGTGCAGGTCCAGATCTGCAGCCTGGTGCCGTTGGCCGAACTGTTGCCGGTGGCGTCGAGGCACTTGTCGGCCTGCGGGTTGACGATGTCGCGCGCCGCGGTGACGACCCACTTCTGGTTGGGGCCGCCGGTGCAGTCCCACAACTGCACGGGCGTGCCGTCCGCGGTGCCGTTGCCGGTGACGTCCAGGCACTTGCCGAGCGCGCGGAGCGTGCCGTCCGAGCCGGCCGTCCACCGCTGCGCGCCGGTGCCGTTGCAGTCGTAGAGCTGCACCGGGGTGCCGTTGGCCGGGTTCGCCCCGGCGACGTCCACGCACTTGCCGGCCAGGCCCCGGATCGGCACGCCGGTCCCCGAGTCGCTCGTCGTCACCGAGACGTGGTCGACGACCAGCTGCTGCGGGAAGACGGTGGAGCCGTCCGGGTCGCCGGGCCAGTAGCCGCCGACCGCCAGGTTCAGGATGAGGAAGAACGGCTTGTTGAACACCCACTGCCTGCCGCCCAGGTCGGCGGGGGTGCGGCGCTGGTAGACCTGGCCGTCCACGGACCAGGTGATCGAGTCGGGCGCCCAGTCGACGGCGAAGGTGTGGAAGGCGTCGGCGAAGGCCTGGCCGTTGGGCAGGGTGTAGGCCGCGCCGATGCCGCCCGAACCGGAGTAGCCGGGGCCGTGCAGCGTGCCGTGCACGGTGGAGGGCTCGAAACCGACGTTCTCCATGACGTCGATCTCGCCGGAGTTCGGCCAGCCCACCTGCCCGAGGTCGGTGCCGAGCATCCAGAACGCGGGCCACATGCCCTGTCCGCGCGGGATCTTCATCCTGGCCTCGACGTGCCCGTACTGCGCGGAGAACTTCCCGGAGGTGTTCAGCCGGGCCGAGGTGTACTGGCAGGTGCCGTACCAGCACTGGTAGTTGGCCGGATTCTCGCGGCGGGCGGTGATCACCAGATGGCCCTGGCCGTCCAGGGCCGCGTTCTTGTTGCCGGAGGTGTAGTACTGCCGTTCGTGGTTGTTGACGTTGTCACCGGTCTCGATCTGCCACTTCGAGGAGTCGACCGCGGCACCTGCGGGACCGTCGAAGGTGTCCGAGAACGCCACGGCGGCGGCCCCGGCGTCCGGCGCGTCCGCCCGGGCGGGCCCGGCGAGGGCGGTACCGACCAGCGCGGCGGACAGGACGGCCAGGAGACATCTGCGCAGCAGGCGTGGGGAGGTCACGGGTCTTCCCTTCTTGTACGGCGGCACAAAGGCGCGCCGAAGAGGTGGGGTGAAGGGTGCGCCTTCGATTGAAGAAGTGAAGGGAAGACGGCGTCAATACCTTGGTCCGGACCAAATGGCCGTACCCAGGCCCCTGTTCGCAGTACCCCTGCTCGCCGTGCCGGTGCGGGCGCGCCGTGCGCCGTGCCGCCCGTGCGCCCCGCCGTGCGCGCCGCGCGGTTCAGCCGCGGGGCTTGCGGGCGTGCACCGCGCGGCTCAGCCGTCGTCCCAGGAGCAGGTAACCGATCAGCGCCCCGGTGGTGTTGAGGATGACGTCGTCGATGTCGAAGGCGCGCCCGGTGATCATGGCGCCCTGCGCGAACTCCACCAGCAGCATGACGACGGCGGTCAGCAGCACCACCCGCAGGATCCGGCGGGTCCGGGGCGCGACGACGGGCACGAGCACGCCGAACGGGACGCCGAGCAGCAGGTTCCCGCCGACCTGCCGGACGGCGTCGCGCAGCGCGGGCTGGTCCAGATAGGACCGCAGGGAGCGGCCGGGGTGCAGGTTGGTGTGCGTCAGCGCCTCCGAGGCGGGGGAGGGCTGCAGGGTCAGCCGGGCCAGCACCACCGCGAACGCGACCATGAAGACGAAGGCGCACAGCATCGCCAGCAGGCGCAGGGGCAGGGGGAGCGGCCGCCGCTCGGGGACGTCCTCGGGGGCGCGCCGACGGGGGAAGGGGCGCCGGCGCAACACCGGCCGCGGGTCTGAGGCTGCACGGGCCATTCGGTCCTCCAGTCTTCAACTGCGGTGGGATGTACGCCGGTTACCCGCGGTCCGGCCGACGATGCCGCCCTCGGCCGGACGCGCCCGCGAGGCCCCGCCGCCGTGCCGGGCGGCCTGCCGGCGCGCCCGGCCGGGTTCACTTCCCGTACGAGACCCGCACGTCCTCGAACCCGAGGGACCGCAGCAGGCCTTCGAGCATCTCCGTGGTGTTGGACTCGGCGCGCGCGGTCAGCCCGCTCTCCTTCGCCGCGTCGCCGATGTGCCGTACGGCGAGCTGCTGCACGGCCTGTTCGCTGTTGGGGTTGTCCGAAAAGAGGTCGCCAAGGCGGTCGAGGAACCCGCGCTGCTTGGAGACGGCGTAGGAGCGGTCCGGGTCGAGGGCCGGCCTGCCCAGCTGCGCGTGGGGCAGCCGGAGGGTGGCCGACGTGCGGTCGTCGTCGACCCTGACGTCGTTCTCGCCGACCTTGCCGAGGTCGACGTAGGCGTCCACGCTGCCCGCGCCGACGTACAGGGTGCGACTGCCGCGGACCGCGTCGGGCAGGAACCTGGCGTCCTTCTCCAGGTCCACGACGACCTGGAAGTTGCCGGAGGCGGCGTCGTAACGGCTGATGTCCTGAATGGACTTCAGGAGCGCGGGGCCCGAGCGGTCCTCGGTCTCGGTGCCGAACACGTCCTTCAGACCGGGCAGCACGCTCAGCCGGATCCCGGCGAACAGCACGGCGAGCACCAGCACGACCGCGCTCACCACCTTCGCCCAGCCGGGTACGCGCCTCGGTGTGCGTTTGACGGGGGTCGTCATGGTGACGGTCCTCCTTCCTACGCTCCGGATGCCCCTCACGGCCCCTGTCAGACAGCCCGGGGCGGTATGCGGCGGTTCGGGCGGGAGCGCGGCGGGGCGCACGGCGTCGTCCCGGTCGTGGCGGCCGGGGCGCCGTCTTCGGGGACGAGGACGGCCGGACGGCGGGGACCGGGAGGATCACCGGGATCGTCGGGCGGCCCCGGGGCCGTGGAGCAGCCGTGCGGGGGAGCAGCGGTGCGGGTCAGACCGGGCCGGACGCGGCCTCCGGCAGGGACAGGGCCGCCTCCAGCGTCGGCTGCGGGGGCAGCAGGCGTGCCAGCCCGGTGATCCGCAGGACGCGCAGCGTCAGCGGGTGGGTGCACACCAGGAGCAGCCGGCCGTGCCGGTCGAGCACCCTGCTGCGGGCCCGGTACAGCAGGCGCAGCCCGGAGCAGTCGAAGAACTCGACCCGCGTCAGGTCGATCACGACCCGGGCCTCGGGGCGTGACGTCACCTGGTCCAGATGGGGGGCGAGTTCCGCCGCCGCGGCGATGTCGATCTCACCGCGGAACTCCAGCACCGTGTGGCCCCGGGCCTGGCGGACGCGCAGGTACCGGGGGAGCGGTGCAGGATCCTGCCGCACGACGACATCGCCTCCAGCCTGCTGCGCGCGTGGGGGAGGGGACGGTCCCCAAAACCGTTCCCCGCCCTGCAAGTTACCCTCGGCCGACTGCATTTGAGCATGTTCGATTGACATATGTCTTCGAATTGCGACCGAGTTCTCGCCAGGTTTGCGCGGGGCGCACGCGGGGGCGCCTGTGCGGGCGTGTGGACGACTGCGGGAGGGGGCGGGAAGGGGTGGGTGTGCGGGCGCGCGGGTGTGCGCGGCGTCGCGGCGGGGCCGGCCAGGCCGGTCGGTGTCCGGCGAACCGGCCGGCCCGGCGAACCGGCCTGGGCGCGTGCCCGACGGAACGGCTCGGTCCGGTGGCGGCCGGCCCCGCCGCGGCGGAGAGGGGGAGCGGCGTCAGTCGACCACCAGCACCAGCTTCCCCGTGGTGCGGCCGGTGCCGCCCAGCGCGTGCGCCTCGGCGGCCCCGGCCAGCGGGAAGGTCCGTGCGACGGTGGCGCGCAGCCTGCCGGCCTCCACCAGTTCCGCGATGGCCTTCATGCCGGCGTGGTCGGCGTCGACCAGCATCCGCACCGCCCGGACGCCGAGCCGCTCGGCCTCCCGGTGGAAGTCGTCCGACCCGACCGGCAGGATCGACACCACGATCCCGCCCGGGCGCAGCACCCGCAGGGAGCGCAGCGAGTGGTCGCCGCCGAGGGTGTCCAGGACGACGTCGACGTCCTTCACGGCCTCGGCGAAGTCCGTCTCCCGGTAGTCGACCGGCTCGTCCACGCCGATGTCCCGCAGGAACCCGTGCTTGGCCGCGCTCGCGGTGCCGATCACGTACGCGCCCCGCGCCTTGGCGATCTGCACGGCCACGTGCCCGACCCCGCCGGCCGCCGCGTGGACCAGCACCCGCTGCCCGGGCCGCACGTCCGCGTACTCGACGAGGGCCTGCCACGCGGTGAGCGAGACCAGCGGGAGCGCGCCCGCCTGGATGTGGTCGATCCCGGCCGGCTTGGGGGCGAAGGCGCGTGCCGGACCGGTGACGTACTCGGCGTGCGAGCCGTGGCCGAAGGGGTACGGCAGCATGCCGAACACCTCGTCGCCCGGCTCGAACAGGGCGACGCCGACGCCCACCGCCTCCACCACGCCGGAGACGTCCCAGCCGAGGACGAAGGGCGGCTCGCCGAGGAAGCCGCCGTTCTCGCGGTGCTTCCAGTCGGTCGGGTTGACGCCGGCGGCGCGCACCCGCACCAGTATCTCGTTCGGCCGCGGCGCGGGCCGCTCCACCTCCACTTCCTTCAATACCTCGGGTCCGCCGAGGACGTCCTGGCCGATGGCTCGCATGGTGTTCCCAGTGCTCATGCCTCCCAGCCTGCCCGGGGCCCCGCCGCCCCGGAAGTGGCATGATTGCCACCCTCCGATAGGATCGTGCCATGCGGCACGCACAGCACCCGGAACGGGTCGTGGTCCTCGCCCTCGACGGCGTCTACCCCTTCGAGCTGGGCATCCCCAGCCGGATCCTGGGCGCGGCCGACGGCCGCTACGAGGTGCTGACCTGCACGGTCGACGGCCGCCCGGTGCGTACCGACGCGGACTTCACCGTCACCGCCGAGCACGGGCCCGAGGTCCTGGCCACGGCCGACACGGTGGTGATCGCTCCCGTCGCGCCCTCCCGCGTGACCGCCGAACTGCCGGACGACGTCCGCGCCGCCCTCGCGCTCGTCCGTCCCGAGGCCCGCATCGTCTCCATCTGCACCGGCGCCTTCGTGCTCGCCGCGGCCGGGCTCCTCGACGGGCGCCGGGCGACCACGCACTGGCAGCTCGCCGGCCTGTTCCGGCGCATGTTCCCGCACGTCGACCTCGATCCCGACGTGCTGTTCGTCGACGACGACCGGATCCTGACCTCCGCCGGGGCCGCCTCCGGCGTCGACGTCTGCCTCCACCTGGTCCGCAAGGACCACGGCAGCCGCCTGGCCAACGCCGTCGCCCGCCGCTGCGTCGTCCCGCCGTTCCGGGACGGCGGCCAGGCCCAGTACATCGAGCAGCCGGTCCCCGAGCAGGGCGCCGCGAGCACGGCGGCCACCCGCGCCTGGGCCCTGGAACACCTCGGCGAATCCCTCACCCTGGCCGACCTCGCCGCCCACGCCCGGATGAGCCTGCGCACCTTCGCCCGCCGCTTCCACGACGAGGTGGGCCTGAGCCCCGGGCGCTGGCTGATCCAGCAGCGCGTCGCCCGTGCCCGGCAGCTGCTGGAGACCAGCGACCTGACGGTGGACCAGATCGCCGGCCGGGTCGGCTTCGCGACGGGCGCCTCGCTGCGCCAGCACCTGCACGCGGCGATCGGCGTCTCGCCCCAGGCCTACCGGCGCACGTTCCAGACCGTCCGCTGACCTCGACGGCCGAGGTGCCGGCCAACTCCACTGGCCGGTAAAGGGATTTGTCGATCCGTCACTTCTCGCCGGAGCGTGACGGAGCCCTCACTCCCGGAGCCCCGTGCGATTGATCTTTTCGTGTTCAAACCCGATAAGCTCCCGATCAGCACTGCGAGTTGAGGCGATCACGACCGGTCGGCTCGCGGTGCGTACTCATGAGTGCGGTGCCCTTGCACACCCCCCTGTTCGATCGTTGCTTCGAAGGATGCAGATGGAACTCGCCACTCCGCCACCGGCGGCGCGGGCCCCTGTCGCCTGGTACAGCTGGTGGCTGATGCCGCTGGGCCTGGGAGGCGGGACGGTTGCCGCCACGTTCATGAGCTCGGAGCGGATAACCGTGGCCGTCGCCGGCCTGGCCGCGACGGCGGCGGGCGCCGTGTGCGTACGCCTCCTGCTGCGCACCCAGGCGCAACTGCGCCGGACGGAGAACACCTTCCGCGCCTCGCAGGCCGAGCACTCCCAGCAGTGGCAGCAGCATGTGGCGGTCCTGGAACGGAAGTTCGCCGCCGAGCGCTCCGCGCTGGAGTCCCGGCTGGCCGAGCAGAACACGGCCTACGAGACGCAGCTGTCCGATCAGCGCACCTCGTACGAGACCCGGCTGGCCGACCAGCGCACCTCGTACGAGACGCAGCTGTCCGATCAGCGCGCCTCGTACGAGACGGAGCTGGCCGACCACGCGCGGGCCTACGAGGAGCGGCTGGCCGAGCAGGCCACCTCCTACGAGACCCGGCTCGCCGACCAGGCCGAGGTCTGGCGGGAGCAGCTGTCCCACCAGCTGGCCGCCGTCGCCCGGCTCGCGGACGAGCAGTTGCCCGAGGCGATCGGCCGGCTGCGCGCCGGCGACGCCATCGACGACGTGCTGCCCGCCGTCAGCCAGTGTGCCGAGGTCGGCGCCGAGCTCCAGGCCGAACTGCGCAAGGTCCTGCGGACCGCCCTGATCGGCATCGAGGAGGAGTTCGACCGCTCCACCTCCGCCGAACAGGCCGTCATCAGCATCGGCAACCGCATCCACGTGCTGACCAGCAAGCTGCGCGGCCGGCTGCACGAGATGCAGGGCGAACACGGCCGGCTGCCGGCCGTCGCCCAGGGCCTGATGGAACTCGACCAGGAGATCGGCCCCGCCGACTGCCTCGCCGCCAGCATCGGCGTGCTCGGCGGTTCGGACCGGCCCGGCCGGCAGTGGCAGGAGCCGCAGCGGCTGCTGAGCGTGGTGCGCGGCGGCATCGGCCGCATCAAGGACTTCCACCGGGTGCAGATCCGTCACCTGCCCGAACTCGGCGTCGACGGCGGACTGGTGGACCACCTCACGCTGGTCTTCGCCCACCTGCTGGACAACGCGGCCCGCTACTCGCCGCCCACCGAGCCGGTCGTCGTCTCCGGCAAGGAGGTCCCCAACGGCATCGGCATCGAGATCCAGGACTCCGGCAAGGGCCTGAGCGAGGAGAAGAAGCGCGAGGCGGAGCACGCCCTGGCGGGCACCGCGTCCGGCGCCGGCCTCGGCGGCATCACCGAGGACGCCAACATCGGCCTGCGGGTCGTCGGCATCCTCGCCCGCCGCTACGGCATCCGCGTCACCTTCGCGGACTCGCCGTGGCTGGGCACCTCCGTGGTCGTGGTCGTCCCGCACAAGTACTTCAGCCCGCTGCCCTCGGCCGCCACCGCCCCGGCCGCCACCGCCCCGGCGGCCCCGGCCCGCGCGGCGGTCGCCGAGGCACCGCCGGCCGAGGCCGTCAAGGCTCCCGAGGCCGTGGAAACCACCCCCGGCGGACTGCCCAGGCGCAGGAGCAGGCGGACCGAGACGGCCGCCCCCGGGCAGGCCGAACGGACCGCGCGGACCGGCCGCCACGCCGTCGCCGCCGTACCGCCGGACGCATCCTTCGCCGGCCTCGCCGCCTTCGCCACCGCCGGACGCGACACCGCCGGGTCGCCGGCGGCCGGCGACGACGGCGCCGCCGGACCCGAGTCCCCCGAGCACCGCACCGAAGAGAGCGACTAGTCCACATGACGCAACAGGGAACCGACGTGAGCTGGGCGCTCCGCGATCTCGTCGAGAGCATCCAGGAGATCCGTTTCGCCCTCGTGGCCTCCAGCGACGGCAAGGCCATCACCTCCTACGGCGCCGAAGACCCCGACGACGTGGACCGCTTCGCGGCCGTGGTGGCCGGCCTGCAGGCCCTGGCCCAGCCGGTCGCCGAGCAGTTCCCCAAGTACGCGGGGCAGCTGCGCCTGGCGATGATCGAGGTCGACGGCGGCCACCTCTTCGTGGTCCGCGCCGGCGTGGAGACCTACCTCGGTGTCCTCGCCCAGGAAGGCATCGACCAGGGCCTGCTCGGGCACCAGATGAGGGACCTCGCCCGCCGGATGGGTGAGCTCCTCGGCACCACTCCGCGCCTGGAGGAGCACTCTGGATGAGTGCTCCCCGCCGACCGACGGACCCGTCCGGTCTCGAGCGCTATTACGTCCTCACCGGGGGGCGCAGCGGACCGGGCGGTTCGGCGTCGAGCCTCGACGTGGCGACCCTCATCGTCTCCCGCACGGCACCCGTGCCGGGCATGCAGCACGAGCACGAGGAGATCCTCAGGCGCTGCCGCGATCCGCTGTCGGTCGCCGAACTCGGCGCCCACCTCGGATTACCGTTCAACATTCTCGCGGTGCTGCTGTCGGACCTGCTGGACGCAGGCCGCGTCGAAGCCCGTGACCCCATCCCGGCGCACGACGCCGGCCGCGGGCCCGACCTAGCGCTCCTTGAGGAGGTACTCAGTGGACTTCAAAGGCTTTGACCAACCCGGGCGCCGGGCGTCCGGGGGCACCCGTTCGGTGAAGATCATGATCGCCGGCGGCTTCGGCACCGGCAAGACCACCATGGTCCGGTCGGTCAGCGACATCAAGCCGCTCACCACCGAGGAGACCCTCACCCAGGCCAGTGCCGACGTCGATCACCTCATCGGCGTCGCCGACAAGACGCAGACCACCGTCAGCCTCGACTTCGGCAAGATCGGCATCAACGACAGCCTGATGCTGTACCTGTTCGGCACCCCCGGGCAGGAACGGTTCTGGTTCCTGTGGAACGGCCTGTTCAAGGGCGCGCTCGGCGCGGTCGTCCTGGTGGACACCCGGCGCCTGGCCTCCAGTTTCCGGGCGATCGAGGAGATGGAGCGGCAGAACGTCCCCTTCGTCGTCGCCCTCAACGTCTTCCCGGACTCCAAGGACTATCCGGCCGAGGAGATCCGGGACGCCCTGGACATCCCCTCGCACATCCCGGTCGTGGCGTTCGACGCTCGTGACCGGGCCGCCAGCCGTGACGTGCTCGTCGCCCTGATCCACCACCTGAAGGAACGCTCGGCCGTCGCAGTGGAGTCCCGATGAACGACCAGAACGCACCCGCTCCCGGCATCCCGCGCGGCTGCCCGGTCGCCCACCACGGGGCCGAACCGACGCGCCTGTACGGCCCGGAGGCGGCGACCGACCCGGTCGGCATCTACGAGCGGCTGCGCAAGGAACACGGCTCGGTGGCCCCGGTCCTGCTGGAGGGCGACGTGCCCGCCTGGCTGGTGCTGGGATACCGCGACAACCGGCGTGTGCTGGACAACCCGCGCCAGTTCAGCCGGGACGCGCGGACCTGGCGGGACTGGCGCGAGGGCCGCATCGAGGAGAGCTCGCCGCTGGTGCCGATGCTCGGCTGGCGGCCCGACTGCGTCTCCCAGGACGGCGAGCCGCACCGCCGGCTGCGCGGTGCCGTCACCGACGGACTGCAGGCGGCGGCCGCCCGGGGCATCCGGCGGCACGCCACGTACTTCGCGAACCGGCAGATCGACGCCTTCGCGGACGCCGGCCGTGCCGACCTGGTGGCGGACTACGCCGAGCACCTGCCGATGCTCGTCCTCACCCGCGTGCTCGGGCTGCCCCAGGCGGAGGGGCGCAGCCTGGTGGAGTCCTGCGCGCAGGTCCTCAAGGGCGGTGAGGACGCCGTCGCGCACAACGACCGCATCCTGCAGATCCTCGGCGACCTCGCCGAGCGCAAACGGGCCGAACCCGGCCCCGACTTCACCACCGCCCTGCTGAACCACGAGGCCGGACTCGACGCGGACGAGGTCGTCAGCCACCTGCGCCTGGTGCTGATCGCCGCGCACACCACCACCAGCAACCTGCTGGCGCGGGTGCTGCAGCTGGTCCTCACCGACACCTCCTGGCTCTCCGGCCTGATCAGCGGGCAGCTGGACATCTCCGCGGTGGTGGAGGAGGTCATGTGGAACGCGCCGCCGCTGGCGGTCATGCCGGGCCGGTTCGCCGCCGGCGACCTCGAACTCGGCGGCCACCGGATCGAGGAGGGCGACCTGCTCGTGCTGGGTCTCGCGGCCGGCAACCTCGACCCCGAGGTCCGGCCCGACGCCGGGGTGTCCGTCCAGGGCAACCAGTCGCACCTGGCGTTCAGTTCGGGTCCGCACGAGTGCCCCGGGCAGAACATCGGCCAGGCCATCATCGAGGTCGCCGTGGACGTCCTGCTGCACCGCCTGCCGGGCCTGCGGCTGGCCGTCCCCCCGGAGGAACTCAGCTCGACGGCGTCCACCTGGGAGTCCCGGCTGGACAGCCTGCCGGTCGAGTTCACCGTCTAGGTGTGCTGTCCCGTCGCCGGACTCCCGTCGCCGGACTCCCGTCGCCGGACTCCCGTCGTCCGCCCGGAGGGCGGGCGGGAGTGCGACGACAGGGCCCGGGCCCGCCGCCCGGCCGGGGCGGCCGGGCGGCGGTGGGCGCGTCACACGGTCAGCAGGTCGTCCACCGAGCCCCGCCCGGCCAGTTCGGCCGTCGCCACGGGGCCCTCCTTCGCCGCCGCGTAGCGGCCGGTGGTCAGCGCCCACTCGTAGTTGCCGTTGATCCAGTGCTGGATGGCCTCCACGCCCATCCGCACCCGGCCGCGTTCGTCCGCGTCGAGGCCGAGTTCGTCGCACATCTGCGGTACCCGGGCCTCCAGTTCGAGGTACTCCTCCAGGCAGGCCGTCGTCATCCGGTACGCCTCGTCGGCCGCCTCCCGCCACGAGCAGCCCCGCTCCCGGTGCAGCACGGCGATGAGGTTGTGGCCGTCGCCGCGGCGCTTCTCGCGCTCGAAGGAGTGGATGTCGTTCATGAACCCGATGGTGTCCGCGGCCAGATCGCGCATCCGCTCCATCAGCGGATGCGCCATCACGTGCGCCGGCACCTCGAAGCCGCGGCTGCGCTCGCCGGCGTCGATGCTGTGGTGGATGCCGACCGTGCGGCGCCGGAACGCGGCGTACTCCTCCAGCCCCAGCGTTCCGGCCAGGCCCCGGGCCGCCAGGTCGACCTCCTCGCAGTGCGCCACCAGGAACCGCCCCCACGAGGCCGCGAACCGCGTCTGCCAGGTCAGGGACATGCCCTCGGAGAGGTGTTTCCAGACCTCCGCCCAGGCCATGGTGATCGGGCAGACCACCCGCGGCATGCTCCCCGCCGGCCGCAACGGCGTGACGACGAGCTCCCGCGCGACCTCCGCTATCCGGTCCGCGCGGTCCGGCCGACTGGCGTCGAACTGGTCGTCGAACAGGAACGCCAGGGAGAACCAGTTCATCAGGACGACCATGTCGTCCGCCGAGGCGTGGGGGTAGGTACGGGCGGCGGCCTGCGGGAGGTCCCAGGACTTGTACTCCTCGAACCCGGCCCGGCTGCGCACCAGGCCCATGTCCCACACCCAGCGCAGATGCCGCGCCCGGGCGTACTCCAGGTGCTCGCTGACGGGCGTGTCGAAGGGCAGGTCGAACCGGACGTCCTGAGGCATGCGCTTCCTTTCGGGAGACGGAACGCAGAGTCCCCCACCCCTGCGAGCGGACGGTCGTCGCGACCGCCCGCACACTCGAACTCGGCTTCGAGGTCCGAAAGTCGGACCGAGAAGCGGTACGAGGCTGCCCAGGGCGTGAACACGCCATTCCGTGAAGCAGCCGTGATCTCCGTTACTGCTCAAGGCACTTGAGCCGCGTACACTCTCCCGCTTCCCGCGCACGTCAGCGCCGTCGTCGTCCGCCCGCCTCCGGTGGCCCGTGCGCACCGTCCGGCGACGCGAACAGGACGGCCCGCACCGACCGAAGCGCGACGGGGAGGTCCGGAGCGCCACGGCCGGCGCGCCGGAGCCCCGTGCCGGCCCGCGGGACGCGCGCCGGTGCCGGGCGGATCCGTGACGCCGTGCCACGGGCGCGCGCCGGTGCGCGACGGGTGCCGGCCGGCGGCCGACTGAATTGGCCGGGCCGGGATATCCGCAAGGTACCGGGCGGCGGGGCACCACCGCTCCGCGCCCCGAATCCTGCGGAGGAGACATGGCACTGGTGAATGCGGGCGTCGTGGTGCTCGACTGTGCCGAGCCGGAGAAGCTCGCCGTGTTCTACAAGGAGCTGCTGGAGGCGGAACAGACGGACGCGACGGCCAACCGGGTGGAGATCAGGAGCGCCGACGGCTTCCGGCTGGCGCTGCGCCGCGACACCAACGCGACCCCGCCGAGCTGGCCCCGCCCCGAGAACTCCCTCCAGGCGCACCTGGAGTTCGTGGTGGACGACATGGACGCGGTGGAGCGCCGGATCGTCGGTCTCGGCGGACGCCCGCTGGAGGCCAAGGAGGCCACGGGTCCCCTGGAGGAGCGCGGCTACTCCGACCCGGCGGGCCACTCGTTCGTCGTGCGCCGCACCATACCGACGGCGCCCAAACAGGGGTGAGGGACAAGCCCTCACAGGCCCGCCGGCGGCACCCGGAAGGATTCCCGGCCCTTCCGGGTGCCGCCGGCGGCGTCCGGGCGGCGGACCCCCGTCAGTCCCGGCCCTGCTTGTCGCCGGCCGGCCAGGTCCCGGTCGAGCGCTCGATGGCCTTCGCGCCCGCGCGGTCCACCGCGCTGCGCACCACGGCGAAGATGGCGCCCTGGACCGCGGCGGCCAGCAGGATCTCCCCCCAGCCGCGGTCCCGGTCCAGCGCGTCGGGCGCGTCGTCCTCGTGCCGGATCACCTTCCACGTCTTCTGGAAGGCGAGCCCCGCCAGCCAGCCGCTCGACCAGCCCAGCACGAACCCGACGGGCTTGTAGGCGAGGGGCAGCGTCTTCTTCTTGGCCATGTGTCTCTCCTTGTTCGATCAGGTGAACGGGTCGGTCGGGTGAACGGACCGGCCGGGAGCCGGTCCGCGCAGGCCCGGCGGGCCTTCGGGCCCTGGCGGCGGTCAGGGCCGGCCCCGGGCCGGGATCCGCTCGTCGGCGGGGGGCGGCCCCGGCGGCGTCCCCTCCCCGAACGGCCGGCCGCCCAGCTCCTCACGGTGATGGGGCGTCAGCCAGCCGGACAGGTCGGGCCCCAGGGGCACGATCCGGGTCGGATTGATGCCGGTGTGCACCTGGTGGTAGTGCCGCTTGATGTGGTCGAAGTCGACGGTGTCGCCGAAGCCGGGCGTCTGGTAGAGGTCCCGGGCGTAGGCCCACAGCACCTGGTTCTCCGTCAGCTTCCAGCGGTTGCACTTGAAGTGGCCGTGGTACACGGCGTCGAACCGCACCAGGGTGGTGAACAGCCGGATGTCCGCCTCGGTGATCGTGTCGCCGACGAGGTACCGCTGCCCGCGCAGCCGCTCCGCCAGCAGCTCCAGACGGCGGAAGACGGCCGTGCACGCCGCCTCGTACCCCTCCTGGCCGGTGGCGAACCCGGCCCGGTACACACCGTTGTTGACGTCCTCGTAGACGTCCGCCGCCACGGCGTCGATCTCGTCGCGCCGCGCCCGCGGATACAGGTCGGGCGCCCCCTCGCGGTGCAGCGCCGACCACTCGGTGGCGAAGTCGAGGGTGATCTGCTGGTAGTCGTTCGTGACCAGCCGGCCGCTCGGCACGTCCACCACCGCGGGCACGCTGACGCCCCCCGGATACCCGGTCTCCCGCCTGTCGTAGGCCTCGCTCAGGTAGCGGATGCCGAGCACCGGGTCGCGGCCCTGCGGGTCCAGCGTGAACCGCCAGCTGCGGTCGTCCTGGAGCGGGTCGGTGACGGCCAGGGACACGGCCTCCTCCAGCCCGAGCAGCCGGCGGGAGACCAGCGCTCGACTGGCCCACGGGCAGGCCCGGCTGACCACGAGCCGGTACCGGCCGGCCTCGACGGGCCAGCCGTCGCGGCCGTCCGCGGTGATCCGGTCGGTGAAGTGGGCCCCGGACCGCTTGAACGCCCTCCTGCCGTAGGCGCTGTTGCCGCCCTCGCCCTCGTCGCCGCTCATGGCGTCGTCCTCCTCGCCGTGCGAATGCCCTGGTGACGGTCTTCCCCGAGTTCCCCGTTTTCCGCCCGCGGCACGGTGTGAGCTAGGCCGACCGGGGCAATCGGCGGAGGTGAGTACACGAGAGGATCGGAGGACACGCGTCACCGTCCTGGTGGCGCTCGCAGCCAACCTGGTGATAGCGGTCGCCAAGGCCGTGGGGGGACTCGCCGCGGGATCGCCCGCCCTGCTGTCGGAGGCGGCGCACTCCGTGGCCGACAGCCTCAACGAGGTCTTCCTGCTCGCCGCGCTGCGCCGCAGCCGCCGCCCCGCCGACCGGCGCCACCCCTTCGGCTACGGCAAGGAGCGCTTCTTCTGGTCGCTCCTCGCGGCCGTCGGCATCTTCGTCATGGGCGGCTGTTTCTCCTTCTTCCAGGGCGTCGAGGCCCTCACCACGGGCGCCGAGGAGGAGCTCGGCGGATACGTGGCCGGCCTCGTCGTGCTCGGGGTCGCCCTGCTCGCCGAGGGGGGCTCCCTGCTGCGGGCCCTGTACCAGGTGCGCAGGCAGGGCGGCACGGGAGCCGGGCTGCGCGACCCCGCGCTGCGCACGGTCGTCGCCGAGGACGGCACCGCGGTGCTCGGCGTCAGCCTGGCCATCGTCGGCATGGCGCTCCACATGGTCACCGGTCAGGTGGTGTGGGAGGCCGCCGCCTCGCTGGCGATCGGAGCGCTGCTGGTGTACGTCGCCTACCGGCTGGGACGCGAGGCGCGCGACCAGCTGATCGGGGAGGCCGCCGACCCGCAGGCCAGCGGACGCATCCGCGCCGTCCTGGAAGCGCAGCCCGAGATAGACAGCGTGGAGGCGCTGTTCACGATGAAGACGGGTCTGGACTCGCTCCTGGTGGCCGCCCGTGTCGACCTGGTGCCCGGTCTGGACAGCGAGCGGGTGGAGGAGATCGCGGTCCGCATCAAGCGGTCCATCGCCCACACGGTGCCCGAGGCGGAGCAGATCTTCCTGGACGTGACCGACCGTCTCGCGCAGGAGGCGGCCGAAAGCCCCGCCGCGACGGGGGAGCGCGGCGGGGCCTGACACACGTGTGCCCGGTGGGGGACGGTTCATGCGCCGTCCGCGGGAAGAACCCCGGGCGGCCGGCCCCCGGCCCCGGCCAGGGCTCGCTCCCCGGCCGTCCCCACTGGCACCAACGCCCTCACTGATGACCGGAGTTGCCGCGCCGGACCGGACAGGTACCCGAGCACGTCGCCGGGCTGTACGCCGAGCACGGCGGCCGGCGGCCGGGCCGGCCCGCAAAGGAGCAGGGCCGCACCGCCACGGCGTGGACCCGGCACCGCGCCACCCGCGCCGACGCCGCCGCCCCACCACCGGGCGAGGGCCCCGCACGCCCTGCGAGGCGGCCCTTACGACCGAGCGCATCCTGGTCGACGGCGAAGTGAGGCGACGGCGGCGGTGAGGTGGCGGCGGCGCGGTGAGGCGACGGCGACGGGGCCGTGGTGCCCGGCGAGATCCGGCAGACCGCCCGGCCCACCGGACGCCGCTGTCGCGCCAGGCCCGCTCCGCACCTGACCGCCCGGGAGGGCCGGACCGTCCGCCACCACATGCACCAGGGCGGCCCGGCTGCCGGCCCGATCGCCGCACCCGGCTCCCCGGACCGCCCGGACGGGCCCCTTCCCGGGCCGACGACGCGGCAGGGCCCGCGGAGCGGGACACCGGACCCCGTCGGTCCGCTTCCCGGGACGCCAGGACCCACGGTGCCGCACGTCCCCGCGCCGCCGCGCAGCGCACGACGTTCCCCGGCCAGATCACCACCGTCACCTATCTGGCCGAACTTCGCGTACGTCTCATAGGTGCCCGGGGCATCTAATGACGATCGGCACGACGCACACTTCCTCTGCGAGGTCTTCCATGACGGACACGACCGCACCCGTGGCCTACCCCCAGGACCGCGCCTGCCCCTACCACCCTCCCGCCGCCTACGACCCGCTGCGTGCCGCCCGGCCGCTGACCCGGATCACCCTCCACGACGGCCGCGGGGCCTGGCTGGTCACCGGGCACGCGGTGGCCCGCGACCTGCTGGCCGACCCACGCCTGTCGTCCGACCGCAGCCGTCCCGACTTCCCCACCCTCACGGCGCGCTTCGCCGGCGTCCGCAACCGCAGGACCGCATTGCTCGGTGTCGACGACCCCGAACACCGCGCCCAACGCCGCACGGTGGCAGCCGACTTCACCCTCAGGCGGGCCGTGGAGCTCCGCCCGCGCATCCAGCGGATCGTGGACGGGCGACTCGATGCCATGATCGCGCAGGGCCCGCCCGCGGACCTGGTGAACGCCTTCGCGCTGCCCGTGCCGTCCATGGTCATCTGCGCCCTGCTCGGCGTCCCCTACGACGACCACGACTTCTTCGAGACACAGTCCCGCCGGCTGCTGCGCGGCCCGGCCGCCGCCGACGTGGAGGACGCCCGCGCCCGGCTGGAGGCGTACTTCGGCGAGCTGATCGACCGCAAGCGGAAGGACCCCGGCACCGGCCTGCTGGACGACCTCGTCCGGCGGCAGCCGGGCGACGGCCCACCCGACCGCGATCACCTGGTGTCCCTGGCGATCATCCTGCTGGTCGCCGGCCACGAGACGACCGCCAACATGATCTCGCTGGGCACCTACACCCTGCTCCGGCACCCCGACCGCCTGGCCGAACTGCGCGCCGATCCGGCGCTGGTGCCCGCGGCGGTCGAAGAGCTGATGCGGATGCTGTCGATCGCGGACGGGCTGCTGCGCATCGCCGTCGAGGACATCGAGGTGGAGGGCACGACGATCCGCGCGGGGGAGGGAGTGGTCTTCGCGACCTCCGTCATCAACCGCGACGAGGCCGTCTACCCCGACCCGGACGACCTCGACTGGCACCGCCCGGCCCGCCACCACATCGCGTTCGGCTTCGGCATCCACCAGTGCCTCGGCCAGAACCTGGCCCGCGCCGAGCTGGAGATCGCCCTGCGCACCCTCTTCGACAGGCTGCCCACCCTGCGTCTGGCCGCCCCGGCCGACGAGATCCCCTTCAAGCCGGGCGACACGATCCAGGGGATGCTGGAACTCCCCGTGACCTGGTAAGAGGCTTTCGCCCATGCGCATCGACATCGACAGGGACGTCTGCATCGGCGCGGGCCAGTGCGCCCTGACCGCCCCGGACGTCTTCACCCAGGACGACGACGGCTACAGCACCCTCCTGCCCGGCCGCGCGGACGGCGGCGGCAGCCCCCTGGTCCGGGAGGCGGCCCGCGCCTGCCCCGTCAGCGCCATCACCGTCTCGCAGACGGCGGGCTGACCGCCGGCAGGTCCGGCACGGCGGCCCCTGCGGGATGCCGACGGCCGGTGACGGCGGCCCCGGGGGACGGGCCGCCGGAGCGCGACGGACACGGCCCGGTGAGCCCGGCGCCCGGGTCAGCGGCGTGCGCGCCGAGGAGGGAAGCGTCACGCCCCCGGACGCGGCCGGGGGCGGGAGCGCGGAGGCGGACGCACGAGCCCGCTTCGGCGAAGTCCCGGCCGGTCACTAGGATTTCCGGATGACCGAAACGGCCGGCAGGCCCTTCCTCTACGTCGTCGTCTGCGCCGCCGGCGTCGCCGCGGACGTCGGCAGGCTGATCACCGCGGCGCGGGAGCGGGGCTGGGAGGTCGGTGTCATCGCGACACCGGTCGCCATGAACGGCTTCTTCGACACCGCCGCCGTCGAGGCGCGGACCGGCCGCCCGATCCGCTCCGCCTGGCGCACTCCGGACCGGCCGCGCCCCTTTCCGCCGCCCGACGCCGTGGTGGTGGCGCCCGCGACCTTCAACACGCTCAACAAGTGGGCGGCCGGCATCGCCGACACGCTCGCCCTGGGCACCCTGTGCGAAGCCGCGGGGCTCGGCGTGCCCGTCGCCGTCCTGCCGTGCGTGGCCGACGCGCTGGCCGCCCACCCCGCCTACCAGGACAGCCTGCGACGGCTGCGCGGCATGGGCGTGCGCTTCGGGGAGCCGTACACCGGGGAACCGGAGGAGGGCGGCGGGCAGCCGGAGTTCGGCTGGGAACGGGCCCTGGACCTGATCGACGGGCACTGACCCGGCCGGTTCCGGGCGCTCGGCGCGGGCCCGGCGGGACGGACCCGCTCCCGCACGGACCCGCCCCCGGTTCCGGCGGACTCCTCGAACCGGTGCCGCGGCGGAAGGCGAACAACCGTGAGCCGCCCCCGAGGACACCGCCCCCTGCTTTTGGACACCGGACGGTGAGACGAACGAATAAGCCCGGCGAATACCGCACCGACAGTATGGACTTCCCCGGATCCCGCCCATTGACAATTTGTCAGAAAGCCTCCGTCGCACACGTAAAGCACGAAACCGCGGGATCCCTTGTTCCGCTTCGCTGACCTGTGCAAAGGTGTGCGTCGTCGGTGTGCGGACCGTACGTCTCCCGCTGCACGCGCGAGGCGGTTCCCGTATGCGCCCTGCTCCGCAGGAGCCGCACCAGGAGCGCGTCCGGGACGCCGAATCCTGCACGGACGGGTACCCGGCGCATCGCCGACGGGTCGCATACACCTTGGTATGGACTTTACCCGCACGTCCTTGAGAGGAATGCAGCCGTGAAAGACGCAGGCCTGTCGAATTCCCCCGACCCGGCCCGCAAGTTCGGCACGACGGACGAGCAACTGAGCGCCGAGCTCAGGAAGTGGACCGGGGCGACCCCCGCGCTCCACCCCGTCGGCGAACTGCTGGACCGGCACTGGGAGGCGGGCTTCGCCTACGCACGCCTGTGCACCGGGAGCGCCCGCTCCGCCGGCATCCTCACCACCGCCGCCTTCACCCGGCTCTTCGGCGAGACCCTGCGGCAGACCGGTCCGACCGCCGCGTGGCGGCCCCGTCTGCTCGTCACCGTGCGCCGTATCGCGGCCGAGTGGGACACCGACCACCGACGCGAACTGCTCCACCCCGACCTGCGGTCCGACGCCGCCGGCGGGGAGCGGCCGGCCGCCCGTCTGCTGCCGCCGCCGGACCGGCGCCTGCTGTCCGGCGCCTTCCGGCGGCTGCCCCAGTCCGCCCGCTGCCTGCTGTGGCACGCCGAGGTCGAGACCGAACCGCTCGCCGTCCCCGCCGGGCTGCTCGGCCTGGCGGAGGAGGGCGCGCGCGCCGAACTGGGCCGGGCCCGCGACCGGCTCCGCGAGGAATGCCTCCAGCTGCACCGCGAACTCGCCCCCGACCAGGAGTGCCGGCGCTATCTGCGCCTGCTCGACGTGACCTACCGGCGCGGCGGCGCCGCCCTCGACCCCGACCTGCGCGCCCACCTGGAAGGGTGCACCCACTGCCGGTACGGCGCGGACCAGCTCGACCAGTTCAACCGGGCGCTGGGCATCGCCCTGGCCGAGGCGGTCCTCGGCTGGGGCGCGCGGGACTACGTGGTGAGCAGGGTGAGCCGCCCGTCCACCGCGGGCACCGCACGGGCGGCACGCCCCGAGGAGATCATCGGCGAGGCCTTCCCCGGGGCCGCCGAGGGGGCGCGGGCGGGTGCCGGGGGCGTACCCGGTGAGGCGTTCCCCGATCCCGTCGGCACGGCCGCGGAACCCGGCCGCACGGCCGCCGGCGAGCCCCTCCCCGCCGCGGCGCCCGATCCGGCGACCTCCGGCGCGGGCAGGGCCGGCCGCGCCGGCACCGGCTCCGAGCCGCCCGCCGGGGCCCGTGCCGTTCCCCGCACTCCCTCCCGCGGCGCCTTCCGCATTCCCTCCCGCGGCGCCTCCCGCCGTTCCGCCCCGGGGGTGACCGCCCGCGGCGCCATGAGCCGTTCCGCCCTCAAGGCGGCCCGCCGCGCCGCCCGGCGCCGCAACCTCGTCCTGGGCATCCTCACCGTCAGCGGGCTGGTCGTCCTCCCGCTGGCGCTGTGGGCCACCGGCGGTTCCGGCGACGAGGCCCCTCCGGCGGAGGACGGCCGGGCGGCCCGGACACCCGGCCCCGGTACCGGCACGCCGAGCGAGGACCCGTCCTGGATCGGATCGGGCGAAGCCGCGCAGGGCGCCCTGCGCGGCCGGCTGCGCAACGTCGCCTCCGGCCTGTGCGTCGCCCCCGTCGGCGGCAAGGCGGCCGAGGGCGCGGAGACCGAACTCACCGCGTGCTCCGCGACGGCCGCCCAGCAGTGGACGTACGAGACCGACGGCCTGCTCCGCAACGCGGCGGAGCCCGGTCTGTGCCTGGACTCCCGCCTCGGCTACTCGGTGCGCCTGGCCCCGTGCGCGGGCGCCTCCCGGCCGGACTCCGGGAACGTCCGCTACGACCTCACGCTCCGGGGTGCCCTGGTGCCCCGGTGGGACCAGGACCTCGCTCTCGCGCCCGCCGCCACCAACGGCTCGGGCGCCCTCGTCGTCAAGGCCCGCACGGACGACGACATCCAGCGCTGGACGGTCGAGATCTCCAAGGCCGACCTCAGGATGAAGGTGGTGCGCTGGGACGCCGGCGCCGCCTCCCCGGCCCGGCCCCCGGCACCCGGGTCCACCGCCGGGCCCTCGAAGGCGCCGGCCCCCGCCGCCCCGGCCGCGCGGCGGACGACGAGCCCGTCCCCCGGTGTCACGGGCTGCTCTCACGGGCCCCACTGCTCCCGGGACGGCGAACACGGCGGCCGCCCGGGACGCGGCGGAGGCGACCGCCGCTGAGCGCCCGGCCACCGGCGAGCATCGGGCACCGGGCACCGGGCACCGGCGGGCAGCGCGCCCGGCGCGGCGGCCGGCTCGCGTGCAGGACCCGCCCGGCGCGGCGGCCGGCTCGCGCACAGGACCCGCCCGGCGCACGCGCCGCGGCGTGCCCGTCGCGGAAGGGCGCCACGGGAAGGGGCGGCGGAACGCTCACCCCTCGTCGAGCAGCCCCAGCTCCGCCCAGATCGTCTTGCCCTCGGCCGTGTACCGGCTGCCCCAGCGCCGGGTGAGCTGGGCGACCAGGAGCAGCCCGCGCCCGCCCTCGTCCCAGGTCTTGGCCCGGCGCAGGTGGGGGGCGGTGGGGCTGGTGTCGGAGACCTCGCAGATCAGTGTCGACGCGTCGTGGATCAGACGCAGCCGGATGGGCGGCGCACCGTACCGGATGGCGTTGGTGACCAGCTCGCTCACCACCAGTTCGGCGGTGAACGACGCCTCCGCCATCGACCAGGCGGCGAGCTGGTCGACGACCTGCTTGCGGATGGGTGCGACGAGCGCGGGGTCGGCGGGGATGTCCCAGGTCGCGACCTGGGAGGCGGGCAGGCCCCGGGTGCGGGCCAGCAGCAGGGCCACGTCGTCGGCGGCGCCGCCCGGCGGGAGCAGGGCGCGCAGCACGCGGTCGCAGGTCTCGTCCAGCGAGCCGGACACGGCCGACAGGGCGTCGCACAGCAGGCCGTGGCTCGCGTCGGCGTCCCGCCCGCGGCTCTCCAGCAGCCCGTCGGTGTAGAACGACAGCACGCTGCCCTCGCGCAGCTCGACCTCGGCGCTCTCGAACGGCAGGCCGCCCACGCCCAGCGGGGAGCCGGACGGCAGGTCGAGCTGCCGGGCCGGTCCGCCCGGCGGGAGCAGGACGGGCGAGGGATGCCCGGCCCGGGCGAGCGTGCAGCGCCGCGACACCGGGTCGTACACCGCGTACAGACAGGTCGCGCCGACCTCGCCGGGGCTGCCGTCGCCGCCGGACTCCCGGGACAGCCGGACGACCAGGTCGTCGAGGTGGGTGAGCAGCTCGTCGGGGGCGAGGTCGATGTCGGCGAGGGTGCGCACGGCGGTGCGCAGCCGGCCCATGGTCGCCGAGGCCTGGATGCCGTGGCCGACGACGTCCCCGACGACCATGGCCACCCGCATCCCGGACAGCGGGATCACGTCGAACCAGTCGCCGCCCACCCCGGAGCGCGCGGCCGGCAGATAGCGGGAGGCCGCCTCCACCGCGGCGGTGCGCGGCAGCGTCCGGGGCAGCAGGCTGCGCTGCAGGGCGACGGTCGTCTCGCGCTCACGGGAGTAGCGCCGGGCGTTGTCGATGCAGACGGCGGCGCGCGCGGTGACCTCCTCGGCCAGCAGGACGTCGTCGTGGGTGAAGGGGTCGGGGTGCCGGAACCGGGTGAAGACCGCCACGCCCAGGGTCGTCCCGCGTGCCTGGAGCGGGACGGACATCGTGGAGTGGACGCCGTACTCCCGGGCCCGCCGGGAACGCGTCTCGTCCCGGCCGGGCCACCGGCCCGGGTCCCCGGACGAGGCCGGGGCGACGACCGTGCGGCCCGCGACCAGGGAGTCGGCCTGCGGGGAGGAGGCCGGGTAGACGTCGACCCGGCCGGGTTCGGCGACGGCCTCGGGGCTGTCCGGGGTGACCGACCGGTGCGCGGTCCGGCGCAGGCTGACGGGGGCGGTCAGCGGGCCGTCGGGCTCGCCGCCGTACTCCTGCGGGTCCAGCAGGTCGACGCTGACGAAGTCGGCGAGCGCGGGCACGCACACGTCGGCCAGCTCCTGTGCCGTGCGCGTGACGTCGAGGGTGGTGCCGATGCGCACGCTGGCCTCGTTGACCAGCTGCAGCCGCTCGCGCGCCCGGTACTGCTCGGTGAAGTCGTGGGCGGTCACGCACACGCCCCGCACCCGCCCGGCCCCGTCGGTGAGCGGCGCGATGCGGGCCAGCCAGGCGTGCGCGCGGCTCTCGCTGCCGGCCTTCATGTACGTCTGCATCTCGTGCCGGCGGCCGGTGTCGAGCACCTGCCGCATGTGCCGTTCGAGCTCCGCGTGCTGCGGCCGGCCGCCTATCTCGGTGGGTTTCAGGCCGCGCAGACGGGAGGCCGGCAGGTCGAGGAGGTCCGCCATGGCGTCGTTGACGCCGCGCAGGCGCAGCCGCGCGTCGAAGATCATGGTCGCGCAGGGTGACTGCCGGACGGCCGCCCGGACCAGCGGGTCGTCCGGCAGGGTGTGGTCGGCGACCTCCAGCGGGGTGACGGCGAACCAGTCGCCGGGGCCGCCGTCCTCGGGCTGTCTGCGGTGGGCGAGCACCCAGGCGGACACCGTGTGGCCGTCGCGGTGCCGCAGCGCGAGCGTGCCGCTCCAGCGGGCGTCGACGGGGGCCTGCAGCGGGCCCGCCCCGTCGGCCAACAGCTCGGCGGCCGGGCGGCCCACGACCTCGTCGGCGGTGTGGCCCAGCAGGCGGCGCGCGCCCTCGCTCCACCCGGTGAGCGTGCCGCCCGCGTCGATGACGGCACGGGCCGTCACGGCATCGTCGACCGTCTGGTCCGGGCTCATCCTCGCCACTCCATCGCGGACACCCACAGTGATCAAGCGCGTCACTTGAGTTCCAGCCTAGTGCGTCCGGGTCCGGCGTGGTCCGGGAACCCCCCACGCCGCCGGAGTGCGGCCCGGCCCGTCCGGCCCGCGTGCGGGACCGCCCGCAGAAGCCCGAGGGAGGAGGACGCCACCGCG
Source organism: Streptomyces sp. NPDC052701 (assembly GCF_040678355.1). Taxonomy (NCBI): domain Bacteria; kingdom Bacillati; phylum Actinomycetota; class Actinomycetes; order Kitasatosporales; family Streptomycetaceae; genus Streptomyces; species Streptomyces sp. NPDC052701. Next base: position 162,048 of record NZ_JBFATO010000001.1, read on the forward strand.
CCCCGACGGCCGTATGTGACACACCGACAGGGCCTGTTCCCTCACGTTCGGTTGTGAGCGCTTCCGAACCCTCGCGGGGAGGAGAGCCGTCGCGCCGGTCCCTTGTGGACCGGTCCCGCCCGCCTCCGCGACCGCGCCCGCGGTGGGAGCGCTCCCGGTCCGGCTCCCCGGATCGGCTCCCCAGGGCGGGGCAACCTGTCCTGTCCGGACCGTTGACGGGGGTCACGTCTGCCACAAGCATGTCTGCGTCCGCATCTGGGAGCGCTCCCATGAACTCGGTGAGCGCCACCCGCACCTCCCGACGAGGAGCCCAGACGTGAAAAGACGCAGTACCGCCCTGCTGTCCCTGACGGCGCTGCTGGCGACGGCACTCACCGCCCTGCCCGCCGCCCCGGCCGGGGCCGACGAGGCCGAGCAGGTCAGGAACGGCACCTTCGACACCACCACCGAGCCCTGGTGGTCGAGCAGCAACGTCACCACGGGCCTGTCCGACGGCCGGCTCTGCGCCGACGCCCCCGGCGGCACCGTCAACCGCTGGGACGCCGCCGTCGGACAGAACGACATCACCCTCGTCAAGGGTGAGTCGTACCGGTTCTCCTTCAGCGCGACCGGTTCTCCCGCCGGGCACGCGGTGCGGGCGATCGTCGGCCTGTCGGCGGCGCCGTACGACACCTACCACGAGGTGACCCCGCAGCTCAGCGTCTCCGGGGACCGGTACTCCTACACCTTCACCTCGCCCGTCGACACCACCCAGGGGCAGGTCGCCTTCCAGCTCGGCGGCAGCCCGGACCCGTGGCGCTTCTGCGTGGACGACGTGTCCCTGCTGGGCGGGGTCGAACCGGAGCCCTACGAGCCCGACACCGGCCCCCGGGTACGCGTCAACCAGGTCGCCTACCTGCCCTCCGGGCCCAAGAACGCCACGCTCGTCACCGACGCCACGGCCAGGCTGCCCTGGCAGTTGAAGGACCGTGCCGGTGCGGTGGTCGCACGCGGCTGGACCGTGCCGCGCGGGGTCGACGCCTCCTCCGGCCAGAACGTCCACTCGATCGACTTCGGCGCGTACCGCAAGCGCGGCCAGGGCTACACGCTGGTCGCCGACGGCGAGACCAGCAGGCCCTTCGACCTCGACACGAGCGCGTACGAGCGGCTGCGGCTGGACGCGGCGAAGTACTACTACACCCAGCGCAGCGGCACCGCGATCCGCGACGACCTGCGCCCCGGGTACGGCCGCCCGGCCGGGCACGTGGGCGTGGCCCCCAACCAGGGCGACACCGAGGTGCCCTGCCGGCCGGGCGTCTGCGACTACACGCTCGACGTCAGCGGCGGCTGGTACGACGCGGGCGACCACGGCAAGTACGTCGTCAACGGCGGCATCTCCGCCTGGGAGGTGCTCGGCACCTACGAGCGTGCCCTGCACACCCGCACCGGCGACGCGGACGCCCTCGGCGACGGCACCCTCGCCCTCCCCGAGAGCGGCAACAAGGTGCCCGACCTCCTCGACGAGGTCCGCTGGGAGCTGGAATTCCTGCTGAAGATGCAGGTGCCCGGCGGCGAACCGCTGGCCGGCATGGCGCACCACAAGATCCACGACGAGAACTGGACCGGGCTGCCGCTGCTGCCCAGCGACGACCCGCAAAAGCGCGAGCTGCACCCGCCGACCACCGCGGCCACCCTCAACCTGGCGGCGACGGCGGCACAGGCGGCCCGCCTGTACGAGCCCTACGACGAGGAGTTCGCCGCGAAGGCCCTCACCGCCGCGCGCAAGGCCTGGGCGGCGGCCCTCGCCCATCCCGAGGTCTACGCGGACCCGGACGACGGCGTCGGCGGCGGCGCCTACCCCGACACCGACGTCACCGACGAGTTCTACTGGGCGGCGGCCGAACTGTACCTGACCACGGGGGAGAAGGCCTTCGAGCGGTACGTGCTGGACTCCCCGGTGCACACCGCCGACATCTTCGGCCCGACCGGCTTCGACTGGGCGCGCACGGCCGCGGCCGGCCGCCTCGACCTCGCGCTGGTGCCGAGCCGGCTGCCCGGCCGGGACAAGGTCCGCGAGTCCGTCGTCAAGGGCGCCGACCGCTACCTGGCCACGCTGAAGGCCCACCCGTACGGCATGCCGTACGCCCCCGAGGGCCAGCGGTACGACTGGGGCTCCAGCCACCAGGTCCTCAACAACGCCGTCGTCCTCGCCACCGCGTACGACCTGACCGGCGCCGCGAAGTACCGGGACGGCGCGCTGCAGAGCATGGACTACATCCTGGGGCGCAACGCGCTGAACATCTCGTACGTCACCGGCTACGGCGAGGTCAACGCCCACAACCAGCACAGCCGCTGGTACGCCAAGCAGCTCGACCCCGCACTGCCCGCCCCGCCGGACGGCACCCTGTCGGGCGGTCCCAACTCCAGCATCCAGGACCCCCTCGCCCAGGCGAAACTCCAGGGCTGCGTCGGCCAGTTCTGCTACATCGACGACATCCAGTCCTGGTCGACCAACGAGCACACCATCAACTGGAACGCCGCCCTGACCCGTATGGCCTCCTTCGTGGCGGACCAGGGGTAGCGGCCGCGCGGGCGCGCCGCGTGCCGGGGACCGGTCCGCCGGAACACCCTTGCGCGCGGCGCGTGGCCCGGTGCCCCGCCGGCCCGCTCCCGGGGGCGGAACCGGGCCCGCCCCTGCGCCCTCGGTACCGTGTGATCTACTGTCTGAGCTGCGGGTATTTACGATCCAGTACCCGAGCGGTACCGTGAGGGCATGCCAGCTCTCAACGTGGAGTTCAGCGACCGCGAGCTAGAGGACCTGCGGCAGATCGCCAAGGAGCGCGGTACGTCCATGAAGGCGCTCGTGCGGGAGGCGGCCGCGGCCGACATAGCCCGCCACCGCGCACTGCAGGAGGGCGCGGAGGCCTTCCGCCGGTTCTTCGCGTCCCACGCCGACGAGTTCGCGGCCGCCTTCCCCGACGACGAACCACCGACCAGGGGCGAGGGGCGGGCCGCCTGACCGATGGCACCCGCCCTGCACATCGACGTGCCCTGGCTGCTCCAGCGCCACGAGGAGGTCCTGCCGGACCAGCCCACCGTCAACGACTTCTCGGCGCTGGTCGCCGCCGTCGCCCGGCACCGCGTCGACCCGCCCCGCCTGGGCGTGGACTCCGACCCGGCGTGGCGGGCCGCCGCACTGCTGCACACCCTCGCCGTGCTGCGGCCCCTGCCCTCGGCCAACGCCCGCTTCGCCTGCGCGACCGCCGTGGCGTACATGTTCGCCAGCGGCGTCGGCATCGATCCGCCCTACGGCGCCCTGGTCGATCTCGCCCGCGACCTGATGTCCGGCGCGGCGGACGTCTACGGCGCGGCCGACCGGCTGCGCTCCTGGCAGATCTGAGGCCCGGCCCGCCGCACCCCCGGGGCCGCCGGCCGAGGGCGGGAGGAACGGGGCCGGCGGCCCTTGCGCGCGGGAGAGCCGCCGTCCCGCGCGTGGCCTCCGAGAAGGGCCGTACCCAGTGCACTACGCCGGCGCGCGCGCCGGGAGCGTGCGCGGCGCACCCGGTGAGTGCGCGTCATTCGCACGGGGCGCATGAAATGTCGAAAGCGCATGCGAGCGGCATCGGCCGGTCCCGCTTCTGACTTTCTTTCAACGGGTCGGATGTCGCCCGAATGCCTTGTTGGCCCTGTCGGGTTTGTGCCAGAGTGATTCATCCGTGCGGGGGGTAAAGGCCGGGTGTCGCACACGCGTTGACCAACCGGGCCCGATGCGCCGATCGGCGAATTCGATCCCTCCGCGCCCGCCCAAAGCGATCCGTATCGACCGGACTCCTTTTCGGCGACGGAAATTCCGTGTGTCCCATGCGTGTGGGAAGGAACCCAGCCCAGTGCCCACCCCCCACCCCCCTCGTCCCCCGTACCCGCCCCCCGGCAAAGATCCGGGGGAGTCCGACGAATCCCTCGCCGCCCGGTTGAGAGGCCGCCCGCAGAGCGAAGCCGCCGCCCACTCCGTGGCCCTGCTGATGGCCCGGCACTGGCAACCGGTGCACGACTACGCGGTCGTCTGCCTGGCCTCCTCGGCCCGGGCCGCCGCCCTGGTCACCGCGACCGCATTTCATCGAACCCTCAACCTTCTCGCGTTCGGGGAGTCGGCCCTCGCGCTGCGCCCGGCACTTCTGGTGACCGTGCGGGAAACGGTCCGGGAATGGGCCGCCGACAACCGGATATCGGCGGTCCTCCCGGAATTGGAGAAACCTGCCGGAGGCCGCGGCATGCGGACGGCCGCCGCCACGGCACCCGAAAACCGCGCCCTGGCGGAAAGGTCGTTCCGGGCCCTTCCCGCGGTCGCGCGCTGTCTGCTCTGGCACGTCGAGGTGGAGGCCGAGCCCCTTGCCGTCCCGGCCGGACTGCTGGGCATGGACATCGCCACGGCGTCGACCGCACTCGAACAGGCGCGTGAAAAGTTCCGCGAGGGGTGTGCACGGGCCCATCACGTCCTCGCACCGACCGAGGACTGCCGTCTCCACACCCGCCTGCCCGAGGTGCCGGTCCGCCGGGGCGGCGCGCTGCCCCCGGACGTCCGGGAGCACCTGGACCGGTGCCCCCACTGCCGCCAGGCGGCCGGCCTGCTCGGCCGGACCGAGGACGCCTTGGGAGAGCTGATCGCCGAGGCGGTGCTCGGCTGGGGCGCCCGCCGCTATCTGGACTCGCGTCCGGGCCGTGCCGCGCGGAGCGCGCGCACCGGTCGCGCCGCCCGCCGCGCCGGGCGGCACGGGGCCCGGCCGCCCGGCGGTGGTTCGGGGCTGCCGCCCCGGACGCACGGGCCGGGCGGCCGGATCGCGGGCGCCCGCCTCCCGCGGGCGCTGCGGTCCTCCCGGGCGCTGCTGTCGGGGTTCGGAGCGGTCTCGGCCGGGGTGCTGGCCACCGTGCTCGTCGTCAGCGCCTCCTCGCAGGGCGGGCAGGGCACCGACCCGGCCGGCTCCACCGGCGCCGCCGCCGGCGGCGCCACGCCGCCCGGCGCGTCCGCCACGGCGCCCGGCGACGCCGCCCTCCCCACGGCACCGGGGCGGACGCGACTGCGCGACGCCGCCGGCCTGTGCCTGGACGTCCGGGGCGCACCGGAGGAAGGCGCGGGAACCCGGCTGGCGGTCTGCTCGGCGGCGCCGACCCAGCGGTGGACGTACGAGGAGGACGGGCTGCTGCGCAGCGTGGCCGAGCCCGGGCTGTGCCTGGACTCGCGCAAGGACGCGGGCGTCGTCGTCCTGGGCGGCTGCGCCGACGAGGACGACGAGCGGGGCGAGGACGTGCGCTACGACCTCACCGTGCGGGGGGAGTTGCTGCCCCGCTGGGACGAGCGGCTCGCCCTCGCCCCCACCGCCGGCGCCCCGGACGCCGACATCGTCGTCAAGGTCCGGGACCGCTCCGACGCACAGCGCTGGCGGACCGACCCGGTGGCGACGGCCGGGGGTTCGCGGTCCGTGGCGGGCGCCGGGGGCCCGGCGGGGCCGCCCGTGGAGCGCGCCGCCCGGCCGGGGTGAGGAGGCCGGCCCGCGGCGCCCGCACGCGAACGTCCCGGGGCGGGCGCACGCGCCGCCCCGGGACGCGTCAGGCGCCGTCCTCGACGAGGTCGGCGGGGCCGGGCGTGGTGGGCCCGGCGTGCCCCGACAACGCGAGGGTGAGGTCGAACTCGGCCAGCAGGCAGCGGATCACGTGCTCGACGCCGGCCTGTCCGTCGAGGCCGAGACCGTAGACGTACGGCCGTCCCAGCAGCACGGCCCGCGCGCCGAGCGCGAGCGCCTTGAAGACGTCGTCGCCGGTGCGGATGCCGCTGTCGAACAGGACGGTGAGCCGGTCGCCGACGGCCTCGGCCACGCGGGGCAGGGCGTCCGCCGCCGCCACCGAACCGGCCACCTGACGGCCCCCGTGGTTGGACACCACCACACCGTCCATCCCGGCGTCGGCGGCCAGCCGGGCGTCGTCCGGGTGCAGGACGCCCTTGAGGACGATCGGGCCCTCCCAGTTCTCCCGCAGGAACGCCAGGTCCGGCCAGGTCTTGGCGGGGTCCGCGAACATCCCGACGAAGTGCATGACCGCCGCGTCCGGATCCTCGTGCACCGGCTTGGCCAGGCCCGCCCGGAAGGCCGGGTCGGAGAAGTAGTTGGCGGTGCCCACACCGTGCAGGAACGGCAGGTACGCCTGGTCGAGGTCGCGCGGCCGCCACGCCAGCAGCGGGGTGTCCAGCGTGACGACGAGCACGGTGAACCCGGCCGCCTTCGCCCGGCCCAGGAAACTCCGGGCCACCTCCGGGTCCCTGGGCCAGTACAGCTGGAACCAGCGCTCGGCGTCGCCCATCGCCTCCGCGACCTGCTCCATCGGTGTGCTGGAGGCCGAGGACAGGATGTAGGGCACGCCCTGCGCGGCGGCGGCCCGGGCGGCGGCGGGCTCGGCGTCCGGATGCATGATCGACAGCACCCCGACCGGCGCCAGCGCCAGCGGGGCGGGCAGCGCGCGGCCCAGCACCTCCACCGACAGGTCGCGCTCGTGCACGTCCCGCAGCACGCGCGGCACGATCCGGCGGCGCCGCAGGGTCGCGCGGTTGGCGCGGGCGGTGCTGCCGTCGCCGGCGCCGCCCGCCACGTAACCGGCCGGACCGGGCCCGAGCCGCCGTTCGGTCAGCTCCTCGAGCCGGGTCAGATCGGTGGGCAGTCGCGGTACGGCGCCCGTCATCCCGTGGAGGTAGATCTCGTACTGGAAGTCCGCCCAGTGCCAGCCCATCGGCCCGTCCCGCCTCTCGTCGCCGAGACCGCGCTGCACGCCGACGATACCGACGGGCAGGGGAGCCGGCGGGGGCAGGGTGCCGCCGCCGGACCGTCCACGGTCCGGGCGGTCCGGCCACCCGCCGGCCCCTGCCCGGCGTGGTCGCCCGGGGACGGCGGCAGACGGCCGCGGCGGGCGGGGGCGCTCCCGGCTCCTCCCCGGCTCGGGTCCGGCCCGCCGTCGCCCGCTCGGCGGTCCGGGGGCCCTCGCCCCGGGTCCGAACATGAACACAAAGCGTCGGACAGTGATCGCCCAGGGGCTGATCCGGAATGTTTCAGGCCGATTAAGGAGCGGGGGGATTTCGGCCAGGTGGCCGCTTCGTACGCCCGGCGGCGGCTCCATTACTGGGTTGCCCGGTTCGGTTTCCGTGACTTCGAGCCACTGATTCAATACGCAATGTTACTGAAACCCGTGGGGTCGATGTGAGTTTCGGCGGCGGACTCGGCAGACTCGCGCTCGCCGGCCCGGCACCGATCGAGCACGGACCGGCACCCATCCACACGAGCGGAAGGATGCACACAATGCGGAACACCGCGCGCTGGGCAACGACCCTCGGCCTCACGGCCGCCGCCGTCTGCGCACCCCTGGCGGGGACCGCGCTCGCCGCCCCGGGAAACGCCCCCTCCGCGCTCTACGCCCCCTCGGCCCTGGTGCTCACCGTGGGCCACGGTGAGCGCGCGGCCGACGCCACCCCGGAACGCGCGGTCACCCTGACCTGTTCCCCCGGGCCCGCCGGTACCCACCCGGCCGCCGCCGGCGCCTGCGCCGAACTGCGCGGCGTCGAGGGCGACGTCACCGCCCTGACGGCCCGGAACGACGTGATGTGCACCAAGGAGTACGACCCCGTGGTCGTCACCGTCGACGGGGTGTGGCAGGGGCAGCGCGTCTCCTACGAGCGCACCTTCGCCAACGAGTGCGTGAAGAACGCCCACAGCTGGAGCGTCTTCACCTTCTGAGACCGGGACCGCACGGTTGCCGTGGCGTGAAGAGGCCCGTGACTGGGGAGTGCGTGCCTCTGCCGGGGGAATCCGCGGTCCCGTACGAGGGGGCCGGCGGGCGGAGTGGGGCCGCCCGCCGGCCCCTGGGCGCGCCGGGCCGCCGCCGGCGCGCGGCCGGCTCAGGCCCGGTCGCGGTGACTGGTGTCGCACCAGGGATAGCGGCGGCTGCGGCGGCAGGTGCACAGCGCCACCCGGAAGCGGTCGGAGCGGACGGTCGTGCCGTCCTCCAGCTCCACTTCCACCGGGCCCTCCACCAGCAGCGGGCCCTTGCGCCGCATGGTGATCCGGCGCGGGGCGTCAGACGGGACGTTCGGCACGGACGACCACCAGCTCTTCCTCGTCGTCGGTGGCGGACAGCAGCCCCCGCTGCCGCAGCCAGCGTTCCCTCTCACGCAGCACCGGCCCGAACGCGATCCGCTGCCGGCGGGTCACCGCGGCCTTCAGACCGGCCGCGCGCAGCGTCGTGAGCGTGCGCTCGGGGTCGCTGAGCGCGGACTGGACGAGCAGCAGGACGCCACCGGGCCGCAGCAGGTCCGGCGCCTCCCGGCAGATCCGGTCGAGCACGAGCCGGCCGTCGCCCCCCGCGTCCCAGGCCCGGGCCGCGCCGCGCGGCTGCCCGTCGTGCGGCGCCGGCACATACGGCGGGTTGGCCAGGATCAGGTCGAAGGACTGCCCCCGCACGGGAGAAAAAAGGTTTCCGCGGCGGGCGCGCAGCGGCAGCCCGGTCAGCAGGCCGTTGAGCCGGGCCGCCCACACGGCGCGCCGCGACACGTCCACGGCGGTCACGCGCATACCGCGCCGTGCGGCCTCCAGCGCCAGAGCGCCGCTGCCCGTGCCCACGTCCAGGGCCTCCGCGCCGGGGGGCAGCGGTTCCTCGGACAGGGCACCGGCCAGCAGCTCGGTGTCCTCCTGCGGGGCGTAGACGCCCGGAAGTGCCAGTGGGTTCACAGCACCCAGGTACCCGGACTTTCACGAGGTATGGGTGGGGGCGGAAGTGACGGGTGTGCGCAGTGATGAACGGCCCGCGCGCCAGTCGGCGAGCAGGCGGTCGGCGAAGCGGTCCTCCACGAACACGGTGGCGTCGATGCCGAAGACGATGTCCGGCGCGAGGTGCGGCTCGCTTTCCAGCAGGCCGGCGATGACCTCCTGACGCACCACCTGCTCGTGGACCGCGTCGGCCTCCACGTGCTCGTCGTAGAAGTGCTCGGCGGCGGGCCCGGCCCCGGTGCGGCGCATCGCCTCGGCCAGCCGCCGGGACCCGGGCGAGGAGGTGATCTCGACCGCCGCGAAGTGGCCCACCAGGGCGCCCCGCAGGGCCCGGTGCAGACCGAAGAGCGACATCATGTTCACCGTGACCAGGGCCTCCGCCGACGCGGCGTCCAGATAGCGTCCGTACGCCGTGTCCAGGCCCAGGTCCGTCATCAGGTCGGCGAACAGCCGGGCGTGCACGCGGTCGGGCCGGCCGCCGCCGTACTCGTCGAACTCCACCGCCGCCATCGCCGCCTTCGCCCGGCCGGACAGCCGCGGCAGCACCCAGGCGTGCGGGTCGGCCTCCTTCAGGTGGTACAGGGAGCGCTGGGCCGCGTACTCGCGCAGCTGCCACAACTCGCCCTCGTCGCGCAGGAAGTGGCTGACGCCCGTGCCGTCGACCGGCTCGACCAGGAGCTCCGCCACCGCGTCGTCGACACTGTCGTGGACCGGGACGTCCTCGCGCAGGGCGGACAGGAAGTGGTGCTCCAGCGCCGCGCGGACGCGCAGCAGGTCGGGGTCCCATTCGCGCTGCGGGGCCACCCCCGCGAAACCGCGGTAGTGCAGCTCGTAGCACAGGTACAGGGCGAGCTGGAGGTCGTCGCCGTACACGGGGGCACCGGCGGCCTCCGCGGGGCCGGGCAGCGCCCCCGTGCCGAGCAGGTAGTCCTTGACGGCTGCGGACAGGGGGCCGCGCGGCGCGGGCAGGCGGGGTTCTTCGCGGTCGTACTCCATGCGCCTCGGGTACCCGGCCGACGGCGGGACAGCCCTGGCCGCGCGGCACTCGTGGGGCGGGCGCGTCGCGCGAGGGCGTCCGCGCACGCGTGACGGTCCGGGAACGCCGGGCCGAAGGGCGCGGCCGTCACCGGATCCGCTTCCGCTCGGCGCCCGGCACGCCGGCCGCGGCCCCGACGGGGCGGTGGCGGCGGGCCGTGCCCCGGCCCGCCGCCACCGCTTCCCGTTCCGGCCCCGTGGAGCCGTGGGGCCCGTGCCGGTCAGTCCCCGTGGGACTGCTCCTGGGCCTGCCGGTTCGGGGTGATGGCCTCCCCGGCCTCGCCCCGGCGGCTCCGCTGCTCGTCGGAGTCCCGGACGCGCTTCCCGGTCTCCTCGACCTCGTGCAGGACCTCCTCGGCGGCCGTCCTCGGCTTCTCGTGCCGGGCGTCTTCGGACACGGTGTCTCCTTTCTCGGTGTTGCTCGGTGTTGCTCGATATTGCTCCGTGTTGCTCCGTGTTTCTCCGTGCGGTTCACTCCCGGCCGGTGGCGGGCACCGTCAGCCGCCGGTGTCCGCGATGCGCAGCGGCACCGGGTCCGCCGGCGCCGCCTCCTCGCTGAGGCGGCTGACCTCCGCCCACCAGGACGGGCCGTCCTCTATGTGGCGCAGCAGGACGCCCTCGCGGATCGCCCAGGGGCAGATCGTGACGGACTTCAGGCCGGTCAGCTTCATCACCGTGTGCCCGACCATCGCGCCCGCCAGGCTCTGCGCGGCCCGCGGGGCGGAGATGCCGGGCAGGCGGGCACGGTCGGCGGCGGACAGGCCGGCCAGCCGCCCGACCGCCTCCCGCAGGTCCTCACGGTTCAACTGCCGTTCCACGAAGGGCCCGCGGCGCCCGGGCGCGGCTCCGCACAGCCGGCCCAGCTGCTGGAAGGTGCGCGAGGTGGCGACCGCCGTGCGCGGTCCCTCCCAGCGGATCCGCGCGGCGACGTCCCGCAGCTGGTGGCGGACCTTGCGGCGCAGGGCCCGCACCTGTTCGGACGAGGGCGGGTCCTGGCCCCCGTCGAAGAACTCGTGGGTGAGCCGTCCCGCGCCCAGCGGCAGCGAGGCCACGAAGTCGGGCAGCCGGCCCCGTCCGAAGGCGACCTCGAGCGAGCTGCCGCCGATGTCCAGCAGGGCGAGCGGGCCCGATCGCCAGCCCATCCAGCGGCGGGCCCCGAGGAACGTCAGCTCGGCCTCGACCTCGCCCGGCAGCGTGCACAGCTGGACGTCCGTGCGGTCACGGACCGTCCGCAGCACCTCGTGGCGGTTCGGGGCGCCGCGCACCACGGCGGTCGCGAAGGCCAGCGGCCCGGCCGCGCCCCACCGGGTCGCGGTCGCGCTCGCCTCGGCCACCGCGTCGACGAGCTGCTCGACGGCCGGCGCGGGGATCGGGCCGCCCGGCGTGACCTGTTCCGACAGCCTCAGCCGCCACTTGGCGGTGTGCACCGGCAGCGGCACGCCGTCCTCGGCGTCGGCCACCACCAGTCTGACCGTCTTCGACCCCACGTCCACCACGCTGATTCGCATGGCCCGCAGGTACCCGTTTCCGCGCCGGACCAACGGGCCAGTATCCGCCGTTCTGCGGCCGCGCGCCTGTTCGGAACCCGGCTCCGCGTTCCTCGGCTTTCCTCGGCTTTCCTCGGCATTCCTCGACGAGGACATGAACGCACAGGCATGCCGGCCGCATGCCCGGCGCCGCGCTCCGGACGGCCCTCGCCGGCCCGCGCCGCCCGACCGTCGTCGCGCCGCTCCCGCGGGGTCCCGCTGCGCCGGCGGGATCGTGGAGGCGTGCGGGCCGAGCCGGCCGGGAACCTCCGGACACCTGAAGGTGCCCCGGGAGACGGGCCCGGCGCGGGTGCGCCAGGACACCCGGCGCCGCGTCCGCGCCCCGGACCCCGCGCCGACGGCCGAGCCGGACGCCTGGCCGGCCCCGTACCGCAGGTTCCGGGGCGAGGGCCCCGGTACCCGACGCGGGTGCCGGAGCCCGGCCGCGGCCCCGGCGCCCCCCTCACGCCATCTGGCGGCGCACCAGCTCGTGCAGCCGGCCGTTCGCGTCGGCGAGCAATCGGGCGGGCGGGCCCTGCTGGACGACCTTGCCGTCCTCCATCACGATGATCCGGTCGGCGTCCAGCACCGTGGACAGGCGGTGCGCGATCACGATGCGCGTGGCGTTGAGGGCCTTGGTGCTCTCGATGACCGTGCGCTGGGTCTCGTTGTCCAGGGCGCTGGTCGCCTCGTCGAAGAACAGGATGCGCGGGCGGCGGATCAGCGCCTGGGCGATCATCAGGCGCTGCCGCTGGCCGCCGGAGATCGCCCCGCTGCCCGAGACGATGGTGTGCAGTCCCATCGGCATCCGCTCGATGTCCTCGGCGAGCCCCGCCATCCGGGCCGCCTCCATCGCCTCCTCGGGGGTGTACGGACCGGTGCCGCAGATGACGTCCAGGATCGAGCCGGTGAACGGCTGCGCGTGCTGGAGGACCACTCCGCACTGGCGGCGCACGGCCGACTGGTCGAGGGCGGCCAGGTCCTGCCCGTCGTACAGCACGCTGCCGGACAGCGGGCGGTCGAAGCCGATCAGGAGCCTCAGCAGCGTCGACTTGCCGCAGCCGCTGGGGCCGACGATCGCCACGAACTCGCCGGGCCGCACCTCGAAGGAGACGTCGTCGAGGACCAGCGGTCCGTCGTCGGAGTAGCGGAAGGACAGCCGCCGCGCCTCGACCGCCCCGGACAGCGGGCCCGGCCGGGTGCTCGCGGTGCGCACCTCGGGCGTCGCCTCCAGCACCGGCCTGATCTCCTCGAACAGCGGCAGCGCGGCCACCGCGGAGACGAACGCGCCGGTCAGCTGGGTGACCGAGGTCAGCACCATCGTCACGGCGGTGCTGAAGGTCAGGAACGCCGCCGCCGACATCGAACCGCGCGCCGGACCCGCCAGCAGCATGAACATCAGCAGGGTGCACAGCGGCAGATAGACCGCGCCCAGCACGGTGGTGAGGTTCTTGATGCGGCCCACCTTCTGCTGGAGCTCGCGGCTGCGCGCGAACCGGTCGGCCCAGGCGGCGTAGGCGTAGTTCTCGGCCGCGGCCACCCGCAGCTTCGGCAGGCCGCGCAGGGTCTGGAACGCCTGGTTGTCCAGCTTGTTGGAGAGCACCACCAGCCGCCGCTGCCAGCGCACCTGCCACAGCCCGAGTGCGAGGAACACGGTGGCGACGACGACCAGCATGCCGATCGCCGCGAGCGCCATCGGCACGCTGTACCACAGCAGCAGCCCCAGGTTCACCGCGCCGACGGTGACCGACTGGGCGACGGTCGGCGCGACGCCCGCGAGCAGCCTGCGGATCGCACTGATCCCCATGGCCGCGCCGGCCAGCTCGCCCGTGGAGCGCTCGGTGAAGAACGTCGTCGGCAGGCGCAGCAGCCGGTCCCAGACCGCCGGCTGGAGGGTGGCCTCGATACGGCCCTCCAGCCGCAGCAGGGTCAGGTTCTGCAGCAGCATGAACGCCGCCGCCACCACGCCGGCGAGGATCAGGGCCAGGCACACCTGCGCGATCGGACCGGTCTGCGCCCTCGGCACGAACTCGCCGAGCACCTTGCCGGTCGCGAGGGGCACCAGCGCGCCGACCGCCACCGTGACCAGACCGCTGACCAGCAGGTTGACCAGATCGCCGCCGGTGCCGCGCAGACAGAACCTGAGCAGCCCGAGAGGGCCGAGCCGTCGGTCGGGCAGCGGACGGTAGAACATCACCGCGCGCGGCTCGAACTCGTCGGCGTTGGCCTTCTCCACCGGCGTCTCCCGGCCGGTCGCCGGGTGGACGGCGACGTAGCCGCCGCGCCGCCACAGCAGCGCCACCGGCGCACCCGACAGTGCCCGGTGGCCCACCAGCGGACCGATGTCGTCGCGCCACCAGCGGCCGTCCAGGCGGACCGCCCGGGTGCGCATCCGGGAGGCCACCGCGATCTGCTCGACCGGGTCGAGACGGTCGTCGCCGGTGCCGTTCTGCGGCGGGTCGGCGAGCGTGATCCCGGCCGCCCGCGCGACCAGCTTGCAGGCCGCGTACGTGGCGTCGGCGTCGACCGCGGTCGCCCGCCGCGCCGACCGCTCGCCGATGGACGCCAGCAGCGTCCGGTCGGCCTGGACGCGCACCGCCTCACCGGCCTTGATGCCCTCCGCCGTACGGCTCTCGTGGGTGCGCTCCAGCTGCTCGATCCAGCGGTCCAGCGTGGTCAGCAGCCGGTACTGCTGGTCGACCATGCTCTGCCACAGCGCCGGGTCCATCAGCAGGTCGGCCGCGGCCTCCGCGCCGTACAGGGAGCCGTACTGGACGCTGCCGGGCGGCACCTGCATCCAGAGGACGTCGTCGTCGGCGGCGGGCACGGCACCCCGCTCGCCGGCCATCGGCGCCTGGAAGAGGACCGACAGGCTGCGGCCGACACCGAGCGCGAGGGCGTGCTCCAGCGGGCTCGTCGCCGGCGGGACGTACCGGGGGTTGCCGTACTCGTCGTAGGACCAGGTCTGCGTGCTCGCCGGCTGGTACAGCTCGCGCAGGCCGATGCGGTGCACCACGCAGTCCCTGAGCGGGCGCGCCACCAGCGTGTGCTGCGGCCCGGCCACCGGGCCGAGCAGCAGCGAGCCCGCCTCCAGCCGGCCGAGGTGGTGCCAGTGGCCCTGCTGCGCGGCGTCGACCGCGAACAGGTCCACGGCGCCCGCCGCGACCAGCCACAGCACCTGCGGGCCCGCCAGGTCCAGGCGGCCGGACCCGGCGCAGTCGATGCGCGCGCCCACCTGCCCGAGCGCGTCCAGGACGAGGTCCCCCTCGTGTACGGAGGTCATCTCACCGCTCCCTGACCAGCGCCGCGTACGCCCCGCCGCGCGCCACCAGCTCCTCGTGCCGCCCGCGCTCCACGACCGTGCCGTGCTGCAGGACGACGATCTCGTCGCTGTCCCGCACGGTGCTGAGCCGGTGCGCGATCACCACGCAGGCGCAGCCCCGCCTGCGCAGGTTGTCCATCACGACCCGTTCGGTCTCCGCGTCCAGGGCGCTGGTCACCTCGTCGAGCACGAGGATGCTCGGCCTGCGGACCAGGGCCCGGGCGATCTCCAGGCGCTGGCGCTGCCCGCCGGAGAAGTTGCGGCCGTCCTGCTCGACCCTGCTGTGGATGCCGCCCGGACGGCGCGTGATCACGTCGTACAGCACGGCGTCCCGCAGCGCCTCCACCACCGCCTCGTCCGGGATCGACGGGTCCCACAGCGCCACGTTGTCGCGGACCGTGCCCTCGAAGAGGAACACCTCCTGGTCGACGAAGGAGACGGACGCGGCCAGCGCGCCGCGCGGGATGTCCTCGATGCGCTGCCCGTCGATGCGGATCACGCCCTCCCACGGCGTGTACAGACCCGAGATCAGCCGCGACACCGTGGACTTGCCGCTGCCCGAACCGCCGACCAGCGCGACCTGCTCGCCCGGCCCGACGGTCAGGTCGAAGCCGCTGAGCAGGGGCTTGTCGAGCGGGTTGTAGCCGAAGGTGATGTTCTGCAGCTCGACGTGGCCGTGCAGGCGGCGCGTCGACCCGCCGGAGCCGGGGCGGCCGTAGAGCGGGTCGGTCCGGAAGTTCTCCACGTCCTTCAGCCGGGCCACGTCGGCGGCGAAGTCCTGGATGCGGCCCGCGACGCCGTTCAGCCGGGTCAGCGGGGCGGTGAAGCGCGCGACCAGCGCCTGGAAGGCGACCAGCAGGCCCACCGAGAGGTGCCCCTCGACCGCGCGCATCCCGCCGATCCACAGGATCAGCGCGCTGTTGAGGGTGGCGAGCGTCGGCGCGACCACGCCCAGCCAGGCGCTCGGCACGCCGAGCCGCTGCTGCTCCTCCAGGGTGGTGGCGTGCTGCCCCGCCCACTTGCGGAAGTAGCCGTCCTCGCCGCCGGTCGCCTTCATCGTCTCGATCAGCTGCAGGCCGGTGTAGGCGGTGTTGGTGAGCCGGGCCGTGTCCGCGCGCAGCTTCGCCGTGCGCGTGGCCCGCAGCCGTACGACGACCCGCATCGCCACGATGTTCAGCAGCGCCACGCCGATGCCGACGAAGGTGAGCTGCGGGTCGTACGTGTAGAGCAGCACGGCGTACAGCACGACCACCACCGCGTCCACGCCCGCCGCCGCCAGGTCGCGGGCCAGCGTCTCGGCCACGGCGTCGTTGGACTGCAGGCGCTGCACCAGGTCGGCCGGGCTGCGCTGGGCGAAGAACGTCACCGGCAGCCGCAGCAGATGGCGCAGGAAGCGGGCGCTGGAGAGCGTGGAGGAGATGATCCGGCCGCGCAGCAGGTTCGCCTGCTGGAGCCAGGTCAGCACGATCGTGAGCAGCACGCACGCCGCCATCGACGTGAACAGCACGCCCAGCAGCGAGGTCCGGCCGCCGATCAGGAACTCGTCGATGTAGGTGCGGCTGAGCGCGGGCACCGCCGCGCCGACCGCCACCAGCAGCAGGCTCGCCAGCACCGCGGCGGGCAGGGTGCCCGCGGTGCCGCGCAGCCGGGCCGGCATCGCGCCGAGCACGCCCGGCCTGCGGCCGCCCCTGGTGAAGTCCTCGCCGGGCTCCATCACCAGCACGACACCGGTGAAACTGCCGTCGAAGTCCTCCAGGGGCACGAAACGGCGGCCCTTGGCCGGGTCGTTGACGTACACCCCGCGGCGGCCGAACCGGCGGCCCATCCCGTCGTAGACGACGTAGTGGTTGAACTCCCAGAACAGGATGGCCGGCGCCGTCACCTCGGCGAGGGCGGCCAGGTCCATCTGCATGCCCTTGGCCGTCAGGCCGTAACTGCGGGCGGCCTTGAGGAGGTTGCTGGCGCGCGAGCCGTCCCGGGAGACGCCGCAGGCGATGCGCAGCTCCTCCAGCGGGACATGGCGGCCGTAATGGCCGAGCACCATCGCCAGGGAGGCGGCGCCGCACTCGACGGCCTCCATCTGCAGCACGGTCGGCGTACGGACGGTCCCGCCCCGGGCCTTGGGGACCTTCCGCTTCGGCGGGGCCGCCCGGCGTCCGCCCCGGGTCTCCTGCGCGGCGCTCACGGCAGCAGCCAATCGACGGGGCGCTGGTCGGCCAGCCGGATCGAACCCGTGGCCAGGGTCATGGAGGTCAGTTCGTACGGCGGTCCGTCCGCGGACGACCACCGGTAACCGCTCTTCGTGGCGGACGACCTGTCCAGTTCGACCGTGACGGCCACCGGCCTGCCCTCCTCGGTGAACTGCCGGCCCAGCTGGGCGTCGCCGAGGAACGCGGCGATCTGCCGCGCGGACTGCGGGGAACGGTCCACGGACTTCACACGGCCGCGCAGCACGCCGTACTCCCGGCTCGGCACCGACTGCACGGTCAGGTCCACCGGGGCCCCGGCGGGGACGTCGGCGGCGTTGTCGGCGGGCACGTACACCGTGGCGTACAGCGGGTCCCCGGCGCGGGCGACCTTCTCCACGGCGGCGACGTCCGCGCCGGTCCGGATGATCTGCCCGACGGCGGCGGCGAGCGCGGAGACGCGGCCCGCGTCCAGCGAGCGGACGACCGTCTCGCCCCGGTCCGTGCGGACCTTCAGCACGGGGGACCCGGCGGGCAGTCGCTCGCCCTGTTCGGCGAGGACCGCGGTGACCTGGCCCGCGACCGGGCTCTGCAGGACGTAACTGCCCTGCCCGTGCGTGAGGACGGCGGGCGCGCCGATCGTGGAGGCCACCGAGCCGGTCACCGCCCACACCGAGGCGGCCGCCATCGCGACCACCGTCACCGACAGCACGAGCCAGCCCTGCGGGCGGGCGAAACGCACCGGCAGGTCGAGCTCCTCCGGCGACTGGAGTCTGGCGAGGGCCTGTTGGCGGAACTGCAAGGGACTTCCCTCACCCGTGACGAAATCTTCTACGGCATCCGAGAATCCCGGAACCGCCGGCTGCGGTTCCGGGACTTCAACGGCACAGGGGCGCGATCAGAGACCGGCGACCAGGTTGGTGACCGGGGCGGTGTTCAGGCCGGTGACACCCTCGACGGTGCCGACGGCCGTGTCCACCAGGCCGGAAACCGGGGCGACGCCGTCCACCGCGGCGACGACGGTGTTGACCGCGTTCACGGACAGGCCGCCGGAGACGTTGTCGAGCTCGGCGTCGGAGATCTCGACGGTCTCGACCTGGGGGGTGGAGTTCATGATGGAACTTCCCTTCGTATGGCTGTTTCACAAGGGGGAGAGCGGCCCCCTCTGGGGACAGACGGAAGGCCGCGACCGCAGGGCCGGGCGCCCGTCTCCGGAAGCCCTGAGCGGGCCCCGCGGTGCGATGGATCAAAGCACGCGGCGGGTGCGCGCTTCCACTCAACCAAGCCCCCTACCAGCGGGTTTGTGCACCGAAGGTCATCAACGGTGCAGGTGCGCGCACGCCTTGTCGGCGACTTCTTCACATGCGTCACGGCATCGGCCCCCACGGCTCCCCGAAGCCGCGACGGCGAATCCGGCACTCCCGCCCCAAAGGCGTGAGCGGGACCGCGCGCCCGCGGATGTCCGCCGCCGGGCGTGACCGGGTTGGGCAGTCGGTGTGCAGATTCGCTGAAGCAGGGATTCCGCTCTGTGCTCGCTACGAAGCGTCATTTTGTGGATGCGTAGCGTGTCTGCTCGGGAGGGTGTGCGCCGTGCTCGTGCGGGCCGCGGGCCGGCCCGGCTCCTCGGCGGTCATGGAGACGCAGGCGAACGCCCTCCGGTGGTCCGGCTCGGCCGGCGCCGCCTCGATCAGGACGTCCGAACCGGTCACCGCGGGCTGGAAGGGCGCCGACCGCTGCGCCGTCGTCATCGGGACGAACCCGCCGCGCGCCGCCGACGCGGTGCCGGCCGTCGCGGTGCCGGTCGCGGCCGGCGGGGCCTGCCCCGGCAGCGCGCCGCCCTCCCGGGCCGGCCGGCCCGGGAGGGCGGTCGCAGCAGCGCGCGGTCCTCGCCCACCGCCTCGACGGGCAGTTGTGGGCCGAGCGCCCAGGGGGGGCGGAGCGGGCGGAGAGGATCTCGCCGGCTTCGGCGCCGGTCATCGCCGTGGAGGGATCCTCCCCGCCGCCGGGCCGCCGGGCCGCCGGGCGCGCCGGACCGGCCGGCTCCGCGCCCGGTTCGGCTTGCCCGCAAACGGAATTGAACGCCCCGCACGGTCCGTGCGTACCAACAGCCGTCCAGGCGCCCCCGACAGCTGCCGAACGGCGGCCCACACACTCCGGTCCCCCCAGGAGGTCGAGAAGTTTGAGTCACAAGCGAATCCCGAAGCGCAAGGCCGCGATAGCGGCGGGCGGTGTGGTGGCGCTCGGCGCGGCCGCGATCCTGCTCCCGAACGCCAACGCGTCCCAGGACGGCGCGTCGGGCGGCGCCGCGGCCGCGCCGAAGACCCTGAAGGCGGGCGACGCCTCGGATCTCGCCTCGCAGCTCGCCGGGCTCCTCGGCGACGCGTTCGCGGGCTCCTACTACGACGCCGGCCGGCAGCAGCTCGTCGTCAACGTCGTACCGGGTGACGACAACAACGTGATCGTGCAGGCGAAGAAGGCGGGCGCGCAGGTCCGCGAGGTCGACCACAGCTGGTCCGAGCTCCAGGACGGCGCGCGGACCCTGAAGACCCGGGCCACCATCCCGGGCACCTCGTGGGCGATCGACCCGCGCACCAACAAGCTCCTGGTGACCGCGGACAGCACGGTCACCGGCGCCGAGTGGGACCGGCTGGAGTCCACCGTGCGGAGCCTCGGCTCCGGCATGGCGACCATCAAGAAGTCCCAGGGCACCTTCAAGACCTTCGCCTCCGGCGGCGACGCCATCTTCGGCGGCGGCGCGCGCTGCTCGCTCGGCTTCAACGTCACCGCGGGCGACGGCTCCCCGGCCTTCCTGACCGCGGGGCACTGCACGGCCGCGGCCCAGCAGTGGTCGGACGCGCAGGGCGGCGCGCCGGTCGGCACCGTCGAGCAGTCGGTCTTCCCCGGCGAGGGCGACTTCGGACTCGTGAAGTACGACGACCCGGCCACCCAGGCCCCCAGCGAGGTCAATCTCGGCGAGCAGACCGTCCAGATCACCGAGGCCGCCGAGGCCACGGTCGGCCAGGAGGTCTTCCGGATGGGCAGCACCACCGGGCTCGCCGACGGCCAGGTGCTCGGACTCGACGCCACCGTGAACTACCCGGAGGGCACCGTCACCGGCCTCATCCAGACGAACGTCTGCGCCGAGCCCGGGGACAGCGGCGGCTCCCTGTTCACCCGGGACGGCCTCGCGATCGGCCTGACCTCGGGCGGCAGCGGCGACTGCACGGCCGGCGGCGAGACGTTCTTCCAGCCGGTCACCACCGCGCTGGAAGCGGTCGGTGCCACCCTCGGCGCCGGCGGCGCGGCGGGCGGTGCCGGGGACCAGGCGGGCGGCGAGGAGGCCGGCGCCGGGGAGCAGGGCAACGGCCAGGGCGCGGGCAACGGCCAGGGCGCGGGCAACGGCCAGGGCGCCGGGAACGGCCAGGGCGTCGGGAACGGCCAGGGCAACGGCCAGGGCGTCGGCGGCGGTGGAGACGACGAGGCCGGTGCCGGTGCCGGTGACGGCACGGAGGCCGGCGGGGAAGCAGGCGAGGGCGCCGAGCACGGCTCCGGCCTGACCGGGACGGGCTGACCCGGCCTGGCGGACCGGCACCGGTGTCGGTCCGCGGGCGGCCGCCCCACCGATCCGGCCCATCGCGACACGGCGGGCCGGACCGGTGGACGGGATCGGTGGGCGGGATCGGTGGGCCGGTCGTGATCGTCCGGTGCCGGCCGTCCGGTGTGAAGGTCCGGCCGACGGGCCCGCGACCGCTGTACGCGGGGGAGCCCGAAGGACATAGAGACATAGAGACATAGAGAAGGGGACGCCGCTCCACGGCGCTCCCCGACGCGGGCCCGTACCGGGACGCGCCCCGCACGCGGCCGGCATCCCGGGACGGCATGCACGGACCGGGCACGTGGCCGCGGCCCACACGGACCCGATCGCCGTGAACGCCTTCACAGGCGCGGGCTCTCCCGTCGCCGCTCACACGGCGTCGCCGCTCACAGAGCCGAGCCGCTGTGAGCGGGATTCACAGCCACCGTCCGGCCTTCCTCCGTGGTTCCGGCCGGCGGTGGACCGGGCCGGCCCTCCGGCGGAAGGGCCGGCCCGTCCCGCACCAGGGCCCGCCGGCCCGGGTCACGGCTGCGGGCGCGCCCTGATCAGCAGCAGCGCGACGTCGTCGAGGCGTTCCTCCCCGCCCGTGTCGCGCCGGTCCTGCCGCACGAGGCTGTCGGCGAGCTCGTCCAGCGGCAGGTCCCCGGCCTCGGCCAGCCGCCGGCCCAGGCCGGTGACGGCGTCCTCGAGGTCGACGCCGGGCGCCTCGACCAGTCCGTCGGTGTAGAGGGCGAGCAGACAGCCGGGAGCGAGGTCCACCTCGGCCGTCGGATACGCGGCCGAGCCGTCGACGCCCAGCAGCGGGCCACCGGCCAGGTCGAGCACCCGCACCCGTCCGTCCGCCCTCCTCAGCAGCGGTGGCGGATGACCCGCGCGGGACATCACGGCCCGCCCGCGGGCGGGGTCGAGCCGCAGGTACAGGCAGCTGGCGAAGAGGTCGGCGTCCAGGTCGATCAGCAGCCGGTTGGTGCTGCTCATGACCTCCCGGGGAGACTGCCCGACGGCCGTGTACGCGCGTACCGCGGTGCGGACCTGCCCCATCAGCCCGGCCGCCGTCACGTTGTGGCCCTGCACGTCGCCGATCACCGCCGCCGCCAGCCCCTGGGCCGGCACCAGGTCGTAGAAGTCGCCGCCGATGTCCATGCCCTGCGTGGCCGGCAGGTAGCGGGCGGCCGCCTCGAGGCCGGGCAGCGACGGCAGCGAGTGCGGCAGCAGCGCCTCCTGCAGGCCGTGCGCGAGCCGGTGCTTGGTGTCGTAGAGCAGTGCCCGCTCCAGCGCCTGGGCGATCAGCCCGGCCAGACTGGTGAGGACCGCCCGCTCCTCCGCCGGGAAGGTGTGCGGTTCGGCGTAGGCGAGCACGCAGGTGCCCACCGGCCGCCCGGAGGCGATCAACGGCAGGTAGGCCCAGGCCGCGAAGCCGTCGCGGGTGGCCCGCCGCCCCGGGTACAGGTGCTCCAGGTGCTCCGGCGACTCGAAGAAGGCGGGCACCCCGGTCCGCAGCACCTGCGTGCCGGGGGTCTGCTCGGCCAGGGGCGTCCCGTCGAACCGTTCCACGGCGTGCGGGTCCGCGTATCCGCGGTGCCCCAGCACCCGCAGCCGGCCCGCCCTCGGCCTCAGGACGACCAGGCCCCGGCTGCCCACCGCCGGGGCGACCTCGTCGGCGACCAGCTGCACCACGTCCTGCACGCCCACCGCCTCGGTCAGCGCACCGGCCAGGCTCAGCACCTGCGTGATGGTGACCAGAGGAGACGGCGCCCCGCCGAAGCGCGGCCGGGCGCGGTTCAGCTCCGACACCGCCCGGGCCCTGCTGATGCGGACGCTCAGCCCGGTGGTGCTCGGGTACAGCCGGAACGACAGCCAGTCGCCGGGCGGGCGCAGCGCCGTGAACGAGGTGGCGCGCTGGCTGAACAGCGCGGCCCGATAGCGGTCCTCGTAGACGGGATCGTTCAGCCACGGCACGGACACCCACAACGGGGTGCCGAGCAGCCGGGTGACCGGGACGCCCAGCAGGTCGGCCGCCGCGGGACTGGCGAAGCCGACCCGGCCGTGCAGGTCGAGCGAGCACAGCCCGTACGGCAGTCGCTCCACCATCCGCGCGGCCTCCACCGCGCCGGGTGTGCCGGCCAGGCCGCCCACCGCCGGGCCGCCGAGCAGGTCGGGTTCGGGGATCAGCGGACGGCCCCGCCGCGCGGCCCGCTCCAGCCGCAGCGCCAGCCGGTCGCAGGCCGCCAGGAGGTGCTCGCGCTCCCAGTCGGACAGTTCCGGCGGATGCGAGCCGGGCCAGGTCACGAACACCGCGCCGTACGCGGCCGACTCGGTCACCAGCGGCACCGCGGCCAGCGCGAACGGATAGGGCAGCACCACGGCGATGCGCGGATAGCGGCGCGCCATCTCCTCCTCGCCCCCGACCCAGACCAGCCGCCGCTCACGCGCCGCGTCGGCGACCGGGACGGGCGCGTTCAGCCCGACCCGCTCCCACGGCGCGGCGAAGGCCCGGGGCAGCCCCGCCATCACCGCCATCAGCAGCACCGGCTGGTCCGGCGCCAGCACGTACACCGCGCCGGAGTGGGCGTGCACCTCGTCCATCATCGAGGTCAGCGTCAGGGACAGCAGCGGACGTCCGGGCGGCGGCCCGGCCGCTGCCGACGCCCGCGCGGACGACTGTCCGTCGGACACGCCGACCACCTCCTCGCACGGCGGGACGACGGGTCCCGGGGACACATCTCCCGCCCGCCGGCTCGGCGCGCACGGCGAGCCGTACGGGAAACGCGCTCACGACCGGCCCGGCCGGAGCGCGCGGGCCCCACGCCACGGTGAAGGGACTTCGCGTACCCCCGATGCGCCGGCTCATGCCACCCCAGGGGAGGCGCGTACGGCGTACGGATGCGAAGGCGTGCGCTCCCGTGCAACCTGATGGCCGATTTCATACGTCCGCAGGACTCCGCGATCGCCGACGGCGACGTCCGCGGCGGGCGGCGCGACGGCCCACGGCCGCCGGGCGGAACCTTCGAGGAGGGGGCCCGGCGGCGTCGGCGCCGGTGGCTCCGGGAAGCCCCGGCCGGGCGCTTCGGACGCGACCGTGGGTGAGTGGCCGGTCGCGGACCGAACTCGACGGCCGGGGGCGAGGCGCCTTACAGTCGCCGGTGGCCGGGGCGGGGCCTGTGCCGTGTACGCCGTGTGGACACCGTCCGCCCGGGCGGCGGCCGCCCGGGCCGTCAACGGCAAGCCGTCGGGCGAGAGGGACGAGGGAGCGCGGATGGTGGGGGAGAACCCTTGGATTCGGGAACTGCGCAGGACGCGGCGGCCCGCGGCGCATGTGGTCTTCTTTCCGCACGCCGGCGGCGCCGCCACCTTCTTCGCGCCGCTCGCCCGGCACTTCCCCGCGGACTTCGACGTCTCGGCCGCCCAGTACCCCGGGCGGCAGGAGCGTTTCGGCGAACCTTTCGTGGAGACCGTCGAAGGTCTCGCCGACCACCTGGCGCCCGTGCTCCGGCGGTACGCCGCCGGCCCCGCACCGCTCGTGCTCTTCGGGCACAGCATGGGGGCGAGCGTGGCCTTCGAGACCGCGGGCCGGCTCGGCGCCGGCCACCGGGGGGCACCGTGCCGTCTGGTCGTCTCCGCCAGCCCCGCCCCGTCGGTGCGCCGCAGGGACGACGTGCACCGCGGCACGGACCGGGAGATCCTCGCCCACCTGGCCGAACTGGGCGGAACCGACGCCGAGATCCTCGGCAGCCCGGACCTCGTGGAGCTGTTCCTGCCCGTCCTGCGCAACGACTACGGCGCGGTCGCGCGCTACCGCCCGACGGACCACGCCGTGGTGGACCTGCCCGTCCTGTGCCTCGTGGGGGACCGGGACGGCAGGGCCACGCCCGAGGACGCCGCCGCGTGGAAGGAGCACACCTCGGCGGACTTCCTCCTGAGGACCTTCCCGGGAGGGCACTTCTTCCTGACGGAGCACCAGGAGACCGTGGCCCGTCTCGTCACGGACTGGGCCGGATCCGTACCCGGCGGACCCGTCCCGCACGGCACGGCCTGAAAGAACCGGCGCACCGGCGGGTTTGAGGACGCGTCGGCCGGGCACCCGCGCTGGCGGTGCTCCGATCCGGACTGCCGCTGCACGGCACCACTCTCACCGAGGTGCCCTGGTGAGCGCGTGAGCGGGCCACGACGGCGGCCGCCCTTCGACTTCGGGGGGTTGCCATGAAGTGACCCACCGTGAAGACTGGGCGCGCGTTTGGCGGGGACGAGGGCGTCGGGATGCGCTTTGGGCAAGCATCGGACAAGACATGTCCGATGTGTATAACCTCGTCTACCGTCATCGGGCAGCCGGCCTCGTCCGGCTCGCCAACTGTTCGTATTCACCGGCCTGTTGGCCTGTTGGGGGAAGGCTCCGTGCGCAGCGGCCGCGCGGAGGATCGACAGGGGGGATGTGTTGATGTCGGCTAGGTCTGCCGCGATGAGGGTGCCACCGTCCGTGCCCGGCCGGGTGAGCGGCCACGGCGCGACGGTGCGGACGTGTTGACTTCGCACGTACGGATCCGGTGACGGACGGACACCGTCGCCCGGTCCCGTGAGGCGGCGCGGACGCCGGCGGTGCCCGCCGCGCCGTCCGTGACGCCGGACCGCCCGGCCGGTCACGACACGAAGGCGCCCGCACGGGCGGCGAGCGGAGCGCTCCCGCGGTGTCGCCGCCACAACCCCCCACACCCTGATGCTCCACGGCAAGGCCTCGCTGTGCCCAGACGCCCATCACGAGGGAGATTCGGTGATCAGAGACCGACTGACAGAGGAGCACTTGCTCCTCGACACGTTGGCCGACCGGTGGCGGTCCATACGCGAGACCGGCCCCGTGCGGTACGACGAGGGCCAGGGCGTGTGGCAGGTGACCGACCACCAGGGCGTCGCCGCGGTACTCGCCGACCCGGCGACGTACTCCTCGGACCTCTCCGCGATCGCCCCCACCCAGCAGGACTTCGAGGCCTTCCGGCAGGGCAACTTCGTCGGCATGGACCCGCCGGAGCACCGCAAGCTCCGCACCCTGGTGAGCCAGGCGTTCACCCCGCGGGTGGTGCAGGGGCTGCAGCCGCGCATCGAGGCCGTGTGCGCGCGTCTGCTGGACGCCGTCGAGGACCGCGACCGCTTCGACCTGGTCGACGAGCTGGCCTATCCGCTCCCCATCATCGTGATCGCCGAACTGCTCGGCGTACCGGCCGGCGACCACCGGCTGTTCCAGGAGTGGGCGAGCGTGCTGTTCGGCGGCGACCAGCTCGGCGAGGCGCCCGACATGGCCGACCTGGAGCGGGCGCTGGAGGCGATCGCCCCGACCGTGCGTGAGATGAACGGCTACATGCTGGACCACATCCGCCACCGCCGCGCCCATCCCGGTGAGGACCTCACCAGCAGACTGATCGCCGCGGAGGTGGACGGCGCCCGGCTGACGGACCAGGAGATGGTCGGATTCGTGGCCCTGCTGCTGGTCGCCGGGCACATCACGACCACGGCACTGCTCGGCAACGCCGTCGTGACCTTCGACCGGCATCCCGGCACGCTCACCGCCCTGCGCGCCGATCCCGGCCGGCTGCCGGACGCGCTGGAGGAAGTGCTGCGCTGGCTGCCGCCCTTCCCCGAACTCGGGCGCCGCGTCACCCGCCCCGTCGAACTCGGCGGCCACCGGCTCCCCGCCGACGCGCTGGTGATGGCCCACCTGGGCGCCGCCAACCGCGATCCGGCCCGCTTCACCGCGCCCGACGTGCTGGACGTGGGCCGCAGCCCCAATCCCCATCTGACCTTCGGACACGGCATCCACTTCTGCTTCGGCGCGCCGCTCGCCCGGCTGGAGGCCAGAATCGCGTTCCGCCTGATGACTGAACGTTTCCGCGACCTCGCCGTCCCCTCCTACGCGGACGTCGCCTTCCAGAACCCGGCCGTCATCGTCGGCGTGCGCCACCTGCCGGTCGAGGTCAAGAGGACGTAGACCCGCGGCCGCCCGGCGGCAACGCGACACGTCACCCGCACCGACGCAGCACCCGCACCGACGCGCCCCGGCCCGTCCCCCACCGCCAGCCGGCCGGCGCGTCCCTTCCATGAGCCCAACCAACGGGAGATCCCCCTCATGCCGTACACCCCTGCCGCTCGGGTCGTCGACCGGCGACCGCTCCTGACACACCAGACGCTGCAGTACCGCCTGGACGCCCTCGCCCGCACCCACCGGGTGCCCGGCGCCCAACTCGCCGTGCACACCGGCCGCGAGGTCCTGAGCGTGCACACCGGCACGGCCGACGCCGTCACCGGTACCCCGCTGACCGAGGGCACGGCCGTCCCCCTGGGGTCCCTCACCAAGACCTACACCGCCGCCGCCGTGGCGCTGCTGGCCGACGACGGCGACCTCGACCTGGACGAGCCCGCCGCCGTGTTCCTGCCGGAATTACGGCACATACCCGAGGTGACGGTTCGTCAGCTGCTCGGTCACACCGCCGGCCTGCCCACCGGGCCCGACTCGGACACCGCCGCCGGCACCACCGTCTCCCGCTACCTGTCGACGGTGTGCACCGCGCGCGACGCGCTCTTCCCGCCCGGAACCGGATTCTCGTACTCCAACGCCGGCTACGTCGCCGCCGGCCGGCTGGTGGCCGCGGTGACCGGCATGACCTGGCAGGAGGCCGTCCGGGCGCTGCTGCTGGACCCCCTGGGCACCGTCCCCGCCTTCCTCGGCGACACCTTCCCCGTCCGCCCGGTCGCCTCCGGCCACGCCCGCAACACCGCCTCCGGCCGGCTGATCCCGGCGCACCAGAACCTGGCGCCGCTGGAGGCACCGGCCGGCGGCCTGCTGGCGAGCGCCGCGGACCTGCTGACGCTGGGCAGGGCCCTGACCGGCCGCTCCGCCGCGCTGCCCGCCGACGCCGCCGCGCAGATGCGCCGCCCGCAGCCGGGCGCCGTCCCGGCCGGCCTGGCCGACGCCTGGGGGCTGGGCCTGGCACTGTTCCGCCAGGACGATCTGTGGTGGTGCGGCCACGACGGCAACGCCCAGGGCACCTCCTGCCATCTGCGGGCGGAACCGGACAGCGGCGTGGTGGTCGCCTTCACCGGCAACTCGAGCGGCGCGACCGCCCTGTGGCAGGACCTCGCCGACGACCTCACCCGCCTCACCGGCCTGCGGGTGCCCACCGTCTGCGCCCCCGTGCGCCGGGGCCCCGCCGTCCCCCTCCCCGACTGCGCCGGCACCTACCGCAACGGGCAGAGCGAGTACCGGATCACCCTCGGCGCGGACGGCTCCTTGACGCTGTCCGTGGACGGCGACCGCCCGATCCCCCTGATCTGCTACGAGGACCTCACCTGCGACCTGGTCGACCCGGACACCGGCCGGCCGCAGCCCGGCGGCCTGTTCCACCGCGACCGGACCACCGGCGTCATCGACCGCGTGCAGATCTCCGGGCGCGCCGCCCGCCGCTCCGGCACCGTCTGACCCGCGCCCGGCCGCCACCGGGCCCCGCCCTCCGCGCGGGCCCGCCGGCCGCCCGGCCCCACCTCCTGGACGACGTCCCCGGTCGTCCGTGCCCGCGTGCCCGCACCGTCCCCGCCCCGAAGGACTTCACCCATGACGGACCTGCACCACCAGCCCGCACCGGCGTCCTCCCCGCAGCAGACCGGCCCCGCGCGTCCCGCGGCGGACGGCGACGCGGACCGCCCGGCCCCGCACCCGCCGCTCGGCGAGCTGTTCGCCGCGTGGGCGGCCCGCACCCCGCACGCCCCGGCGGTCACCGACGGCCGGCGCACCTGGAGCTACCGGGAACTGGCGGCACGGACCCGGCGCCTGGCCGAGGACCTGGTGCGGCGCGGGGCAGGACCGGACCGCACGGTGGCACTGGTCCTGCCGCGCTCGATCGAACTCGTCGCGGCCGAACTGGCCGTGGCCCGGGCGGGCGCCGCCTTCCTGCCGGTGGACCCGGACTATCCCGCCGAGCGCCGGGCCCTGATGCTCGCCGACGCCCGGCCCGCCGTGGTCCTCGACGACCCGGCCGAGGTCCGCGGCCTGCTGGACGACCGCGCCGCGCGGCCGGCCGACGAGGCCGCACCGCCGGACCCGGAGCCGGGCGTCGCGGTGGGCGCCGACCACGCCGCGTACGTCATCTACACCTCCGGATCCACCGGGACGCCCAAGGGCGTGACGGTCACCCACCGGGGCATCGCCGGCTTCACCGCCGCCGCCGCCGAGCAGTACGCCGTCGGCCCCGGCGACCGGGTGCTGCAGTTCTCCTCGCCCAGCTTCGACGCCTCCGTCCTGGAGCTGTGCGTCTCCGTCCTGTCCGGCGCCACCCTGGTCGTCCCCCCGGACGGGCCCTGGCTGGGCGACGAACTCGCCGCCGTCCTGGACGAGCACCGCATCACCCACGCCCTCATCCCGCCCGCCGCCCTCGCCACCCTGCCCGACCCCGCCACGGCGGGCACGGCCCCGCACCTGCGCACGCTGATCGTGGGCGCCGAGGCGTGCCCGGCCTGGCTCGTCGACCGCTGGGCGCCCGGACGGCGCATGATCAACTCCTACGGACCCACCGAGGCCACCGTCGTGGCCACCTGGACCGGACCGCTGTCCGCGGGCGGCGGCACCCCGGCCATCGGCAGCCCCCTGCCCGGCACCGAGGCCCACGTCCTGGACACGGCGATGCGGCCGGTCCCGCCCGGCACCGACGGCGAACTGTACGTGGGCGGCGACGGCGTGGCCCGCGGCTACCTCGGCCGGCCCGGCCTGACCGCCGCCCGGTTCGTCGCCAGCCCCTTCGGACCGCCCGGCGCCCGGCTCTACCGCACCGGCGACCGGGTGCGCCTGACCGCCGGCGGGGAACTGGAGTTCCTCGGCCGGCTCGACCGCCAGGTCAAGCTGCGCGGCTTCCGGATCGAGCCGGGGGAGATCGAGGCGGCCCTGCTGCGGCACGGCGCGGTGCGCGACGCCGTGGTGGTGGTCCGCGAGGACGAGCCCGGACGGCAGCGGCTCGTCGGCTACGTCACGCCCGCCGATCCGCAGCGGCCCGCGCAGCCTGGCGAACTGCGCGCGGCGCTCGCCGCCGCCCTCCCGGCGCACCTGGTCCCCTCCGCCGTCGTCGTCCTCGACGCCCTGCCCCTCACCCCGCAGCGCAAGGTCGACCGGCGTGCCCTGCCCGCCCCCGGCCCCACGCCCGCCGAGGGACACGTCCCGCCGCGCACCCGCGAGGAACGGATCCTGGCCGCCATCTGGGCCGACGTGCTCGGGGCCGACCTCGTGGGCGTGCGCGACGACTTCTTCGACCTGGGCGGCGACTCGATCCTCGCCGCGCGGACGCTGTCCCGGATCCGGGAGGAACTGGGCGCGCGGCTGTCGGTGCGCGACGTGTTCACCGCCCGCACCGTCGCCGCCCTCGCCCCGCTGGCGGGCGACCCGTCCGCCGCCGCGCCGCCGGAGCCGATCCCGCCCGCCCCGCGCGACCGGCCGCTTCCCCTCTCCAGCGGGCAGCGCCGGCTGTGGTTCCTCGACGGCCTCACCGCCGGCGGCACCGAGTACAACACCGGCGTGGCGCTGCGGCTGCGCGGGCCGCTGGACACCGCGGCGCTGCGCCGCGCCCTCGACCGGCTCGCCGCCCGCCACGACTCCCTGCGGACCACGTTCACCACGGTGGACGGGCAGGTGATCCAGCGGGTGGACGACACCGCCGCCCTCCCGCTGCGCACGGCCGACCTGCGCGAACTGCCCGCCGAGCAGCGCGAGGAGGCCGCCGAACGCCTGCTGGCCGAGGAGCTCGGCCGCCCCTACGACCTGGCGGCGGGACCGCTGACCCGGGCCCTGCTCGTCCAGCGCGCCGACGACGACCGGCTGCTGCTGCTGGCCCAGCACCACATCGTCACCGACGGCTGGTCGGTGGGCGTCCTGACGCGCGACCTGGCCGCCCTCTACGCCGCGGAGGTGTCCGGCACCCCGCACGGCCTGCCCGCGCCGGCCGTGCAGTACCCGGACTTCGCCGTGTGGGAGCAGCGGCGCCCCTCGGACGGCGACGCCGGCGACCTCGCGTACTGGAGACGGCACCTGGCCGGGATGCAGCAGCTGGACCTGCCCGTCGACCGGCCCCGGCCCGCGGTGCGCACCACCGCGGGCGCCGCCCACCGCCACCGGATCCCGGCGGACCTGGTCACCCGGCTGCGCCACCTGGCCGCCGGCCGCGGCACGACCGTCTTCACGCTGTTCGCCGGGGCGTCCGCCGTGCTGTTCTCCCGGTACTCCGGGCAGCGGGACGTGGTGTTCGGCACCGTCACCAACGGACGGGACCGCCGGGACCTGGAGGACGTCACCGGCTTCTTCGTCAACACCGTGGTGCTGCGCGAGGAGGTGGACGACACCGTCACCGTCGACCGGTTCGTGCAGCGCATGCGCGCGACCGTGCTGGACGCCTTCGCCCACGGCGGTGTGCCGTTCGACCGCGTGGTGGAGGAACTGGCCCCGCCCCGGGACCCCAGCCGCACCCCGCTGGTGCAGGCGCTCGTGGTCCAGCAGACGGCCCCGGCCCACCCGCCGCGGGCCGGCGGGATACGCATCGAGGACCACCCGCTGCCCCGCCCGGCCGCCCGCTTCGACCTCGTCCTGGAATTCGCGCCGTGCCCGGACGGCGGGTACGAGCTGACGGTCGAGTACAACACCGACCTGTTCGAGGCGCGCACCGCCGAGCGGATGAGCCGCCACCTGCACCGCCTGCTGGACGGCATGGCGCAGGGACCGCACCGCACGCTCGCCGAGCTCCCGCTGCTGTCGGACGAGGAGCGGCGCACCCTGCTGGACGCCTGGAACCCGCCCGCGCCCGCCGGACGGGACGCCGCGGACCGCACCGGCCGCACCGGCCGCGCGGACCGCGCGGCCACGACGCTGCCGGCGCTGTTCGAGGCGCAGGTGGCCCGCACGCCGGAGGCGACCGCCGTGGTCCACGGCGGGCAGCGGCTGTCCTACGCCGAGGTGAACCGCCGCGCCGACCGGCTCGCCCGGCTGCTGAGGGCCCGGGGCGCGGGCCCGGAGACACTGGTGGCGCTGTGCCTGCCCCGCACCGCCGACCTGTTACCGGCCCTGTGGGCCGTCCTGAAGTCCGGCGCGGGCTACCTCCCCGTGGACCCCGCCTACCCGGCCGAGCGCATCCGCCTGATGCTCACGGACGCCGCCCCCGCCCTCGTCCTGGCCGCCCGCGAGACCGCCGGCGCGCTGCCCGGGGGATGCGAGCCGCTGATCCTGGAGGACTGCCTGGCCGGCCCCGCGTCCCCGGGCGACGGGGACCCCGGGAATCCCGCGGACGCTGACGCGGACCGTCCCCGGCCGCTGGACCCCGAGCATCCCGCGTACGTCATCTACACCTCGGGCTCGACCGGGCGGCCCAAGGGCGTCGTGGTCACCCACCGCAGCGTGGCGGCGCTCGCCGCCTGGGTCCAGGAGCGCTTCGGCGCCCGCCGCCTGGCGCACGTGGTGGCCTCGACCTCGCTGAACTTCGACGTCTCGGTCTTCGAGATGCTGTGCCCGCTGCTGGCCGGCGGCACCGTCGAGGTGGTCGCCGACCTGCCGGCCCTCGCCGACGGGTCCGGCCCGCGCCGGGCCGCACTGGTCAGCGGCGTGCCGTCGGTGGCCGGCCGGGTGCTCACCGGGGCCGCCGCCTTCGAGGCGGACACCGTCGTACTGGCCGGCGAGGCACTGCCCGCGCAGACCGTGCGGGACCTGCGGCAGGCCATGCCGTCCTGCGAGGTCGCCAACCTCTACGGACCGACGGAGGCCACCGTCTACGCCACCGCCTGGTTCGCCGGCGGCACCGTGCCCGACCAGGCGCCGCCGATCGGCACGCCCGTGGCCCGCACCCGCGCCTACGTGCTGGACCGGCTGCTGCGCCCGCAGCCCCCGGGCGTCACCGGGGAGCTCTACCTCGGCGGCGAGGGCCTGGCGCGCGGCTACCTGCGGCGTCCCGGCCTGACCGCCACCCGGTTCGTCGCCGACCCCTTCGCCGGGCCGGGGGAGCGCATGTACCGCACCGGGGACCTGGTGCGGTGGAGCGCCGACGGCGAACTCGAGTACCTCGGGCGCATCGACCAGCAGGTCAAGGTGCGCGGCTTCCGCATCGAACTGGGCGAGGTGGAGGAGGCGCTGCGGCACTGCGCGGGCGTGGCCGAGGCCGCCGCCGTCGCCCGGGACGGCGACGGCCACCGCCGTCTGGTCGGCTACGTCGTGCCCGCCGCGGGAGCGCGGGTGGAGCCGGAGGAGGTACGCCGGGAACTCGGCCGCACGCTGCCCGACTACATGGTGCCCTCGACCGTCGTGGTGCTCCCCGCCCTGCCGCTCAACCCCAACGGCAAGCTGGACCGGGGCAGGCTCCCCGACCCGGGGCCCGCCGGGCACACCGCGCGGCACGTCCCGCCGCGCACCCCCACCGAGCGGACCCTCGCCGCGATCTGGGCCGAGGTCCTGCACGTGGAGCGGGTCGGGGCGGACGACAACTTCTTCGCGCTGGGCGGCGACTCCATCCTGAGCATCCAGGTGGTGGCCCAGGCCCGGCAGGCCGGCCTGACGGTCACCTCCCGGGACGTCTACCGGCACCAGACCGTCGCCGCCCTCGCCCGGTGCGCGGACGCGGCGGGAAGCCGCCGGACCGCCGCGCCGGCCGCCGTGCCGGCCACCGGTCCGGCGCCGCTGACGCCCATCCAGCGCTGGCTGTTCGACGCCGTCGCCGAACGGGCCGGCCACTAC
This sequence comes from Streptomyces sp. NPDC052701, assembly GCF_040678355.1. Taxonomy (NCBI): domain Bacteria; kingdom Bacillati; phylum Actinomycetota; class Actinomycetes; order Kitasatosporales; family Streptomycetaceae; genus Streptomyces; species Streptomyces sp. NPDC052701. The sequence goes on from NZ_JBFATO010000001.1 coordinate 195,225, forward strand.
GCCCAGACGCTGTCGGTGGAGCTGGCCGACCCGGTCGACGCCGCCGCGCTGGAGGACGCCCTCAACGACGTGGTCGCCCACCACGACGCGCTGCGCTCCCGCTTCCCCACCCGGGACACCCAGGGCACCCAGGACGCCCGGGACGCGGGCGGCGTCCGCTGGCACATCGCCGAGCGGGCGCCCCGCATCCGGCTGGCGCACCACACCGGACCGGACACCGACGCCCCGCACCTCGGCCCCTTCGACCTGCGGCACGGCCCGCTGCTGCGCGCCGTCCTGCACGACCGGGGAGCCGGCCGGCCGCGCGTCCTGCACCTGGCCGTCCACCACCTCGTGGTCGACGGGGTCTCCTGGCGCCTGCTGCTGGAGGACCTCGACCGGGCCTACCGGGCCCGCCGCGACGGCCGCGACGGCACGGCGGCACTGCCGCCCCGGTCCTCCGCACTGCGCCACTGGGCGCAGCGGCTGGCCGCGTACGCCGCCGAGGGCGGCTTCGACGGCGAACGGGAGTACTGGGCCCGCTCGGTCGCCGGCGCCGCGGCGAGCCTGCCCACCGACCTGGCCGGCGCCAACACCTACGCCACGGCCCGCGCGGTCACCGTGCGCCTCACCCCCGAGGACACCGCCGTCCTGCTGCGCACGCTGCCCGACACCTACCGCACCCGGATCAACGACGTGCTGCTCAGCGCCCTGGGCCGGGTGCTGTGCGCGTGGACCGGGCACGACCGCGTGCTGGTGGACGTCGAAGGGCACGGCCGCGAGGAGCTCTTCGCCGACGTCGACACCAGCCGCACCGTCGGCTGGTTCACCACCCGTCACCCCGTCGCCCTCGCCGTCCCCGCGGACGCCGGCTGGGACGCCGTGCTCAAACAGGTCAAGGAACAGCTGCGGGCCGTGCCCCGGCACGGCCTCGGCCACGACGCCCTGCGCCACCTGGCCCCGTCACCGGCACCCACGGACGGGCCCGCCGCGCAGGTCGGCTTCAACTACCTGGGCCGCTTCGCGCTGCCGGACCGCCCGGACGGCCTCTACCGCGCCCCGCTGCGCCCGCTGGAACTGGACGCGGACCCCGGCGCCGAGCGCCCGCACCGGCTGGAGGTCATCGGCCGGCTGGCGGACGACACGCTGGAGTTCACCTGGACGTACAGCGAGGGGCTGCACCGGGAGGAGACCGTCGCCGGCCTGGCCGGACGGTTCGCCGACGCGCTGGCCTCACTCGCCCGCCACGCCGCCCGGCCGGGCGCCGGCGGCCGTACCCCCTCCGACTTCCCGCTGGCCGCGCTCGACCAGGCGGCCGTGGACCGGATCACGGGGGAGGACCCCGCGGCGGTCGAGGACGTCCACCCGCTCACGCCCACCCAGGCCGGCATGCTCTTCCACGGCCTGGGCCAGGACGACCGCGGCACCTACTTCCAGCAGCTGACCTTCGTCCTGGACGGCGTGCCCGACCCCGGCGCGCTCGCGGACGCCTGGCAGCGGGTGACGGACCGGACGCCGGTGCTGCGCTCCCGCGTCCTGTGGCAGGACGTGCCCGAACCGCTGCTGGTGGTGGAGCGGCACGCGCCCGTGCCGGTCACCCGCCTGGACTGGCGGGACCTGTCCGAGGCCGAGCGGGACACCCGGCTGCGCGAGCTGATGGACCGCGACCGCGCGCGCGGCATCGACCTGGCGCGGGCCCCGCTCCAGCGCCTGGTGCTCGCGCGGGTCTCCGACACCGCCGTGCGCGTGGTGTGGTCCTTCCACCACCTGGTCCTGGACGGCTGGAGCCTGTTCCAGGTCCTCTCGGACGTCTTCGCCCGCCACGCGGGCCGGGCCCTGCCCGACCGCCGGCCCTTCCGCGACTACGTGGCCTGGCTGCGCGACCGCGACCGGGCCGAGGCCGAGCGGCACTGGCGGGCCCGCCTCGGCGGCGTCACCGGGACCACCGCGCTGCCCTTCGACCGCGAACCGCGCGAGACCCACCGCGCGGAGTCCACCCGGGCGGTGCGCGTCACGGTGCCCGCCGCCACCACCCGGGCCCTGGAGGAGACGGCCAGGAACGCGGGGCTGACGCTGAACACCCTGGTGCAGGGCGCGTGGGCCGTCCTGCTGAGCCGTCAGGCCGGCCGCGACGAGGTCGTCTTCGGCACCACGGTCTCCGGGCGGCCCGACGAACTGGCCGGGGCCGACACCATGACCGGCCTGTTCATCACGACCCTGCCCACCCGGGTCACGGTGCCGCGCCGGACGGCCCTGCTCGACTGGCTGCACCGGCTGCAGCAGGAGCAGAGCGAGGACCGGCGCTTCGGCCACGTACCGCTCACCCGTCTGAAGGCGTTCACCGAACTGCCCGAGAGGGCCGCCCTGTTCGACAGCATCGTCGTCTTCGAGAACTACCCGGTCGACGACGGTCTCGCCGCCGCCCACGGACTGCGCCTGAGCGGCCTGGACGGCATCGAGACCACCAACTACCCGCTGAGCCTGGTCGCCTACCCGGGCGAGCGGCTGGCCCTGCGCCTCGGCTACGACCCGGAGCTGTTCGACGCCGCGACGGTCTCCCGCATGGGCGAGTACCTCACCGTCCTGCTGGAGGGCATGGCCACCGGACCGGAGCGGGCCCCCGCGCGGCTGCCGCTGCTGACGCCCGAGCGCCGCGAGCAGGTCCTGCGCGCATGGAACGACACGGCGACCGACGCGCCCAGGGCCACGACGGGCGGCCTGTTCGCCGCCCAGGTGGAGCGCACCCCCGACGCCGTCGCCCTGACGGCCGGGGACGAGCACCTCACCTACCGGGAGCTGGACGAGCGGGCCGCGCGCCTGGCCGCGTCCCTGGCCGCGCTCGGGGTGTCGGCCGAGCGCCCGGTGGGCGTGCTGATGGACCGCTCCGTCCCGCTGGTCGTCGCCCAGCTCGCCCTCGCCCGCACCGGCGGCGTGTACGTGCCGCTGGACGGCCGGGCGCCGCGCGAACGGCTGCGGCGGATGACCGCCGAGGCCGGCGCCGACCTGCTCCTGACCGACGGGACGTGGGAGGAGACGGCACGCGCGGTGCTGGCGCAGGGGACGGTCGTACGGGCGGACCTCCCGGTCGCCGGGCCCGAACCGGCCGCCGCGCCGGACCCGGCCCCGGCACCGCACCCGGACAACGTCCAGTACCTGATGTTCACCTCCGGCTCCACCGGCACCCCCAAGGGCGTCGCCGTGCGCCACCGGGACGTCGCCGCGCTCGCCCTCGACCGGGCCTTCGCCGGCCACGACCGGGTCCTGGTGCACTCCCCGCACGCCTTCGACGCCTCCACCTACGAGCTGTGGGTGCCGCTGCTGCGCGGCGGCACCGCCGTCCTCGCCCCGCCCGGCGACGTGGACGCCGCCGTGGTCCGCCGCGCGATCACCGAGCAGGGCGTGCGGTGCCTGTGGCTGACCGCGGGCCTGCTCCGCCTCCTCGCGCAGGACGATCCGGCCTGCCTGCGCGGCGCCCGGGAGGTGTGGACCGGCGGCGAGGCCGTGCCGGGCGCGGTGGTGCGCCGGGTCCTGGACGCCTGCCCCGGCCTGACCGTCGTCGACGGCTACGGCCCCACCGAGACCACCACCTTCGCCACCCGGCGCGTCTTCCGGACCGGCGACCCGCTGCCCGCGGTGCTGCCCATCGGGCGCCCGCTCGACAACATGCGGGTCTACGTGCTCGACGACGCGCTCCAGCCGCAACCACCGGGCGTACCGGGCGAGTTGTACATCGCCGGTGCCGGACTGGCCCGCGGCTACGCCGGCCGGCCCGGCGCGACCGCCGCCCGCTACCTGGCCGACCCGTTCGGCCCGCCCGGCGGGCGGATGTACCGCACCGGCGACATCGTGCGCTGGAGCGCCGACGGCGAGCTGCACTTCGTGGGCCGCGCCGACGACCAGATCAAGATCCGCGGGTTCCGTGTCGAGCCCGCCGAGATCGAGGCCCGGCTCACCGCCCACCCGGCCGTGGCCGAGGCGGTGGTGTCGGTGTACGCGCACGACGGACGCAAGCGCCTGGCCGCCCACCTGGTGCCCGCCGGCGGGGCAGCCGTGCCGCCGGCGGCCGAACTGCGCGCCCACCTCTCGGCCGGCCTGCCCGACTACATGGTGCCCGCCGCGTTCGTCACGGTGGCGGAGCTGCCGCTGACCGCCAACGGCAAGGTGGACCGGCGCCGGCTGCCCGCCCCCGACTGGTCGGCGGCCGGGCAGGGCGCCTACCGCGCGCCGCGCACCGGTCCCGAACGCGTCCTGGCCGCCGTCTGGGCGGAGCTGCTGGGAGTGGAACGGGTCGGTGTCGACGACAACTTCTTCATGCTGGGCGGCGACTCGATCCTCAGCATCCAGGTCGTCTCCCGCGCCCGCGCCGCCGGTCTCGCGCTGACCCCCCGGGACCTGTTCCGGCACCCCACGATCGCCGCGCTGGCCGCCGCCACCGCCGCGGCCGGCGGCTCTGCCGCGCCCGTCGCCGGGACCGGGCCGGTGACCGGCGACGTCGAACTGACCCCCATCCAGCACTGGTTCCTGCGGCCCGGCCCCGAACGCCCGGAGTTCTTCGACCAGTCCGTGGTCGTGGAGAGCGCCGGCGCCCCCGACCCGGACGCCCTGCGCCGCGCCCTGGCCGCCCTGTGGACCCACCACGACGCCCTGCGCGCCCGCTTCGTCCGGCACGGCGACGGGACCTGGCACCAGCACTGCCCCGCCCCCGGCGAGGAACCGCCCGGGCTGCTGCGCGTGTGCGACCTCGCCGGGCTCGACGCGGCGGCGGCCGAGGAGGCAGAGGCCCGCCTGACGGCCGAGGCGCACGCCGCCTTCCGGCTGGACACCGGGCCGCTGTTCGCCGCCCGTCTGTTCACCCGGACCGAGGACCGGCCCGCCCGGCTCCTGCTGGCCGCGCACCACCTGGTCGTCGACGGCGTCTCCTGGCGCGTGCTGCTGGAGGACCTGGAGACCGCCTACCGGCAGGCCCGCGCCGGCGAGCCGGTGCGCCTGCCGCAGCGCACCACCTCCGTGCAGGAGTGGGCGCGGCGGCTCGCCGCGCACACCGCCTCCGGCGGGTTCGCCGCCGAGCGCGCCCACTGGGAGGCCGTCTCCCGGCACTGCGCCCACCCGCTGCCCGCCGACTCCGACGGCGGCAACACCGCCGCCGACCTGCGGGCGGTGACGGTCCGGCTCGATCCCGCACGCACCGACGCCCTGCTGCGCGAGGTCCCCGGCGCCTACCGCACCCGCGTCGACGACGTCCTGCTCACCGCCCTCGGCCGCGTCCTCGCGGACTGGACCGGGCGGAACACCGTCGCCGTCGGACTGGAGGGCCACGGCCGCGAGGACCACCTGTTCGACGACGTCGACCTGTCCCGCACGGTCGGCTGGTTCACCTCCCTGTTCCCCGTCGCCCTGGACGTGCCGCACGGGGACTGGGGCGCGGCGCTGAAGTCCGTCAAGGAGCAGCTGCGCGCGGTGCCCGGCCGGGGCCTCGGCTACGGCGCCCTGCGCTACCTGGCCGGCGACGAGGAGCTCGCCGCCGCGCCCGCGCCCGGCATCAGCTTCAACTACCTGGGCCGGTTCGACTGGTCCGCCGACGACACCGCCGCCCTGGTGCGCTCCGTGCCCGGCGGCCTGGGCGGCGCCGACGCGCCCGAGTCCGAGCGCCCGCACCTGCTGGACGTCGTGGCCCGCGTCCACGACGGCGAGCTGGAGATCACCTGGCACTACAGCGCCGGCCGGCACCACGAGCGGACGGTCGCCGGGCTCGCCTCCGGCATGCTGCGGGCACTGGAGGAGATCGTCGCCCACTGCCTGCGCCCGGACGCCGGCGGGCGCACCCCGTCGGACTTCCCGCTGGCCCGCCTGGACCAGACGGCCGTGGACCGGGTCGTCGGGGACGGCCGCGCGGTCGCCGACCTGTACCCGCTGACGCCGATGCAGGCGGGCATGCTCTTCCACAGCCTGATGGACCCCGACTCGCGCACCTACGTCAACCAGGTGCAACTGGTGCTGCGCGGCGTCACCGACCCGTACGCCCTGGCCGAGGCCTGGCAGCAGACGGCCGACGCCAACGCGGTGCTGCGCACCCGGCTGGTGTGGCAGGAGACCGCCGAACCGCTCCAGCTGGTGCAGCACCGGGCCACCGTGCCCGTCACCCACCACGACTGGTCCGGCCGGCCCGACCGGTGGTGCGCCCGCGAGCTGGACGCGCTGCTGGAGGCGGACCGCCGGGCCGGTGTCGACCTGACGGCGGCGCCGCTGATGCGGCTGGTCCTGATCCGGCTGTCGGCGGACCGGGTGCGGCTGGTGTGGACCTTCCACCACGTGCTGCTCGACGGGTGGAGCGCGGCCCAGGTCTTCGACGAGGTCTGCGAGCGGTACGCGGCACTGACCGCCGGGCGCCGCCCCGACGTCCCCGAGCGGGCCCCGTTCGCCGACTACCTGCGCTGGCTGGCCGGGCAGGACACCACGCGGGCGGAACGCCACTGGCGCGAGACGCTGGCCGGTTTCCCCGCCCCCACCGAGCTGCCGCGCGACCGCCGCCTCGCGCAGGCGCACCGCACCTCCTCCTCCGGGTCGGTGACGGTGACGCTCGACGCCGCGTGCTCGGCGCGGCTGCGGGAGACGGCCCAGCGCGCCGGGCTGACCCTCAACACCGTGCTCCAGGGCGCCTGGGCGCTGCTGCTGTCCCGCTACGGCGGCGGTGACGACGTGGTCTTCGGCACGACGGTCTCCGGCCGGCCCGCCGAACTGCCCGGCGTGGAAGGCATGGTGGGCCTGTTCATCAACACCCTGCCCACGCGGGCGCGGATCGACGGGCGGCGCGGCCTGCTCCAGTGGCTGGGCGAGCTGCAGGCCGCCCAGTCGGAGGCCCGGCGCCACGACTTCGTCTCCCTGGCCCAGTTGCAGTCCTGGAGCGAGGTGCCGGGCGGCACGAACCTGTTCGACAGCATCGTCGTCTTCGAGAACTACCCGTTCGACGAGGGCGCCCTGGCCCGGCACGGGCTGGCCGTCGAGCACGAACGCGACGTCGAGCCGACCAACTACCCGCTCAGCGTGGTCGTCGCCCCCGGCGAGCGCCTGACGGTGGCCCTGGACTACGACCCGGCCGCGTTCGACGCCGCGACGGTCGAGGAGCTCGGCGCGAGCCTGCGCACGCTGCTGACCGGCATGGCGGCCGACCCGGACCGGCCCCTGGCCGAGCTGCCGCTGATGGACCCGGCGCGGGGCCGCGCCCTGGTGGACCGGTTCGGCGGGCCGGTGGTGCGGGCGCCGCACCGGACCCTGCCCGCGGTCTTCGAGGAGCGGGCCGCCCGCACCCCCGACGCCGTGGCCGTCCTGGCCGGCGACGAGTCGCTGACCTACCGGGAGCTCGACGAGCGCGCCAACCGGCTGGCCCGGCTGCTCGTCGAGGCGGGTGCCGGACCCGAGCGGTTCGTCGCGCTGGCGCTGCCGCGCACCGCCGAGCTGGTCGTGGCGCTGCTGGCCGTCCTCAAGAGCGGCGCCGCCTACCTGCCGGTCGACCCCGGCTACCCGGACGAGCGGCTCGCGTTCCTCTTCGCGGACGTCCAGCCGGCCGCCGTGGTCACGACCACGCAGACCTCCGCCCGGCTCCCCGACGGCCCGTTCCCGCGGATCACGCTGGACGACCCGGCCTGCGCCGGCCGGCTGGCCGCCGCGTCCGCCGCCGGCCTCGGCGACGCCGACCGGATCGCGCCGCTGCTGCCCGCCCACCCGGCCTACGTCATCCACACCTCGGGCTCGACGGGCCGCCCCAAGGGCGTCGTCGTCGCCCACGCGTCGGTGGTGGCGCTGACCGACTGGGCCGCCGCCGAGTTCGCCGGCCGGGGCCTGGACCACGTGGTGGCCTCGACCTCGCTCAACTTCGACGTGTCGGTGTTCGAGATCTTCTCGCCGCTGCTCGCCGGCGGCCGCGTCGAGGTCGTCCGCGACGTGCTGGCCCTCGCCGAACGCCGCGGCCCGTGGCGGGCCGGACTGCTCAGCGCGGTCCCCTCGGCCCTGGGCCGGCTGCTGACGGACGACGGCGTCGAGGTCACCGCCGACACCGTCGTCCTGGCCGGCGAGGCACTGCCCGCCGCCACCGTCCGCCAGGTGCGCGCGGTGGTCCCCGGCTGCCGGGTGATGAACATCTACGGCCCCACCGAGGCCACCGTCTACGCCACCGCCTTCACCTGCGACCCGGCCGACCCCGACCGGGTCCCGCCGATCGGCCGGCCGGTCGGCGGCGCCCGCGCCTACGTCCTGGACGCCCGGCTGCGCCCGGTGCCCGCCGGAGCCCCCGGCGAGCTGTACCTCGCGGGAACCGGCGTCGCCCGCGGCTACCTGGGCAGGCCCGGACTGACCGCGTCCCGCTTCCTGCCCGACCCCTACGGCCCGCCGGGCAGCCGCATGTACCGCACCGGCGACCTGGTGCGCTGGAGCGCGCGGGGCGACCTGCTGTACCTCGGCCGCTCCGACGACCAGGTCAAGGTGCGCGGCTTCCGCATCGAACTGGGCGAGGTGGAGGCCGCGCTGGCCCGGCACCCGCAGGTCGCCGCGGCCGCCGCCCGGGTGGTGGAACGCGACGGCCACCGGCGGCTGGTGGCCTACGCGGTGCCGCGCGACACCGGGACCCCGGACCCCGCCGAGCTGCGCGCCTTCCTCCGGCGCACCCTGCCCGACCACCTGGTCCCCGCGGCCGTGCTGCCGCTGGACCGCCTGCCGCTCGGCGCCACCGGCAAGCTGGACCGGCGCGCGCTGCCCGAACCCGTGTGGGCCGCCCCGGCCTCCGGCGGCGGCCGGCCGCCGCGCACCGGCGCCGAGAAGACGCTCGCCGCGATCTGGTCCGAGGTGCTCGGCGTACCCGACGTGGGCGCCGAGGACAACTACTTCGCGCTCGGCGGCGACTCCGTCCTCGGCATCCAGATCGTCTCCGCCGCCCGCCGGGCCGGCCTCGCGCTGACCCCGCGGCACCTGTTCACCCACCAGACCGTCGCCGAACTGGCCGCGGCGGCCGAGGACCTGCCCGCCCCGGTGGTCACCGCCGAGCAGGGCGCGGTCGTCGGCGACGCGCCGCTCACCCCCGTCCAGCACTGGCTGCTGCACACCCTCACCGGCGACCCGGCGCGCTTCACCCAGACGGTCTCCTTCCACCTGGCCGCCGACACCGACCCGGACCTGCTGCGCGCCGCCCTGGCCGCCGTGACGGACCACCACGACGCGCTGCGCCTGCGGTTCGAGCCGGCCGGCGAGGGACGGTGGCGCCAGTACGGCACCGCGCCGGGCGCCGCACCGCACCTGGAGGTGCACGACCTCCCCGACGCCGCGGCGGCGGACGACCTCGCCGGCCGGCTGAGCGGCGGGTTCGACCTCACCGGCGGCCCCCTGCTGAAGGCCGCGCTGTGCCGCCCGGGCGACGGCGCACGCCCCGTCCTGCTGCTGGCCGCCCACCACCTGGTGGTGGACGCGGTGTCCTGGCGCGTGCTCCTGGAGGACCTGGACACCGCCTACCGGGCCCTGCGGACCGGGAACCCGGCGGACCTCGGGCCGAAGACCACCTCCTTCCGGGCCTGGGCGCAGCGGCTCGCCGCGCACACCGCCGCCGGCGGCTTCGACGACGAACTCGCCCACTGGCGGGACCTGGCGGACCCGGCGGACGCGGCCCCGCTGCCCACCGACCACGCCGGCGCCAACACCGCCGCCTGCGAGGAGACCCTCACGGCCGGCCTGGACGCCGAGGACACCCGCCGTCTGCTCCAGGACGTGCCGGACGTCTACCGCACCCGCGTCAACGACGTCCTGCTCACCGCCCTGGGCCGGGTCCTGGCCCGCTGGACCGGCCGGGACCGGGTCCTGGTGGCGCTGGAGGGCCACGGCCGCGAGGACCACCTGTTCGGCGACGTCGACCTGGCCCGGACCGTCGGCTGGTTCACCTCGATGTTCCCGGTCGCCCTCGACGTGCCCCGCGACGCGGACACCGGGACCGCGCTGAAGTCGGTCAAGGAGAGCCTGCGGGCGGTGCCGCGCGGCGGACTGGGCTACGGCGCCCTGCGCCACCTGCACCCCACGGCCGGCCCGGAGCTGCCCGGCCTGCCGCAGATCGGCTTCAACTACCTCGGGCAGCAGGACTGGAACGCGGCCCCCGGCGGCCTGCTGCACGCGCCGTCCGGCCCCCTGGCGGGCGGCATGGACCGCTCGGCCGGCCGGCCGCACCTCATCGACGTCCTCGGCCGGGTGACCGACAGGCGGCTGGAGTTCACCTGGGCGTACTCCCGCGAGGTGCACCGGCGCGAGACCGTCGCCCGGCTGGCGCAGGAGCTCACGGAGGAACTGCGCCGGATCGTGCGGCACTGCGCCGAGCCCGGCGCCGGCGGCCGCACCCCGTCGGACTTCCCGCTGGCCCCGCTCGACCAGGCGGCCGTCGACCGGCTGGTGGGCACCGGCCGCGACGTCACGGACGTCTACCCGCTCACCCCCACCCAGACCGGCATGGTCGTCCACGCCATGGACGAGGCCGGGCAGGGCCTGTACGTCGAGCAGATCACGTTCGTGGTGGACGGGGTGCGCGAGCCGAGGCTGCTGGCCGCCGCCTGGCAGCACGTCGTCGACCGCACGCCCGTGCTGCGCACCGCCGTCGCGCTGCGCGGGGTGCCCGTGCCGCTCCAGGTCGTGCACCGCACCGCCGCCCTGCCGGTCACCGAGCACGACTGGAGCGCCCTGGCACCGGCCGTGCGCGAGACCGAGCTGGAACGGCTGCTGGCCGAGGACAAGGCCCGCGGCCTCGCCCTGGACCGCGCGCCGCTGCTGCGCCTGCACCTGATCCGCCTCGCCGAGGACCAGGTGCGGGTCGTGTGGACCTTCCACCACGTCCTGCTGGACGGCTGGAGCGTCTTCCACGTCCTGTCGGACGTCCTGGCGAGCCACGCCGCGCTCGCCCGGGGCGAGGAGCCGCGCCTGCCGGAGCGCCGCCCGTTCGCGGACTACGCCGCCTGGCTCGCCGGCCGGGACACCGCCGAGGCCGAGGAGCACTGGCGCGCCGCGCTCGCCGGTCTCACCGCGCCCACCCCGCTGCCCTACGACCGCCGGCCCGGCCGGGACGCCACCGCCCGCTCCGGCACCTGGCTGTCCATGCGGCTCGGAGCGGGGGAGACCGCCCGGGTGCAGGACTTCGCGCGCCGCCACCGGCTCACCCTCAACACCGTCGCGCAGGGCGCCTGGGCGCTGCTGCTGGCCCGCTGGAGCGGCGAGCGGGAGGTGTGCTTCGGCACCACCGTCTCCGGGCGGCCCGCCGACCTGCCCGGCGCCGACACCATCACCGGCCTGTTCATCACCACCCTGCCCGCCCGGGTCGCCGTGGACGGCGACGCCCCCTGCGACGCGTGGCTGCGCGCGCTGCAGTCCGCGCGGGCCGAGGACCGCCGCTTCGACCACGTGCCCCTGACGGACCTGCACCGCCTCAGCGAACTCCCCTCCGGAACAGCCCTGTTCGACAGCCTGCTGGTGTTCGAGAACTATCCGGTCGGCGACGCGACGGCCGGTGAGCACGGCATCGCGGTGCGGGACCTGGACGCCCGCGAGGCCACCAACTACCCGCTCACCGTGGTGATCTCGCCCGGCGACGAACTGGTCGTCGAACTCGGCTACGACCCGCGCCACTTCGAGGAGGCCACCGCACGCTCCCTGGCCGGCCAGCTGCTGCACACCCTGCACGCCCTGGCCGCGGCGGACGGCACCGTACCCCTGGAGGCGCTGGACGTGCTGCCGCCCGGCCAGCGGGCGCGGCTGCTGGACGCGCCCGCCCGGCCCGCCTCCCCGCCCCCGGCCCCCGTGCCGCTGCCCGCGCTGGTCGAGGCCGCGGTGGACCGGTGGCCCACCGCACCGGCGCTCCAGGCACCGGGCCTGCTGCTCACCTTCGCCGAGGCCGAGACACGGGCCAACCGCCTGGCGCACCGCCTCATCGCGCGCGGCGCGGGCCCCGGCGACCTCGTCGCCCTGGTCCTGCCGCGCTCGGCGGACATGGTCCTCGCCCAGCTCGCGGTGGCCAAGGCGGGCGCCGCGTTCCTGCCCGTCGACCCCGGCTACCCGCCCGAGCGGGTCGCGCTGATGCTGCGGGACGCGGCCCCCGCCGTGACCCTCGACGCCGACGAGGTCGCCGGCCTGCTCGCGGCGGCCCCGGACGGCGGCCCGGAGCACCGCCCCACCGACGCCGACCGCACCCGGCCCCTGGACCTCGACGACCCGGCCTACGTCATCTACACCTCCGGGTCCACCGGCACCCCCAAGGGCGTCGTCGTCACCCACCGGGGCCTGGCCGCCTTCGCCGCCGCCGAGGCCGAGCACTACCGGGTCGCCCCCGGGGACCGGGTACTGGCCTTCGCCACGCCCAGCTTCGACGCCTCGGTCCTGGAGCTGTGCGCGTCCCTGCCGCACGGCGCCCGGCTGGTCGTCCCGCCGCCCGGCCCGCTGCTCGGCGCCGGACTGGCCGCCGTCCTGCGCGAGGAGCGCATCACCCACACCCTGCTGCCGCCGGCCGCGCTCGCCACCCTGCCGCCGGACACCCCCGGCACCCTGCCCGCCCTGAAGACCCTGATCGTCGGCGCCGACGCCTGCGGCGCAGACCTGGTGGCCCGCTGGGCGCCGCACCACCGGATGGTCAACTCCTACGGGCCCACCGAGGCCACCGTGGTCGCCACCTGGTCGGACCCGCTGGAACCGGACGGCACCGCGCCGCCCGTCGGCCGCCGCCTGCCCGGCACCCGGGCCTACGTCCTGGACGCCCGGCTGCGGCCGGTCACCGACGGCGTGCCGGGCGAACTGTGGCTGGCCGGCCCGGCCCTGGCCCGCGGCTACCTGAACCGGCCCGGCCTGACCGCGGCCCGGTTCACCGCCGACCCGTTCGGCCCGCCCGGCGGCCGCATGTACCGCACCGGCGACCTGGTGCGGCGCGACGCCCGCGGCGAACTGCACTACCTCGGCCGCACCGACCACCAGCTCAAGCTGCGCGGCCACCGGATCGAGGCGGGCGAGGTCGAGGCCGTCCTGGTGCGCCACCCGGCCGTGCTGGACGCCGTGGTCGGCGTGCGCGAGGACGAGCCGGGGCTGCCCCGCCTGGTGGCCCACCTGCTCGCCGCGCCCGGCGCCGAGCCGCCCGCCCCGGCCGACCTGCGGGACCTGGCCGCCCGCGCCCTGCCCGGTCACATGGTCCCGTCGGCGTTCGTGGTGATGGACCGCTTCCCGCTCACCGAGAACGGCAAGACCGACCGGGCCGCCCTGCCCGCGCCCGACGCCCTCCAGAGCGCCGGGGACCGCGGGCACATCGCCCCCCGCACCCCCACCGAGGAGGCCCTGGCCGCCCTGTGGGAGGAGGCCCTGCACACCGCGGTCGGCGCCGAGGACGACTTCTTCGCCCTGGGCGGCGACTCCCTGCGGGCCGTGCTCGTCGCCTCCCGGGCGGGCGAGATGTTCGGCGTGACCCTCACGCCCCGCGACGTCCTGGTCAGCCGCACGGTCGCCGCCCTGGCGGACCTGGTGGAGGAGCAGGTGCTCAGCGAACTCGAAGACGCCGCACGCGGCGACAGCGACCACGACGAACGGTGAGGACCGGACGACCATGACGTCTTCGAAGCGAAACCGCGCCGAGGCCCTGCCCCAGGACCTCCAGGAGGCACTGCGCCGCCGGCTGGCCGGACGGGCCGGCGCGGCGGACACGCCCGCCCGCCGGGGCATCCCGCGGGCGGACCGGACCCGGCCCCTGCCGCTGTCCTTCGCCCAGCAGCGGCTGTGGTTCCTGGACCGGCTGCGGCCCGGCGACGCCCGCTACAACAGCGCGGTCGCGCTGCGGCTGACCGGGGCGCTCGACCGCGCCGCCCTCGCCCGGGCGCTGGACCTGGTGGTGGAGCGCCACGAGGCGCTGCGCACCACGTTCGACGAGAGCGACGGCCGGCCGGTGCAGACCGTGCACCCGGCCGGCCCGGTGCCGCTGCCGGTCCGCGACCTGACCGCACCGGACGCACGAGCCCTGGACGCGCAGCTGCTGGCCGAGTACTCCCGCCCGTTCGACCTGCGCACCGGACCGCTGCTGCGCGCCCTGCTGCTGCGCGAGTCGGACACCGCGCACGTGCTGCTGCTGACGGCCCACCACATCGTCACCGACGGCTGGTCGATGGGCGTGGTGCTCCAGGAGCTGTGCGCCGCCTACGACGCCTTCGTGCGGGGCGCGGCCCCCGGGCTGCCGCCGGTGGCGACGCAGTACCCGGACTTCGCGGTGTGGCAGCGCGAGGACCTGTCCGGCGCCCGGCTGGAGCGCCACCTCGCGTACTGGTCGAAGCAGCTGTCCGGCGCCGTACCGCCCGAACTGCCGCTGGACCGCCCGCGCCGCGGCGAGGAGTCCGGGGCCGGGGCGGTCCACGCCTTCACCGTCCCCGCGCCCGTCACGGCCCGGCTGCGCGAGCTGGCGGCGCGGCAGCACACCACCCTGTTCACCGCTCTGGTCGCAGCCTGCCAGGCGCTGCTGGCCCGCTGGTCCGGGCAGGACGACATCACCGTCGGCTCCCTCACCCCCGGACGCTCGCGCACCGACCTCGAACGGGCCGTCGGCTTCTTCGCCAACACCGTCGTGCTGCGCACCCGGGTGGAGGCCACCGGCTCCTTCCGCGACCTGCTGAGCGCCGCCGCCGACACCGTCAACGACGCCTTCGCGCACGGCGACACCCCCTTCGAACGGCTCGTGGAGGCCGTGGGCGCGCCCCGCGAGGCGGGCCGCAACCCCCTGTTCGACGTGATGGTCCTGCTCCACCCGGACCCGCCCGCCGCGCCCGACCCGCAGGGCCTGGCCGCCGCCCCGGTCGCCGTGCCCCGGCAGGCGGCCACCTTCGACCTGAGCGTGGAGTTCGTGCCCGACGGGGAGGGCCTGACCGGGCTGCTGGAGTACCGCACCGACCTGATCGACCCGGACACCGCGCGGCGGATGGCCGACCAGCTGCTGCGGACGCTGGAGGGCGCCGCCGCCGAGCCGGACCGGCCGCTGGGCACCCTGCCCCTGCTCTCGCCGCGGGAGGTGCGGCGCGTCACCGACGAGTGGAACGCCACCGCCCGCCCGGTCCCCGCCACCCCCTGCCCGCAGCTCTTCGAACGGCAGGCCGCCCGCACCCCGCACGCCACCGCCCTGGTCGCCGGCGACGAACACCTGGACTACGCGACGCTCGACGCCCGCGCCGACCGGCTGGCCCACCACCTCGTCGCCCGGGGCGCCGGCCCCGAGAAGCTGGTGGCGCTGCGGCTGCCGCGCACCGCCGACATGATCGTGGCGATCCTCGCCGTGTGGAAGTCCGGCGCGGGCTACCTGCCCGTCGACCTCGCCCTGCCCGAGGACCGCGTGGCGTTCCTCCTCGACGACGCCCGGCCGGCCCTGGTCCTCGACGAGGCCGCCCTGCGCGCGGTGCCCGCCACCGCCCCGGACACCGCCCCGGCCGGCGTCGGCCGGCTCGCCCCGCCGCACCCGGACCACACCGCGTACGTGCTGTACACCTCCGGCTCCACCGGCCGCCCCAAGGGCGTCACCGTGACGCACCGCGCCCTGGGCAACCTGCTGGCCGCCCACCGCGAGGGGTTCGTCGCCGACGCGGGCGGCGGCCCGCTGCGGGTGGCGCTGACCGCGTCGTTCTCCTTCGACACCTCACTGGAGGGCGTCCTGCTGATGGCCGACGGCCACCGGCTGCACCTGGTCGACGAGGCCACCCGGCTGGACCCGGCCGCCCTGGTCGAGTACGTCGTGGAGCACCGCGTCGACTTCCTCGACCTGACCCCGTCCTACCTGCGGCAGCTGCTGCCCGCGGGGCTCCTCACCGACCCGCGCCACCACCCGCGGGTGCTGATGCTCGGCGGCGAGGCGATCGGCCCGGCCCTGTGGCGCGAACTGGCCGCGCACGACGGCGTCGCCGCGTACAACTTCTACGGCCCCACCGAGTGCACCGTCGACGCCCTGTCCTGCCGCATCGAGGGCGACGGCCGCCCGCTGGTGGGCCGGCCGCTGCCCAACGTGCGGGCCTACGTCCTCGACGACCGGCTCCGGCCCGTGCCGCCCGGGGTCGGCGGCGAACTGTACCTGGCGGGGGCGCAGCTGGCCCGCGGCTACGCGCGCCGCCCCGGCCTGACCGCCGCGCGGTTCGTGGCCGACCCGTTCGGGCCGCCCGGCGGGCGGATGTACCGCACCGGCGACCTGGCCCGCTGGACCGCCGACGGGCGCCTCGACTACCTCGGCCGCGCCGACGACCAGGTCAAGGTGCGCGGCCACCGCATCGAGCCGGGGGAGATCGAGGCCGCGCTGCTGGACCTGCCCGGGATCACCGCCGCGGCCGTCGTCGCGGTGGCCGACGCGCACGGCCACACCCGCCTGGCCGCCTACGTCGTCCCCGCCGCCGGTGCCGCCCGCCCCGCCGCCTCCGGGCTGCGCGAGGCCTGCCGCCGGGTCCTGCCCGAGCACATGGTGCCGTCCTCCTTCACCGTGCTCGACGCCCTGCCGCTGACCACCAGCGGCAAGCTGGACCGCCGGGCCCTGCCCGCCCCCGACGTCGACACGGCCTCCCGCGAACGGGAGTTCACCGCCCCGCGCACCCCGGAAGAGGAGACGCTGGCCGGCATCTGGTCCGAGGTGCTGGGCGTGCGCCGGGTCGGCGTCACCGACAACTTCTTCGAGCTGGGCGGCGACTCCATCCTCGGCATCCAGGCCGTCTCCCGGGCCCGCGCCGCCGGCCTGCACCTGAGCTCGCAGGACGTCTTCCGCCACCAGACCGTCGCCGACCTGGCCGCCGCCGTGGCCCGCCGGACCGGTCCCGCCGTACCCGCCCCCCGGCGGCCGCACCACGACGGACCCGCCCCGCTGACCCCCGTGCAGGAGTGGTTCCTCGCCACCCACGGCCCGCTGCGGCACTTCGGCATGTCGCTGCTGCTCGACCTGCCCCGCGACCTCGACGAGCCCGCCCTGGAGCGGGCGCTGGAGGCGCTGGCCGCCCACCACCCGGCGCTGCGCACCCGGTTCGCCCGCACCGGCGGCACCTGGGCCCAGTACCCCGGCGAGGGCCCGGCCACCGGCCTGCTGACCCGCCACCCCCTGCCCGCCGGCGACACCGCGGCGGCGGTGCGCGAACAGGCCGCCGACGCGGCCCGCGCCGCCCTCGACCCGGCCACCGGCGCCCTGCTGCGCGCCGCCCTGCTGCTGCCCCCGGCCGGGGAACGCCCCCAGCTGTTCCTGACCGCCCACCACCTCGCCGTCGACAGCGTCTCCTGGCGCATCCTCCTGGCCGACCTGGAACAGGCCTACCGCCAGGCGTCCGCCGGGGAACCGGTCCGGCTGGAGCCCGCCGGCACGCCGTTCACGGACTGGGCCGCGCACCTGTCCCGCCGGGTCCGGGCCGGCGACCTCGACGACGACCTGCCGTACTGGACGGCCGAGGCCGCCGTCCCCCGCACCCCGCTGCCCGTCGACCGCCCCGGGACGCCGCTGGCCGGGTCGGTGCGCACCGTGCGGACCCGCGTCGGCCGCGCCACCACCGAGGCGCTGCTGCGCCGGGTGCCCGGCGTCTACCGCACCCAGGTCAACGACGTCCTGCTCAGCGCGCTGGGCCGGGTGCTCGCCGACTGGGCGGGCAGCGAGCACGTGACCGTCGCCCTGGAGGGGCACGGCCGCGAGGACGACACCGTCGACCTGTCGCGCACGGTGGGCTGGTTCACCACGCAGTACCCCGTCACCCTCACCCCGGCCGGACCGTCCGGCGCGCCCGACTGGGGCGCCACCCTGAAGGCGGTCAAGGAGCGCCTGCGGGCGGTGCCCCGGCGCGGCCTGGGCTACGAGGCGCTGGCCCGCCTCGGCTCGCCCGACCCGGCCGCCCGGGCGCTGCGGGACCTGCCCCTGCCCCAGGTGTCCTTCAACTACCACGGGCAGTGGGAGACCCCCGCCGGGCGGGACTTCGCCCCGGCCGCCGACGTGCCCGGCCGGGACATCGCGCCCGACGAGCCGGTCGACCACCTGCTGGACGTCACGGCCGTGGTCGCCGGCGGCGAACTGGAGATCACCTGGCACTACAGCGACCAGGTGCACGACGCGGACACCGTCCGGTCGCTCGCGGACGCCCTGACCGGGGCGCTGACCGCGATCACCGAGCACTGCGCCCGGCCGGACGCCGGCGGCCGCACCCCCTCCGACTTCCCGCTGGCCCGCCTGGACCAGGCCGGCGTGGACCGGCTGGCCGGCGACGGCCGCGGCGTGGAGGACATCCTGCCGCTGACCCCGCTCCAGGAGGGCATGCTCTTCCACCGCCTGGTCGGCGGCCCCGACGACGTCTACGTCGACCAGGCAGCCCTGCTGCTGGACGGCGTGGCCGACCCGCACGCCTTCGCGCTCGCCTGGCAGCGGGTGACCGACCGCACGCCCGCCCTGCGCACCTCGGTGGTGTGGGAGGACGTGCCCGTCCCCCTCCAGGTCGTGCACCGCGACGTGCGCGTGCCCGTCACCCACCTGGACTGGCGGGAGACGGACCCGGCCGGGCGCGCCGAGCGGCTGGCGCGGCTGCGCGCCGAGGACCTGGCGCGCGGCATCGACCTCGGCACGGCCCCGCTGATGCGGCTCACCCTGGTCCGGCTGCCCGACGCGCGGCTGCACCTGCTGTGGACCTCCCACCACCTGATCCTGGACGGCTGGAGCCTGGCCCAGGTCCTCACCGAGGTCACCGAGGAGTACGCGGCCCTCACCGCCGGAAGCGCGCCGACCCCGCCGGTGCGCCGGCCCTTCGGCGACTACGTGCGCTGGCTGGCCGGCCAGGACACCGCCGCCGCCCGCGAGCACTGGAGCGAGGTCCTCGGCGGCTTCGCCGCCCCCACCCCGCTGCCCGTCGACCGCCCCCTGCGCGAGACGCACGAGACCCGCTCCGCCGCCGTCCACACCACCGCCCTGCCCGACGCGGCGTCCGCGGCGCTGACCCGCACCGCCCGGCAGGCCGGACTCACCGTCAACACGGTGGTGCAGGGCGCCTGGGCGCTGCTGCTGGCCCGCTACAGCGGCGAGACGGACGTCGTGTTCGGCACCACCGTCTCCGGACGCCCCGACGACCTGCCGGGCGCCGAGTCGATGGTCGGCATGTTCATCAAC
Source organism: Streptomyces sp. NPDC052701 (assembly GCF_040678355.1). Classification (NCBI taxonomy): domain Bacteria; kingdom Bacillati; phylum Actinomycetota; class Actinomycetes; order Kitasatosporales; family Streptomycetaceae; genus Streptomyces; species Streptomyces sp. NPDC052701. Next base: position 214,330 of record NZ_JBFATO010000001.1, read on the forward strand.
ACCGTGCCCACCCGCGTCCGCGTCGACCGGCGGCGCACGACCGCCGCGTGGCTGCGCGACCTGCAGCAGGCGCAGGCCGAGTCGCGGCGCTTCGCCGCCGTCTCCCTGGCCGAGCTGACCGCCCTGAGCGACGTACCGTCCGGCACCCCGCTGTTCCACAGCATGGTCGCCTTCGAGAACTACCCCTTCGACGAGGCCCGCACGGCCGGCTCCGGGGTGCGCCTGGCGGACGTCACCTCCCGCGACGCCACCAACTACCCGCTCGTCCTCCGCGCCTACCAGGGCGAACGGCTCGGCTTCGACCTGGCCTACGACCCCGGGCTGTTCGACGGGGCGACCGTCCGGGCGCTCGCCGACCGGCTCCGCCTGCTGCTGACGGAGATCGCCGACGACCCCGGCCGCCCGCTGCGCGCCCTGGCCTGGACGACCGCCGGGGAACGGCGGCGGATGCTGGCCGACTGGAACGGCACCGCGCACGGCCGCCCCACCCGGACCCTGGTCGACCTGTTCGAGGAGCAGGCCGCCCGCACCCCCCACGCCACCGCCGTCACCTGCGGCGACGACCGGCTCGACTACGCCGCCCTCGACGCGGCGGCCGGCCGTCTCGCCCACCGTCTCGCCGAGGCCGGCGCGGGCCCCGAGCGCCACGTCGCGCTCGCCCTGCCCCGCTCCACGGACCTGGTCGTGGCGATCCTCGCCGTGCTGAAGGCGGGCGCCGCCTACCTGCCGGTCGACCCGAAGCTGCCCGCCGACCGCGTCGCCCGGCTGCTCGCCGACGCCGCGCCGGTCACCGTCGTGACCACCACCGGGACCGCCGGCCGGCTGCCCGGCGCCGGCGTGCCCGTCCTCGCGCTGGACGACGCCGCCGTACGGGACGATCTCGCCGCCCGCCCCGCCGGCCCGGACCCGGCCCGCCGCCCGCTGCCGGAGAACGCCGCCTACACCATCTACACCTCCGGCTCCACCGGCCGCCCCAAGGGCGTGGTCGTGCCGCACGCCAACGTGGTCCGGCTGTTCACCCGCACCCGCCACTGGTTCGGCTTCGACGAGCACGACGTGTGGACGCTGTTCCACTCCTACGCCTTCGACTTCTCCGTGTGGGAGCTGTGGGGGGCGCTGCTGCACGGCGGCCGGCTGGTGGTCGTCCCCGACGACACCGCCCGCTCCCCGGAGGACTTCCTGCGGCTGCTCGCCGACGAGCGGGTCACCGTCCTCAACCAGACCCCGTCCGCCTTCTACCCGCTGATCCGCGCCGACGCCGAACACCCCGAGCTCGGCGAGCGGCTGGCCCTGCGCACGGTCGTCTTCGGCGGCGAGGCGCTGGACGTGACCCGGCTGGCCGACTGGTACGCGCGCCACCCGGACACCGCGCCGCGCCTGGTCAACATGTACGGCATCACCGAGACCACCGTGCACGTCACCCACGCGCCCCTGGACCGCGCGACGGCCGGCGCGGGCGCCGCCAGCCCGATCGGCACGGGCATACCCGACCTGCGGATCCACGTCCTCGACGACGACCTCGCCCTCCTGCCGCCCGGCGCGGTCGGCGAGATGTACGTGGCGGGGGAGGGTCTGGCCCGCGGCTACCTCGGCCGGCCGGGACTGACCGCCGGCCGGTTCCTCGCCGACCCGTTCGGGCAGCCCGGCAGCCGCATGTACCGCACCGGCGACCGGGCCCGGTGGCGGGCCGACGGCACCCTGGAGTACCTCGGCCGCGCCGACCAGCAGGTCAAGATCCGCGGCTACCGCATCGAACCCGGCGAGATCGAGGCCGCCCTGCACACCCACCCGGGTGTCGGCGCCGCCGCGGTCGGCGTGTACGAGGACGGCGCCGGGACCCGGCGGCTGGTCGCCCACGTCGTCGGCGCGGGCGGGCGGGCGGAGCCGCCGCCCGCCGCGGAGCTGCGCTCCCACCTGGAGCGGCTGCTGCCGGCCCACATGGTGCCCGCCGCCTACGTCCCGATGGCGGCCCTGCCCCTGACCGCCAACGGCAAGCTGGACCGGCGGGCGCTGCCCGCGCCCGGACCGGACGGCTTCGCCGCCGGCACCGACCGCACCGCGCCGCGCACCCCCGCCGAACGCGCGGTCGCCGCCGCCTGGACGGACGTCCTCGACACCGACGAGGTGGGCGCCGGCGACGACTTCTTCGCCCTCGGCGGCGACTCGATCCTCGCCGTGCGCGTCACCTCCCGCCTGCGCGCGGCCTTCGGCCCCGACGTCTCCCCGAGGCTGCTGTTCACCCACCCCAGACTGGCCGACCTGGCCGCCGCCCTCGGCGACCCCGACCCACGCCGGGCGGCGGAGGTCATACCGGCCGCGGACCCGGACGCCCCGGCGCCGCTGTCGTACGCGCAGCAGCGCCTGTGGTTCCTGGACCGCTTCGAGCCGGGCAGCACCGAGTACACGACGCTGTCCGTCCTGCGGCTGCGCGGCCGGCTCGACGAGGCGGCCCTGCGCACCGCCCTGGACGGCCTGGTGGCCCGGCACGAGGCGCTGCGCACCACGTTCGCCGAGCGGGACGGCCGGGCCCGGCAGATCGTGCACCCGCCGCACCCGGTGGACCTTCCGGTGGACGACCTCACCGGGGGCGGGCCCCGGGCGCTGGACGACCTCCTCGAACGCGAGGCCGCCACCCCCTTCGACCTGGGCGGCGGGCCCCTGCTGCGGGCCCGGCTGGCCCGGTCGGGCGCCGACGAGCACGTCCTCGTCCTGGCCGTCCACCACATCGTCACCGACGGCTGGTCCGTCGCCGTCCTCGGCCGGGACCTGGCCGAGCTGTACACGGCGGCACACGAGGGCCGCGAGCCCCGGCTGCCCGAGCCGCGCGTACGGTACGCCGACTACGCCGTCTGGCAGCGCGCCCGCGCCGACCTGGCCGAGAAGCAGCTCGCCTACTGGCGCGCGGCCCTGGAGGGCCTGACCCCGCTGGAGCTGCCGACCGACCGGCCGCGCCCCGCGGTCCGCACCCGCGACGGCGCCCTGGTGACCTTCCACCTGCCCGCCGCGCTCACCGGACGGCTGCGCGAGAGAGGCCGGGACGCCGACGCCACGCTCTACATGACCCTGCTGACGGCCTGCAAGGTGCTGCTGGCCCGCTGGGCCGGCCAGGAGGACATCGCGGTCGGCACCGTCACCGCGGGCCGGGAACAGCCCGAACTGCACGACGTGGTCGGCATGTTCGTCAACACCCTGGTGCTGCGCAGCCGGGTGAGCCCCCATCTGACGTTCCGTCAACTGCTGGGCGAGGTCCGCACCACCGTCCTGGAGGCGTTCGCCCACCAGGAGGTGCCCTTCGAACGGCTCGTGGACGTCCTGCAGCCCGAGCGGGACACCAGCCGCACCCCCCTGTTCCAGGTCATGGTGGCCTTGCACAACCTGGGCGCCGAGACCCCCGGACTGCCCGGCCTGGACGTCGAACCGGTGACACCGCCGGTCCGCAACGCCGCCTACGACCTCGCCTTCGACTTCGTCGAGCGCGACGGGGGCGTCACCGGCTACCTGGAGTACAACACCGGCCTGTTCGACGCCGGCACCGCCGAACGCCTGGCCACCCGGCTGCGGCTGCTGCTGGAGGCCGCCGCCGAAGACCCCGACCGGGCCGCCGGCGCGCTGCCGCTGATGACCGGCGCCGAACGCCGGCGGGTGCTCCGGGACTGGCAGGGTGCCCGGCTGCCGGTGGACGCCGCCACCTTCCCGGCCCTGTTCGAGGCGCAGGCCGCCCGCACCCCGCACGCCACCGCCCTGGTCGCCCGGGACGCCACGCTCGACTTCGCCGCCCTCAACGACCGCGCCAACCGGCTGGCCCACCACCTCATCGCCCGGGGCGTGGGCGCGGAGCGCGTGGTCGCCGTCCGGCTGCCGCGCACCTGCGACGCGTACGTGGCGCTGCTCGCCGTGCTCAAGGCGGGCGGCACCCTGCTGTGCCTCGACCCGGACCTGCCCGAGGAGCGCGTCGCGTTCCTCCTGCGGGACGCCGCGCCGCACACCGTCCTGACGGCCGGCGCCCTGCGCGAGGTGCCCTGGGACCGGCTGCCCGCCCACGACCCGGCCGACACCGACCGCACCGCACCGCTGCACCCGGACAACACCGCGTACGTCGTCTACACCTCCGGCTCCACCGGCCGGCCCAAGGGCGTCGCGGTCGAACACCGCCACCTGGTCAACCTCTGCCACGACCACCGCGAGGGACTCGTCGCCCCGCACACCGCCGACGGGCGCCGGCTGCGCGCCGCGCTCAGCGCGTCCTTCGCCTTCGACACCTCCTGGGAGGGGCCGCTGCTGCTCGCCCTCGGCCAGGAGGTCCACCTGGTCGACGAGGACGTGCGCCTGGACCCCGACGCGTTCTGCGCACTGGTCGCCGAGCGCCGCCTCGACCTGGTGAACGTCACCCCGTCCTTCCTGCGCGAACTGACCGCCGCCGGGCTCCTCGCGCCCGGCCGCCACCATCCGCGGCTGCTGCTGGTCGGCGGCGAGGCGGTCCCCGCCGCCCTCTGGCGGGAACTGGGCGATGCCGAGCGGGACCTCGGCATCGCCGTGTACAACATGTACGGGCCCACCGAGTGCACCGTCGACGCCGTCTACGGCCGCGCCGGCCGCCGCGACCGCCCGGTCATCGGCCGGCCGGGCCGCAACCTGCGCGCCTACGTCCTCGACGGCGCGCTGCGCCCGGTCCCGCCCGGCGTCCCCGGCGAGCTGTACCTGGCCGGGGCCCAGGTCGCCCGCGGCTACCTGAACCGGCCCGGCCTGACCGCGGCCCGCTTCCCCGCCGACCCCTTCGGCGCCCCGGGGGAGCGGATGTACCGCACCGGCGACCGGGCCCGCTGGGACGACGACGGGCTGCTGGAGTTCCTGGGCCGCGTCGACGAACAGGTCAAGATCCGCGGGTTCCGCATCGAACCGGGCGAGGTGGAGGCCGCCCTGCTCGCCCACCCGGACGTCACGGAGGCCGTGGTGACCGCCCGCGAGCACGCCGGCCGGCTGATGCTCGTGGCGTACGTGGTGCCCGCCGCGGACCGCACCCCGCCGCCGGCCGACGAACTGCGCGTCGCGCTGCGCCGGACGCTGCCGGACCACATGGTGCCCGCGGCGTTCGTGCCGCTGGCCCGCATCCCGCGCACCAGCAGCGGCAAGACCGACCGGCGCGCCCTGCCCGCCCCGCCGGAGCGCCCCGACGACGGCACCCGGTACGTGGCTCCGCGCCCGGGCGCCGAGGAGCGCCTGGCCGCGATCTGGGCGGAGGTCCTCGGCGTCGCACGGGTGGGCGCGCGGGACAACTTCTTCGCCCTCGGCGGCGACTCGATCCTCAGCATCCAGATCGTCTCCCGGGCCCGCCAGGCCGGACTCGCCCTGACCACCAAGGACGTCTTCCGCCACCAGACGGTCGCCGAACTCGCCCTGTGCGTCACCGACGCGGACCCGCACCCGGCCGGTCCGCACGACGCCCGGGAACCCGCCGAAGCGCCGCTCACCCCGATCCAGCACTGGTACCTCGACGGCCGCCGCCCCGGCGACCCGCTGCGCTTCACCATGACCCAGCGCCTGGAACTGGCCCCCGGCACCGACGCCGCCGCCCTGCGGCACGCGGCCGACGCGCTGGTGCGCCACCACCCGGCGCTGCGCACCCGCTTCCGCCGCACCGGCGGCGGCTGGCGCCAGGAGGTCCTGCCGGACGCGCCGGACGGCGTCTTCACCCGCCACGACGTGGCCGCGCTGGACGACGCGGCGCTGGAGGCGGCGGTGCAGGACGCGGCGGACGCGGCCCAGGCCTCGCTCGACCCCGCAGAGGGCCGGGTCGTGCGGGTGCTGTTCCTGGACCGCGGCCCGCACCGCCCCGCCCAGCTCGTCGTCACCGCGCACCACCTGGTGATCGACGGCGTCTCCTGGCGGATCCTGCTGGCCGACCTGGAGACCGCCCACCGGGCCGCCGCCGGCGGCCGGCCCGTCGCCCTGCCCCCGGCGGGCACGCCGTTCGGCCACTGGGCGGCCCGGCTGGAGCGGCACACCCGCTCCGGGGCCCTGGACGCCGACCTCGCGTACTGGCAGGACACCTGCGCGGCCCTGGCCGGCCTGCCGCCCGGCCGCACCGGCCCCAACACCCACGGCACCGCCGCCACCGTCACCGTGCGGCTGGAACCCGAGGACACCGAGGCCCTGCTGCGCCGGGTCCCCGACGTGTACCGCACCCAGGTCAACGACGTGCTGCTCAGCGCCCTGGGCCGCACCCTGGCCCGCTGGTGCGGACGCGACACCGTCCTGGTCGGCGTGGAGGGACACGGCCGCGAGGACCTCTTCGACGACCTGGACCTGTCGCGCACCGTCGGCTGGTTCACCGCCGAGTTCCCCCTCGCCCTGCGCGTCGCCCCCGACGCCGGCTGGCACGACACCCTGCGGGGCGTCAAGGAACAGCTGCGGGCCGTGCCGCTGCGCGGCCTGAGCCACGGCGCGCTGCGCCACCTGCTGCCCGGCAGCCCCCTGGCCGGTGCCCCGCACCCGCAGGTCGGATTCAACTACCACGGCCGGTGGGACGCGGGGCGCGGCACCGGCGACGGCCTGTACCGCGCCGCCCTGGCGCCCGCCGGCCGCGACACCGACCCCGACGAGCCCCGCCCCTACCTGCTGGACGTCACCGGCGTCGTCCAGGACGGCCGGCTGGAACTGGGCTGGACCTACCCGGCGGCCGTCTACGACGAGGCGGTCGTACGGCGGCTCGCCGAGGAGATGCGCGAGGCGCTGCGCGAGATCGTCGCGCACTGCGCCCGCCCGGACGCGGGCGGCCGGACCCCGTCCGACTTCCCGCTCGCCGGCCTCACCCAGGACCGGCTGGACCACCTGGTCGGCGACGGGCGGGGGGTGGCCGACGTCCTGCCGCTGACCCCGCTGCAGTCCGGCATGCTCTTCCACGGCCTGGTCGACGACGCCGGGGCCTACTTCGACCGGACGGCGGTCCGGCTGTCCGGCGTGGCCGACCCGGAGGCGTTCGCCGCGGCCTGGCAGCAGGTCGCCGACCGCACCCCGGCACTGCGCACCTCCGTCCACTGGCGGGGCCTGCCGCACCCGGTGCAGGTCGTGCACGACCACGTCGAGCTGCCCGTCACCCACCTGGACTGGCGGCATCTCACCGACGAGGGGCGCGCGGCGGCCACCGAGCGGCTGCTCGCCCAGGACCGCGCGGCCGGCATGGAACTGACCACCGCGCCCCTCACCCGGATCACGCTCGCCGCGCTGCCGGGCGACGAGGTCCTGCTGCTGTGGTCCACCCACCACCTGATCCTGGACGGCTGGAGCACCGGACACCTGCTCACCGAGGTGTGCGAACGCTACGCCGCGCTCACCGGCGGCCCGCAGGCCGCCCCGCCCGCCCGGCGCCCGTTCGCGGACTTCCTGCGCTGGCTGCACGCCCAGGACACCGGCGAGGCCGAACGGTACTGGGCCGGCACCCTGGCCGGTTTCACCGCCCGCACCCCGCTGCCGTACGACCGCACGCCCACCGAGGCGCACCGCGCCCGCTCCGGCGCGGCCGTGACCCGCGAGCTGGACGAGGACGTCTCGCGGCGGCTGCGGGAGACCGCCGCCCGCGCCGGGCTGACCGTCAACACCGTGGTGCAGGGCGCCTGGGCGCTGCTGCTGGCCCGCTACGGCGGGCAGCGCGACGTGGTGTTCGGCACCACCGTCTCCGGCCGGCCCGCCGACCTGCCGGGCGTGGAATCCATGGTCGGCATGTTCATCAACACCGTGCCGACCCGGGTGAGGGTGCCCGAGGACGGCGGCGTGCTGCCGTGGCTGCGCGCCGTGCAGGAGGAGCAGAGCGAGGCCCGCCGCTTCGACTTCCTCGCGCTGTCCCGCATCCAGGCCCTCGGCGACCTCCCGGCCGGCGACACCCTGTTCGACAGCATGGTGGTCTTCGAGAACTACCCCGTCGACGAGTCCGCCACGGCCCGCACGGGCGTGCGCGTCGAGGAGGTCCGCGCCGACGACGCCACCACCTTCCCGCTGTGCCTGCGCGCCCACCTCGCCGACCGGCTCGCCTTCGACCTGGCCTACGACACCGCGCTGTTCGACCGGGCCACGGTGGAACGCGCCGCCGCCCGCCTGGCCACGCTGCTCACCGCCCTCGCCGACGGCACGGACGGCGACGTGGCCGCGCTGGACCCGCTCACCCCGGCCGACCGGGAGCTGCTGCGCGCCTGGAACGCCCCCGCGCGGCGGGCGACGCCCGCCTCGCCGGTGGACCTGTTCGCCGAGCAGGTGCGCCGCACCCCCGACGCCGTCGCCCTGCGGGACGGCGGCCGGCGGCTGACCTACCGCGACCTCGCCGACTGGTCCGACCGGCTGGCGGCCCGGCTGCTGGCCGGCGGCCTGGCTCCCGAGGACCGGGTCGCGCTGCTCATGGACCGCTCCGCCGAACTCGTCGCCGCCCAGCTCGCCGTCCTCAAGGCCGGCGGCGCCTACGTGCCGATGGACACCCGCGCCCCCGAGGAGCGCCGCCGCGCCCTGCTCGCCCGGGCGGGCGCCACGGTCCGGCTGACCGCCGGGGAAGTCGCCGCGGCCCGCACCGCCCCGGCGGACGGACCGGCCGCCTTGCCCACGGACCCCGCCCGGCCGGCGGCCCCGCCCGCCGACCCCGACCGGCTGGCCTACGTGATGTTCACCTCCGGTTCCACCGGGGAGCCGAAGGCGGTCGCGGTGCGGCACCGCGACGTGGCGGCGCTGGCCACCGACAGCCGCTTCGCCGGCGGCGTGGGCGCCCGCGTGCTGCTGCACTCGCCGGTGGCGTTCGACGCCTCGACCTTCGAGGTGTGGGTGCCGCTGCTGGGCGGCGGCCGCGTCGTGGTCGCCCCCGACGGCCCGGTGGACGCGGCCCTGCTGCGCACGCTGACCCGCGAGGACGGGCTGACGGCGCTGTGGCTGACGGCCGGCCTGTTCCGGCTGCTGGCGCAGGACGCGCCGGACTGCTTCGCCGGACTGCGCCAGGTGTGGACCGGCGGTGACGTGGTCCCCGCGGCGGCCGTGCGCCGGGTGCTCGCCGCCTGCCCCGGCCTGACCGTGGTGGACGGCTACGGGCCGACCGAGACGACGACCTTCGCGACCTCCCACGCCCTTGCCGACCCGGCCGCGGTGCCCGCCGCCGTGCCCATCGGCCGGCCCCTGGACGACATGCGGGTGCACGTCCTGGACACCCGGCTGCGGCCCGTCCCGCCGGGCTGCGCGGGCGAGCTGTACGTGGCGGGCGAGGGCGTGGCGCGCGGCTACCTGGGCCGCCCCGGCGAGACCGCCGCCCGGTTCCTCGCCGACCCGTTCGGCCCGCCCGGGGAGCGGATGTACCGCACCGGCGACCTGGCCCGGCGCCGCCCGGACGGCACGGTGGAGTTCCTGGGCCGCGCCGACGACCAGGTCAAGATCCGCGGGTTCCGCGTCGAACCCGGCGAGGCGGAGGCCGCGCTGGCGACCGCCCCGGGCGTCGTGGACGTGGCGGTCCTGGCCCGCGAGGACCGGCCGGGCAGCCGGCGCCTGGTGGCCTACGTGGTCGGCCCGGCCGGCGACGACCCGGCCGGGCTGCTGGCCCACGCCCGCCGCACGCTGCCCGACTACCTCGTCCCCTCGGCGTTCGTCCCGCTGGCGGCCCTGCCGCTGAGCGGCAACGGCAAGGTGGACCGGGCCGCGCTGCCCGTGCCCGGGCCCGGGTCCGCGACGGAGCCCGGCACGGCGAGGACCGAGCCCCGTACCGAGTCCGAACGCCGCACGGCGGAGATCTTCGCCGAGGTGCTGGGCGGCGAACGGCCCGGCATGGAGGACGACTTCTTCCGGCTGGGCGGCGACTCCATCCTCAGCATCCGCCTCGCCTCCCGCCTGGCCGAGGCCTTCGGCACGGAGCTGTCGCCGCGGGCCGTGTTCACCCACCCCACCCCGGCCGCGCTCGCCGCCCTGCTCGCCCGGGCGCGGTCCGGCGACGGCCCGGAGGAACGGCCCGCCATCGTCCCGGTCGCCCGCGACACCGCGGCACCCATGTCCTACGCCCAGCAACGCCTGTGGTTCCTGGAGGAGTTCGCGCCCGGCGGCGCCGAGTACGTCACCGCGCTCGCGCTGCGCCTGCGCGGCACGCTCGACACCGGGGCGCTGGCCGCGGCCCTGCGCGCGCTGGCCGCCCGGCATGAGTCGCTGCGCACCACCTTCGATACGGTGGACGGCCGCGGCGTACAGATCGTCCACCCGCCGCAGGACGTGCCGCTGCCGCTGCACGACCTCACCGGGCTGCCCGAACCGGACCGCACGGCCCGGCTGGAGGAGCTGCTGGCCGGCGAGCGCGACCGCCCCTTCGAGCTGCGCCGCGGCCCGCTGCTGCGCACCGCGCTGGTCCGGCTCGCCGACGACGACCACGTCCTCGCCCTGGCCCTGCACCACATCGTCACCGACGGCTGGTCGACGGCCGTGCTCACCGGCGACCTCGCCCACCTGTACCGGGCCGAAGTGGGCGCCGCCGAGGGGCAGTTGCCGCCGCTTCCGGTGCAGTACGCCGACTACGCCCACTGGCAGCGCACCACGGGCGCGGCGGACGCCGGCGAACAGCTCGCCTACTGGAAGGAGCAGCTGTCCGGCATCGAGCCGCTGGACCTGCCCACCGACCGGCCGCGGCCGGCGGTGCGCACCCGCGCCGGCGCCACCGCCCGGCTCACCCTGCCGCCGCACACCGCCCGCCGCCTGGCCCGGGTCGGCCGGGACCGGGGAGCCACCCTGTTCACCACGCTCGTCGCCGCCGCGCAGACCTTCCTCGCGCGGCTGTCCGGCGGGCGGGACATCGCCGTCGGCACCGTCACCTCCGGCCGGGACCGGGCCGAGACCCAGAACCTGATCGGGTTCTTCGTCAACACCCTGGTGCTGCGCTCGCGCGTCGAACCGCAGCAGCCGTTCCCCGAGTTCCTCGACGGGGTGCGCGCCACGGTGCTGGACGCCTTCGCGCACCAGGAGGTGCCGTTCGAGCAGGTCGTGGACGAGGTGCAGCCGGTGCGCGACACCAGCCGCACCCCGCTGTTCCAGGTGATGGTGGTCCTGCAGAACACCCCGGCCGCCGGCCTGGACCTGCCCGGCCTGGACGTCACCGACGTCGAGACGGACCTGCGGCACGCGGCGTTCGACCTCACCCTGGAGTTCGCCGAGACCGGCTCCGGGGCCCTGGACGGCCTGCTCACCTACAACACCGACCTGTTCGACGCGGCCACGGCCGAGCGCATGGCCGACCAGCTCGCCACCCTGCTGACCGCCGTCGCCGAGGACCCCGACCGGCCGCTGGGCGCCCTGCCCCTGGCCTCCGAGGAGACGCTGAAGGCCCTGCTGGAGCAGGGGCGGGGCACGGCCCGGCCGGTGCCGGCGGCGACCCTGCCGGACCTGTTCGAGCGGCAGGCGGCCCGCACGCCCGACGCCGTCGCCCTGGCGGACGGCGCCCGGCGGTGGACGTACGCCGAGGTCGACCGGTGGGCCAACCGGCTGGCCCACCGGCTCATCGGCCTCGGCGTAGGCCCCGAACGCGTCGTCGCCCTGGCCCTGCCCCGCGCCGCCGAGACGGTCGTCGCCCAGCTCGCCGTCGCCAAGGCCGGCGGCGCCTTCCTGCCCGTGGACCCCGACTACCCCGAGCAGCGGCGGAAGTTCATGCTGCGCGACGCCGGCGCCCACCTGGTCCTGGCCGACCCCGCGCAGGTCCGGGACGCCGACGGGCCGGACACCGCCCCCACGGACGCCGACCGCACCGCCGCGCTCACCCCCGGCCACCCCGCCTACGTGATCTACACCTCCGGGTCCACCGGCACCCCCAAGGGCGTGGTCGTCACCCACCGGGGCCTGGCCGGCTTCGCCGCCGGCGCCGCCGAGCGCTACGCGGCCGGCCCCGGCGACCGGGTGCTCCAGTTCGCCTCGCCCAGCTTCGACGCCTCCGTCCTGGAACTGTGCGTGTCCCTGCTCAGCGGCGCCACGCTGGTCACCGGCGAGGAGGGACCGCTGGTCGGGGAGCGGCTGGCCGAGGTCCTCGCCGGCCGCCGCATCAGCCACGCGCTGATCCCGCCGGCCGCCCTGGCCACCGTGGCGCCCGGGACGTCCGGCGCGCTGCCGGAGCTGCGGACCCTGATCGTCGGCGCCGAGGCGTGCCCGGCGGACCTGGTGGAGGTGTGGGCCCCCGGCCGCCGGATGATCAACTCCTACGGCCCCACCGAGGCCACGGTCGTCGCCACCTGGACCGGCCCGCTGGCCCCGGGGGCGGGCGTGCCGCCGATCGGCCGCCCGGCCGGCGCCACCCGCGTCCACGTCCTCGACCACGCCCTGCGGCCCGTCCCGCCCGGGGTGACCGGCGAGCTGTACGTGGCCGGACCCGGACTCGCCCGCGGCTACCTGAACCGTCCGGGCCTGACCGCCCGGCGGTTCGTCGCCGACCCGTTCGGCGCGCCGGGGGAGCGGATGTACCGCACCGGCGACCTGGCGCGCTGGGACGCCGACGGACAGCTCCGGTTCGCCGGACGCGCCGACGACCAGGTCAAACTGCGCGGCTTCCGCATCGAGCCGGGCGAGATCGAGAGCGCGCTGCGCCGCCACCCCCGGGTCCGCGACGCGGCGGCCGTCGTACGCGCCGACGGCCCCGGACGGCTCGTGGCCTACGTCGTCCCCGCCGAGGACACCGCCGGGGACGCCGCCGGGGAACTCGACGTGGCGGAGCTGCGCGAGCACCTGGCCGGGCTGCTGCCGCCGTACATGGTCCCGTCGGCGTTCGTGCCGCTGGAGCGCCTGCCGCTCACCCCGAACGGCAAGACCGACCGGCGGGCCCTGCCCGAACCGGGGCCCGGGCAGGCCGCGGCCGGGCCGCGCACCGCGCCGCGCACCGACACCGAACGCCGCATCGCCCGCATCTGGGCCGACGTCCTCGGGGTGGACGAGGTCGGCGCGCACGACAACTTCTTCCACCTGGGCGGCGACTCCATCCTGACCATGCAGGTGGTGTCACGACTGCGGCGGGACGGCCTGTACGTCGCCACCCGGGACCTGTTCACCCACCAGACCGTGGCCGAGCTGGCCGCCGTCGCCGGCGACGCGCCGCGGCGCTCCGAGGACGGCCCGGTCACCGGCGAGGTACCGCTCACCCCGATCCAGGAGTGGTTCCTCTCCACCCCGCGCGCCAGCCACGACCACTTCAACCAGTCGGCCCTGTGGGAACTGGAGGGCACACCCGACCCGGCGGCCCTGCGCACGGCCCTGGAGTCGCTGCTGGAGCACCACGACGCCCTGCGCATGCGCTTCACCCGGGACGCCGGCGGCTGGCACCAGTTCAACCCGCCGCCGGGCGGGGGCGACGACGTCCTCGCCCACCACGACCTGGCCGGACTGCCCCCCGCGGAGGCGGAGGCGGCCATGCGCGAGGCCGCCGACGAACTGCACGCCGGCTTCGACATCGGGCGGGGCCCGCTGCTGCGGGCCGCCCTGTTCACCGGTGACACCGGCCGCCCGGCCTTCCTCCTCCTGGTCGCCCACCACCTGGTGGTCGACGCCGTGTCCTGGCGGATCCTGCGCGACGACCTGGAATCCGCCTACGGGCAGGCCCTGCGGGGCGGCCCCGTCACGCTGGGGGAGCGCACCACCTCCTTCCGGGACTGGGCCCGCAGGCTCGCCGCCCACGTCGCCGACGGCGGCCTGGACCACGAACTGCCGTACTGGGAGGAGACGGTGGCCGCCGCACCGCCCCCGGCGGCCGGCGGCGACACGCCCCCGGCGGACGCGGGGGAGACCCGCACGCTCAGCGTGGAGCTGGACGAGGAGGACACCCAGGCCCTGCTGCGGGCCGCGCCGAGCGCCTACCGCACCCGCGTCAACGACGTCCTGCTGGCCGCCCTCGCCCTGGCGCTGGCCCGCTGGACCGGCGGTGACCGCGTCCGCCTGGACCTGGAGGGCCACGGCCGGGAGGACCTGCTCGAGGACGTGGACCTGTCCCGCACGGTCGGCTGGTTCACCACCGTCCACCCGGTCGCGCTCCGGGTCGACCGCCCCGGCGACCTCGCCCCGGACCGCGACTGGCGCTCCCTGGTGAAGTCGGTGCGCCGCCAGCTGCGCGCGGTGCCCGGCAACGGACTGGGCTTCGGGGCCCTGCGCACCTTCGGTCCGCCCGAGGTGCGCGAGCGGCTGGGCGCGGCGGCGCACGGGCAGGTGGTGTTCAACTACCTCGGCCAGTGGGACGCCCGCGCGGCCTCCGCCCCGAGCGGACCGCAGGGCGCCCTGGTGCGTGCCGAGCACGGCTCCTTCGGCCAGGACCACGATCCCCGGGACGGCGGGTCGCACCCGCTGGAGGTGGTGGGCGCGGTGCAGGACGGGCGCCTGGCCTTCACCTGGCACCACCGTCCCGCGGTCCACGACACCGCGGGCGTGCGGCGCGCCGCCGCCGACTTCGCCGAGGCCCTGCGCCACATCGCACGCCACGCCCGGGACCGCCGGTGACGCCGCCGCGCCCCCGGCACGGGCCGGGAGCGGCACGAGCGCCGTGCCCCGGCGCCACCGCCCGCACCACCGCGCACGACCGACCCGCACCACCCCGCACGACTCACACAGCCCGTACAGCCCGTACAACCCATACGGCCCGTACAGCCCGTACGGCCCTCACGACAGGAGAGCACGCGATGGACGAGAACACCCGCTACCAGGTCCTGCGCAACGACGAGGAGCAGTACTCGCTGTGGCCCGTCGACGTGGAGGTGCCCGCCGGCTGGCACCCCGTCGGCAAGGAGGGCACGGAGGCCGAGTGCTCCGCCTACGTGGACGAGGTCTGGACCGACATGCGGCCGCGCAGCCTGCGCGAGCGGATGGAGAACGCCGGAGCCTAGCCCACGGGGCCCGGGAGGGCGGGGCCGCGGACCGCTCCGCACCCTGCCCTCCCGGGCGCACTGCCATCCGAGGAGTCCCTGATGACGCCAGAACTGCGCACCGAACGGATCCGGTTCAGGCCCTACCGGCCCGAGGACGAGGACGCCTTCGTCGGCCTGCTGCGCGACGAGGAGGTCTGCCGCTGGATGGGCCAGGAGCTGATACCAGAGGCCGACATCCGCACGCTCTTCCGCGCCATCCTCACCGAGGTGTACCCCACGCGCCGGTTCGACGTGTGGGGTCTGTGGCACGAAGGTGCGTACGTGGGCCACGCGGAGGTGAAGAAGACCGGCAACGTCGACGGCCACGAACTCGTCACCGCCCTCGCCCCGCCGTACTGGGGCAGGGGCCTGGGCACCGAAGTGGTCCGCGGCCTGCTGCGCCACGCCGCCGGCGACCTGGGCCTGAAGGAGGCCTACGGCATGGTGGGCGCGGAGAACACCGCCAGTCTGGCCATGTGCCACCGCCTGGGCTTCCGGCACCTGCGCGACGTGGTGGGCGACGACGGTTCGGTGACGAAAATGCTGGTGATCTCCACGACGGACCCGGAGCCGCGAGGGGGATGACCGCGGGATCCGGGACCGCGCACTGGGGCTGCGCCGCCGTCGCATACGCGTTGTAATACGGACGTGGTCGGTGAGGGCGCTACGAGACGCAGAACGCGAACGCTGCGTGCCGAAAGCGCCCTCGGAGCGATCGCGGCCGATCAGGAATCACCCGAGCGGGTGCGCCGGGTCCTCGAACAGGCGCTCGTCTTCGCGGATGCGTCGTTCGCGGCCGTGTACGCGCCCGGTGACGGCGGCGAGCTGCTGTGCCTGGTGGAGTCGGCCGGGGTGCCGAGGGCGCTGTACGGCGTGCGGGACAGCTACTCCGCCGCCGGCGGGTCCCCGGTCGCCGAGGCCCACCGGGAGGGCCGGCCGGTGTGGCTCGGCCCCGAGGAGCTCACCTCGCGCGCACAGACGCGACGCGTGCCGTCCGACTTCTTCCTGGCGGCCCTGCCCCTGCGCGGGCGGGGCGGCGCGGGCTGTCTGCTCGCCGTGAGCGAGCACCCCGACGGCTTCGGCCCCGACGACCGCGCGTGCCTGGAGCTCGTCGCCGCGGCCGTCACCCTCCCGGCCCCGGCCGCGGCCGCCGACGGCGGGGAGCTCCCGCCCAACGCGTTCAGCCTCGTCGTGGACACCGGCCGGGTCCGGGTCGGCGACGCCATCCTGGACCTGTTCGGCCTGGACCCGGCCGCGTTCGACGGCCGCGTGGAGGCCCTGCTGGGCCTGACCGTGCCGGAGGACCTGCCCTCGCTGATGTCGGTCGTGGAAGCCGACCACATGTCCATCGGCGACCGGGAACTGGAGTTCCGGGTGCTGCAGCCCGCCGGCCCGCCCAGATGGCTGCGGCTGAGCGGCCGTCTGGTGCCCGGCGGCGAGGGCCGCCCGACCCGTCTGGTGGGCACCGTCGTCGACGCCTCCACGCTGCGTCCGGACGTCACCGACGTGGCCCGTGTGCAGCGCCTGGCAGCCGCCCTGGCCACCGCCGTCACCGTCCGCGACGTCGGCAGGGCCGTGGTCGCCGCCCTGCGCCGCCCGCTGCGGGCCGACCGGATCGCGTTCGCCGAGCTGGAGAGCGACCGGCTCGTCGTCACCGTCCTGGACCCGCCCGAACCGGAGGCCTGGCCCGAGCTGTGGCGCACCGAGTGGCGCAGCGAGTGGCCCGACGCGCCGGTGCGCGCCATGCCCACCCTCGCCGCCGCCCTGCGCGAGGGCCGCGCCCGGATCTGGCCCGCCGGAGCCCCGCTGGAACCCGCTCTCGCCGATGTCGGCCGCGGCGGCCTCGCCGTCCTGCCGCTGCCCGCCGGCAACCGCACGGCCGGCTGCTGCCTGATCGGCTGGGACGCCCCGCACGACTTCGGCGCCGACGAGCGCGCCCTGCTCACCGCCTCCGCCGGCCTGGCCGGACAGGCCCTGATGCGCGCCCGCGCCTTCGACGCCGAGCACGAACTCGTCGGCATGCTCCAGCGCCAGCTGCTGCCGCGCCGCCTGCCCCGGCTGCCGGGCGCGGTCGCCGTCGCCCGCTACCTGCCCAGCACGGCCGGTCTGGAACTCGGCGGCGACTGGTACGACGTGATCCCGCTGCCCGACAACCACGTCGCCCTCGTCATCGGCGACGTCCAGGGCCACAGCGCGGGCGCCGCCACCCTCATGGGGCAGATGCGCACCGCGCTGCGCGCCTACGCCGCCGAGGGGCACCCGCCGGACGTCGTGGTCTCCCACGCCAACCGCCTGCTGATGGACATGGAGACCGACCTCTTCGCCACCTGCGCCTACGTCGACGTCGACATGGAGGAGGGCTCCGCCTGGTGCGTGCGCGCCGGGCACCTGCCGCCGGTGCTGCGCCACCCGGACGGCAGCACCCGGCTCGCCGAGACCGAGGGCGGCCCGCCGCTCGGCGTGGTGACGCAGGCCGACTACCCGATGAGCCCGCTGCGGCTGCAGCCCGGCACGGTGCTGGTCCTGACCACGGACGGCCTGGTGGAGTCCTCCGGGACCGACATCGACGAGGGCGTGGACCGCCTCGTCCGCCGGCTGGCGGCCTGCGACCCCGCCCACCTGGGGCTGGTCGCCGACACCCTGCTCGGCAGCGCTCCGCGCAGCGACGACGTCGCCCTGCTCCTCATGCGCTACGACGGGATGGCGCTGCGCCCGCTGCGGGAGAGCTGGACGGTGTGGCGGGTGCCCCAGGCCGTCGGGCACGCCCGCCGCTTCGTCCGGCGCACGCTGCGTTCCTGGGGCGTGGGGGAGGGGATCGACGCCGCCCTGCTCATCGTCTCCGAACTCGTCACCAACGCCCTGGTGCACACCGACGGCCGGGTCCGCCTCGACCTCACCCTCCTCGGCAGCCGGCTGCGCATCACGGTCGCCGACGCCTCACCCCGCACGCCGATCAAGCCGGCCGGCATCGGCTGGGAGGCCACGGGCGGCCGCGGCATCCTCCTGGTCGAGGCGGTGTCGGCGGCCTGGGGGACGGTGCCGGCCAGCGGTGGCAAGCAGGTGTGGGCCGAGCTGGCGCTGGGGAGCTGAGCACCCCGCCCCGCCGTCCCGGCCGGCTCCGGCCCGGGACGGCGGGGCGGAGCCGGTGCGTCGTCTCAGGCCAGCTTCTTCAGCAGCTCGTCGGCGAGCGGGGCGGAGGAGGCGGGGTTCTGACCGGTGACCAGGGTGCGGTCGACGACCACGTTCGGCGCCCACGGCTGTCCGGCCCGTACCGTGATGCCGGCCTCGGTGAGGCGGTCCTGCAGCAGCCACCGCGCCTTGTCGCCGAGGCCGCCCTGGAGCTCCTCGGCGTTGGTGAACGCGGCCACCTCGTAACCCGCGAAGGCATTGCTCCCGTCGGCCCGCACCGCGGCCAGCAGCGCGGCCGGGCCGTGGCAGACCACACCGAGCGGCTTGCCCGACTCCAGCGCCTCGACCAGCAGCCGGCCGGAGTCGGCGTTCACGGCGAGGTCCTCCATCGGGCCGTGGCCGCCGGGGTAGAAGACGGCCGCGTAGTCGTCCAGGTCCACCTCCTCCAGCCGGACCGGGCGCCGCAGCTCACCGAAGGAGGCCAGCGCCTTCGCGATCCGGTCGGCGTTGTCCTGGCCGCCGTTCACCTCCGGCGCCAGGGACGCCTGGTCGACGGTGGGCACGACACCGCCGGGCGTGGCGACGACGACCTCGTGACCGGCCGCCCTGAACGCCTCGTACGGGGCGACGGCCTCCTCGGCCCAGAACCCGCTCGGGTGCCGGGTGCCGTCGGCCAGGGTCCAGTGGTCGGCGCCGGTGACGACGAAAAGGATCTTCGACATGTGGTGCTTCTCCTTGCATCGGTCGATGCCCCGACCGTAGGACCCCAGACCCCGGTGATTCCAATGACTGCTCCAATAGCTGCCATAGGGATCCCTATGGAGGCGTTGCCCTAGGCTCGGACCCGTGAGCCACCACGACCCGCACGGTTCCCCAGGGCCCGGCCCGGGCGTCCCCGCGCCGCCCGACCTCAATCTCCTGCGCACCTTCCTGGCCGTGTACCGCTGCGGGTCCTTCACGGCCGCCGCTCGTCTCCTGGGCCTGTCGCAGCCGACCGTGACCACCCAGATCCGCGCCCTGGAACGGCAGACGCGCCGCGAGCTGTTCGAGCGGCTGCCGCGCGGCGTCGCGCCGACCGCGGTGGCCGACGAGCTCGCCGCCCGGATCGCCGGACCGCTCGACGCGCTCGCCGCGGCCACCGGGCACGGCTCGCCCGCGCGGGCGCGGCCCGAGCCGGTCCACCTGGGCGGGCCCGCCGAGCTGCTGTCCACCCGTGCCCTGCCCGCCCTGGCCCCGCTCGTCACACGGGGAGTGCGGCTGCGGGTCACCACCGGGCTGACCGACCCGCTGCTCGACGAGCTGCGCGCGGGCCGCCACGACCTGGTGATCGCCACGACCCGGCCGCGCGGCCGCACCCTGTCGGCCGTGCCGCTGACCGACGAGGAGTTCGTGCTGGTGGCCGCGCCCGTCTGGGCCGACCGCGTCCGGGAGCGCCTGGCCGCCGAGGGACCCGCCGCCCTGCACGACGTGCCGCTGATCAGCTACGCCGAGGACCTGCCCATCGTGCGCCGCTACTGGCGGCACGTCTTCGGCAGGCGCCTGACCTGCCGGGCCGCCGTCTCCGTACCGGACCTGAGGGCGGTTTCGGCCCTGGTGGCGGCGGGCGCCGGTTTCAGCGTCCTGCCCCGCTACCTGTGCGCCGACCAGCTGGCGTCCGGCGCGCTGGTCCTCCTCGGCGAACCCGCGGACGCGCCGATCAACACCGGCTTCCTGGTCCAGCGGCCCGGCACCCCGGACAACCCGCACGTCGCCCTCGTACGCGACCGTCTGCTCCGGGCCGGCCGTAGCTGGTGACCGAGGCGGCCCGCCGGGTACCCGGAACACCGTCAAGACGGAGAAATCCGAGCGAAGCCGAGGAGACCTGCGCAAATCCCGCAGACCGGGGATCCTGCAGACCGGGAGAGCCCGGGGAACGCAGGGACACCGAGGCGCACCGAGAGAGAGGGACATCATGGTCCAGCACATCCGCGACATCATGACCAGCGCCCCGGTGACCGTCGAACCGCAGACGTCCGTCGCCCAGGTGGCCCGCATCATGCGCGACGAGGACCTCGGAGCCGTCCTGGTCACGGACGGCGACGAGCTGCGCGGCCTGGTCACCGACCGCGACCTGGTGGTCCGCTCGATCTGCGAGGGCGGCGACCCGGAACAGACCACCGTGGCCGGCGCGTGCAGCGAGGACCTGGTGACCGTCACGGCCGACGAGGACCTCGACCAGGCGATCCGGCTCATGCGTGAGCACTCCGTGCGCCGCATCCCGGTCGTCGACGAGGAGCGGCACCCCGTGGGCATCGTCTCCCTCGGCGACCTGGCCATGGAGCGCGACCCGGAGTCGGCGCTGGGCGACATCAGCGTGGCCAAGCCCAACACCTGACCTCGGTACGGCCCCCGCCACCCCGGTCCCGCCCGCGCCCCGGACGAGGGGCGCGGGCGGGACCGTCGTACGGCCCGGCGGTGAACCGCGGTGCCCGGAAGGCCGGTTGGACTGGGCCAGGGCCCGCCGGCGGATCCGGAGGGCGACATCACCAGGGGCGAGGACTGGCGGCGACGTGGGCGGGAAGCTGCCGTAATCAACAAGTAAACAAAGCTTGTTCCGTTCCGCCGGAGTGCGGCTAAGGTGAGGCAGATGAAGGCTCTCGTGCTCGCCGGCGGCGCCGGAACACGGCTCAGGCCGATCACCCACACATCGGCCAAGCAACTGGTGCCCGTGGCCAACAAGGCCGTGCTCTTCTACGGGCTGGAGTCCCTCGCCGAAGCCGGTGTCACCGAGATCGGCATGATCGTCGGGGACACCGCGGCCGAGATCGAGGAGGCGGTCGGCGACGGCTCCCGGTTCGGCCTGAAGGTCACCTACATCCCGCAGGAAAAACCCCTGGGGCTGGCCCACGCGGTGCTGATCGCCCGGGACTACCTCGGCGACGACGACTTCGTGATGTATCTGGGCGACAACTTCATCGTCGGCGGCATCACCGACCTCGTCGAGGAGTTCCGCCGGACCCGGCCCGACGCCCAGATCCTGCTCACGCGCGTGGCCGACCCGCGCGCCTTCGGCGTCGCCGAACTCGACGCCTCCGGACAGGTGATCGGGCTGGAGGAGAAGCCCGAGGACCCCAAGAGCGACCTCGCCCTGGTCGGCGTCTACCTGTTCACGCCCGTGATCCACGAGGCGGTGCGCGCCATCGAGCCGTCCTGGCGCGGCGAACTGGAGATCACCCACGCCCTCCAGCACCTGATCGACGCCCACGCCGACGTGCGCTGCACGATCATCCAGGGCTACTGGAAGGACACCGGCAACGTCGGCGACATGCTGGAGGTCAACCGCATGGTCCTGGAAGGCGTGGAGCGCCGGATCGACGGCCGGGTGGACGACGGCTCGCAGGCCATAGGCCGGGTCGTCGTCGAAGAGGGGGCCCGGGTCGTCAACTCACGCATCGTCGGGCCCGCCGTCATCGGCTCCGGGACCGTCGTCGACAACTCCTACGTCGGGCCCTTCACCTCCATCGCGGAGAACTGCCGGATCACCGACAGCGAGCTGGAGTTCTCCATCGTGCTGCGGGACTCCTCGATCCGCGGCGTCGGCCGGATCGAGTCCTCGCTGATCGGCCGGCACGTCGAGGTGACACCGGCCCCCGGTGTCCCCAGCGCACACCGCCTCGTCCTCGGAGACCACAGCAAGGTGCAGATCCATTCATGAACCTCCTCGTCACCGGCGCCGCCGGGTTCATCGGCTCCCGCTACGTCCGCATGCTGCTCGACTCCGACGCGCCGGACGCGCCGGACGCGCCGCGCGTCACCGTGCTGGACAAGCTCACCTACGCGGGAACCCTGGACAACCTCCGACTCGACCATCCCAGGCTGGAGTTCGTGCGGGGCGACATCCGCGACGCCGAACTCGTCGACAAGCTCGTGGCCGAGGCGGACCAAGTGGTGCACTTCGCCGCCGAGTCCCACGTGGACCGCTCGATCCTCACCGCCTCCGACTTCGTCCTCACCAACGTGGTCGGCACCCAGACCCTGCTGGACGCGGCCCTGCGGCACGGCCTGACGACCTTCGTGCACGTCTCCACCGACGAGGTGTACGGGTCGGTCGGGACCGGCTCGGCCACCGAGGAGTGGCCGCTGCGGCCCAGCTCCCCGTACTCCGCCTCCAAGGCCTCCTCCGACCTGCTCGCCCTGGCCTACCACCACACCCACGGCCTGGACGTGCGGGTCACCCGCTGCTCCAACAACTACGGCCCGCACCAGTTCCCCGAGAAGGTCATCCCGCTGTTCGTCACCAACCTCCTCGACGGCGGGACGGTGCCGCTGTACGGTGACGGCCGCAACGTCCGCGACTGGCTGTACGTCGACGACCACTGCCGGGGCGTCGACCTGGTGCGCACCAAGGGCCGGCCCGGCGAGGTCTACAACATCGGAGGCGGCACCGAGCTGA
Organism: Streptomyces sp. NPDC052701; assembly: GCF_040678355.1. NCBI lineage: Bacteria > Bacillati > Actinomycetota > Actinomycetes > Kitasatosporales > Streptomycetaceae > Streptomyces > Streptomyces sp. NPDC052701. Next base: position 236,755 of record NZ_JBFATO010000001.1, read on the forward strand.
CCAACAAGGAGCTCACCGGCCTGCTGCTGCAGGCCTGCGGCGCGGACTGGGACCGGGTCGAGTACGTGGCGGACCGCAAGGGCCACGACCTGCGCTACTCCGTCGACTGGAGCAAGGCCCGCGACGAGCTCGGCTACCGCCCCCGCCACGACTTCACCGCCGGCCTGGCCGAGACCGTCGCCTGGTACCGGGACAACCGGGCCTGGTGGGAGCCCCTGAAGCGGCGCGTCGCCGAGGAGCGCGCGTGAGGTGGCTGGTCACCGGCGCGGGCGGCATGCTCGGCCGGGACGTCGTCGACGAGCTCACCCGGCGCGGCGAGCACGTCACGGGCCTGGACCGCGCCGCCCTGGACGTCACCCGGCCCGAGGCCGTCGGGGCCGCCGTGGCGGACCGGCGCCCCGACATCGTGGTCAACTGCGCCGCGTACACGGCCGTCGACGACGCCGAGAGCGACGAGGAGCGCGCGCTGCGCGTCAACGGCGACGGCCCGCGCCTGCTGGCCCGCGCCTGCGCCGCGCACGGCGCCCGCCTGATCCACGTCTCCACCGACTACGTCTTCTCCGGCGACGCCCGCACCACCCCCTACCCGGAGGACCACCCCCCGGCCCCGCGCACCGCCTACGGCCGCACCAAGCTCGCCGGGGAGCGGGCCGTGCGCGAGGAGCTGCCCGGGGCGAGCGTGATCCTGCGCACCGCCTGGCTCTACGGCGCCCACGGCACCAGCTTCGTGCGCACGATGATCGGTCTGGAGGCCCGCCGGGACACCGTGGACGTCGTCGACGACCAGCGCGGGCAGCCCACCTGGAGCGCGGACGTCGCCGAGCGGATCGCCGACCTCGGCCCCCGCGTCGGATCCGGCGCGCACGGCGTCCTGCACGCCACCGGCTCGGGCGAGGCCACCTGGTACGACCTGGCCCGGGAGGTGTTCCGCCTGATCGGCGCCGACCCGGAGCGGGTCCGCCCCACCACCAGCGCGGCCTTCGTGCGGCCCGCGCCGCGCCCCGCCTACAGCGCCCTAGCGCACGGCCGCTGGCAGGAGATCGGCCTGCCCCCGCTGCGCGACTGGCGCGCCGCCCTGCACGAAGCACTGCCCAGCATCCGCAAGGAGAGTCCTCTTCGTGAAACGCCATGAGTTCCTGCGGGAACTGCACAAGGTCAGCGCCAACCGCAACTACCTGGAGATCGGTGTCAACGACGGCCGCAGCCTGCGGCTGTCCCGCGTGCCCAGCATCGCGATCGACCCCGCCTTCAAGGTGGTCACGGAGCTGAAGTGCGACGTCCACCTGGTGAAGGCCACCAGCGACGACTTCTTCGCCCGCGACAACCCCCTGCAGCACCTCAAGGGCGGCCGGCACCCGCTGCGCAACCTGCGCCGCGGCCGCAGCCCCTTCGGCTACTGGCGGCGCACCACCCTGGACCTGTCGTTCATCGACGGCATGCACCTGTTCGAGTACGCGCTGCGCGACTTCATGAACGTCGAGAAGCACTCCGACTGGTCCAGCGTGATCGTCTTCGACGACATGCTGCCGCGCAGCGTCGACGAGGCGGCCCGCGACCGGCACACCGACGCCTGGACCGGCGACGTCTACAAGATCACCGAGATCCTGGCCCGGTACCGCCCCGACCTGGTGACCGTCCTGGTCGACACCCGCCCCACCGGCCAGCTCGTGGTCTTCGGCGCCGACCCCGGGAACACCGTCCTGCGCGACAAGTACGACGAGATCGTCGCCGAGTACGAGGTGCCCGACCCGCAGAAGGTGCCGGAGGCGATCCTGGAGCGGGCCGGGGCGGTGCCGCCCCAGGCGCTGCTGGAGGCGGGCTTCTGGCGCCCGCTCGCCCAGGCCCGCAACCGCGGCCTGCCCCGTTCCGTCGGCTGGGAGCCCCTGCGCCGGGCCCTGCGGCAGGTCGGCGTCAGCCGCTGAGCCGCCTGCCGCGCAGCTCCTCGTAGTACGCGCGGCAGGCCTCGTACGACGGCAGCAGGCCCGTCCGCTCGGCCTCGGCCAGGGACGGCGCCTGCTCGTCCTTCGGCGACAGCACCGGCGTGATGTCCTCGGGCCACTCGATGCCGAGCGCCGGGTCCAGCGGGTGCACCCCGTGTTCGCGTTCCGGCGCGTAGCCCGTCGAGCACAGGTACACGACCGTGGTGTCGTCGGTCAGCGCCATGAACGCGTGCCCGAGGCCCTCGGCGAGGAACACCGCGCGCCGGGTGTCCTCGTCGAGCCGTACGGCCTCCCACCGCCCGTAGGTGGGCGAGCCCACGCGCAGGTCGATCGTCACGTCCAGGGCGGCGCCGCGCACGCAGGTGACGTACTTCGCCTGGCCGGGCGGCACGTCGGCGAAGTGCACCCCGCGCAGCACGCCCCGGCGCGAGATCGAGCAGTTGGCCTGCGCGAGCTCCAGGTCGTAGCCGACGGCCTCGCGGAACTCCGCGCCCCGGTACCACTCGTGGAAGCTGCCCCGGTCGTCCGGGAACACCTCGGGTTCCAGCACCCAGGCGCCTTCCATCCCCAGCGGTCGCATCAGGTCACCGTCCTGCGGACGTGACGCGGTGCCGGGCGGCGGCGAGCACGCGCCGTGCCCTGCGGACCAGCCGGCGTGCGGGGCCGGGGCGCGGCACCGGCACCACCCGCACCACGCCGCCGCGCGCGCCCCGCCCGCCGCGCAGGGCGAACGGCAGCCCCGTGAAGCGCGGTTCGGCCGCGTCCGGGGCGAGGCACAGCGCGGCCCGCCACACCCCGCGGGCCCGGGCGGAGGGCAGGGTGGCCGTCAGCAGCGCCCGGCCCTCCCCCGGGGCGGGGGACAGGGTGCCGGACACCTCCACGGACCTGCCGCCCGCGGTGAGCCGCAGCCGCACCCCGGTGTCGCCCGGCACGTGCAGCGGCAGCAGGGCGCGCAGGCGGTCGCCGGAGACGGTGGCGTCCGTGGGCTCCGCCCGGCCCAGCCCGAGCCGCCTGCCGCGGACCCCGGCGTCCAGGGAGAGATTGCCGTGCGGCTCGGTCCAGTAGGGCAGGACCGGGCGGCCGCGGACGAGTGCGGCGTGCGGTGCGGGGCGGCTCGCGCGCGGCGCCGGACCCAGCCGGCACTCCTTCGTCCAGCCGCCCAGCCTGACCCGGACCACGGCGTCCCAGACACCGTCGCCCGGCAGGGCGGACGGGTCGACCGCGGCCGTCGCCCGCAGCACCAGCCGGACCCGTTCGCCGTCCCCGACGGGCACGGTCTCGCGGGTGAGCTGCACGGGCTGGAAGTACTGGGCGGCGCTGGCGCGCTCGCGCAGCAGCAGGTCCGCCGTGGCCTGGCCGAAGCGGGCGGCGGTCTCCGCCTCCACCCACGCCACGGCCTCCCGGACGTCCTTGGGCGTGTCCTCCAGCGGGGTGCGGGCGGCGTCGGCGGGGAACGTCATGGGCTCACCGGACGAGGCGTACTCGGCGGTGAAGCCGATCCGCAGCGTGCCGCCGTCCCACGTCACGCCGCCGGGGGCCGTCTTGGGCGCGACACCGGCCTCCCACTCGGCGAAGGCCACCACGTCGTCGTACCGGTCGGCGGCGGTCAGCGCGGCGACGACCTGCTGCGTCGGCTGCAGTCCGGCCGCGACGCCGGGCCCGAAGCGCTCGACGACGACCTTGTGGATCTCCGCGAACAGCTCCCTGCGGTAGTCGTCCGGCAGTACGAGCAGACGCCGGCCGCGCAGCCGCTCCACCATCTCCACGCGCAGCCAGCGCCGGAAGAGCCGGTCGCGCACCGGACCCGGCTCGGTGTGGCGCTCGACGACGTCGAGCGCCTCGCGCAGGTTGGCGAAGTAACCGACGGGGTCGAAGCGCTGGAAGCCGGCGTTGGAGGCGTCGTCGCGCCGGACGTGGTAGTAGCAGACGTAGTCGCTGAGCACGGAGACGTTGTCCGCGCGCAGGAACGCCTCGGCGACGAAGACGTGGTCCTCCAGACGCCGCCGGCCCTCGGGGAAGCGCAGGCCGATGCGGTCCAGGAACGCGCGGCGGAACATCTTGTGCGGGGTGAGGCTGTCGATGAGCGGCGCGTTCTCGACGGTGGCCCGCGGGTGGTTGCGGCGGAAGAGCTCCACCGGCACCCCGCGGTTCCTGCCGGCCATCTTGCCGACGACGACGTCGGCGCCGTGGGCCACCCCGTAGTCGTACATCCGCTCCAGGGCCTCGTCGCCGAGGTAGTCGTCGTTGTCGACGAACATCACGAACTCGCCCCGGGAGGCCTCGATGCCGACGTTGCGCGGCTTGCCCGACCAGCCCGAGTTCTCCTGGTGGATGACGCGCACCCGCGGGTCCTCGGCGGCCAGGGCGTCCAGCCGGGCCGGGGTCGCGTCGGTGGAGCCGTCGTCGACGTAGATCACCTCGTACTCGTCGGGCGGCAGGGACTGCCTCTGGAGCGAGGCGATGCAGTCCTCGATGTAGGCGCCCGGGTTGTAGACCGGGACGATGACGCTGACCTTGACCGGCATCGGGATTTCAGGGCCCTTCGGGTCGTTTGCCGTTGACGTGCTGGTTGGCTGCGCGTTGCCTGATGCTAACCCTGCGGGGCGCTCCGTCTCACCCGCCGGCCGGTGCCGAGACCGTGCCGTGATCATTCCAGGCGCGCTGCGGCCCGGACGGCCGCACCCCTCATGTCCGCCTGTCCGCAGGTCAGTTGGCGAAGCCCCCGCCGGACGCGGACGGTTCGCCCCCGGTCGGCCGCGAGGCCGGACCGGCCGGTCCCGCGCCACCGTCCCGCGCGCACGTCCGTGCGGGAGCACACCCCCTGGGCGTGCTGTCCCGGGACGCCCTGCGCGCACTCCCGCCGCACCGGGCGCCGACCCGGGTACATCCCCGTACGGGGGCCGGCGCCCGGTGCGCCGGGAGCACGCACCCGACGCCGCGGGGCCCGCCCTCCGGCGGACGGCGGGAGTCCGACGACAGGCCTAGGCTGGATCCGTGCGTCTGCTCCTGATGTCCGACACCCACCTGCCCAAGCGCGCCAGGCAGCTGCCCGCCGGGCTGCTGGCGGAAATCCCGGACGCGGACGTCGTCCTGCACGCCGGGGACTGGGTCGACACGGCCACCCTCGACCTGCTGGAGGACCGCTGCCGCCGGCTCGTCGGCGTGTACGGCAACAACGACGGGCCGCAGCTGCGGGCCCGGCTGCCCGAAGTGGCACGCGTGGAACTCGGCGGCCTGCGCTTCGGCGTCGTCCACGAGACGGGCCCCGCCCAGGGGCGCGAGGCCCGCTGCGCGGCCCGCTTCCCCGACCTGGACGTCCTGGTCTTCGGCCACAGCCACATCCCCTGGGACAGCACCGCGGCCACCGGCCTGCGCCTGCTCAACCCCGGCTCCCCGACCGACCGCCGCCGCCAGCCCTACTGCACCTACATGACGGCCACGGTCACCGGCGGCCGGCTGGAGGACGTCGAGCTGCACCGCCTGCCGCGCCGCTAGGGCTGTGACCGCACGGGTTCACCGGGTTGGGTCCCCGGTCCGGTTGACGCGGCGGCCCACCGCGATGATCTCCTGCTGGTCGGCCTGCCGGGTCTCTACGGGATCGGGCAGGCCGAGCAACGTGGAGACTCGCGCCCGCGCCGGCCGACGGGTTCGACGGTCCGGTTCCGCCGGGTCACCTCGTGTCGCGCGGGGACCTGCCGTCCGCGGCGTCCGCGGTCAACGCGGCTCGGGCGGCGGGTCGCCGACGGCGGTGGCCCGGCGCCCGCGACGCTGTTCGCGCCGCGGGCCGGGGCCTTCGGGCAGGGAGGCGCACTCACGGGAGGACGATGTTGCGGCCGGGTCCGCCTTCGAGGGCGTCCTCTCCGGCGCCACCCCAGACGAGGTCGTCGCCGCCTTCGCCGTCCAGCGTGTCGTCGCCGGGGCCGCCGAGGACGATGTCGCGGCCGTCCCCGCCCATGGCGTGGTCGTCGCCGGGGCCGGCGTGCACGGTGTCGTCACCGCCGTAGCCCTCGATCATGTCGTCGCCCCGGCCGCCCCACATCTGCTGGTTGCCGCTGTCACCCATCAGGTGGTCCATGCCGTCGCCGCCGTGCAGGGCGGCGGGTCCCATGACCATGTCGTTCCCCGCGCCGCCCAGCACCGTGCGTGCGGTGTGGGCGTGCAGTTCGTCGTCGCCGGGGCCGCCGCTGACGGTGCCGACCCCGGGGGTGAAGGCGGCGATCGTGTCGTTGCCGTCGCCGAGGAAGACGTCGATCCTGTCGGGCCGGGGGCTGTCGGCGGGCAGTTCGCAGACGACGGAGGTGGTGTCCTCGGCTCTGGAGTACGCACAGTGGTCGCCCGGTTCGAGCGGGACCACGTCGCTGAAGCCGATCCGCCGGATCCCGTCGCTGGTGTACATGGAGAATATGTTGAGGTTGTTGGTCTGCCCTGCGGCGGCGGTGAAGACGATCGACTGAGTGGCCCAGTCGGCTCCGACGCGGGCCTTCGCCTCGGTGGCGGCGGCTGCCGGGCCGACGGCGAGACCGGCGGCGAGGCCGGCGGTGAGCAGGGTCACGGCGACCGCGCTGACGGCGGCTCGGTTTCGGTTCACGAGACCTCATCTCGGTGGAGTGACGGTGGACCGACCTGCTTGGCGTGGTGCTGCCGGGGACCGGGCGGACCCGGTCGTGAAGGCAGTCTCCCCTGCTGGTCCGGATCTGCAAGACCGCGAACTGACGCGGCGTCATGGTAAGCCGATGTCCCTCCGGATGTGAGGGCCGGGCTTCTTCGGCCAGGCATGGTCCCGCTGCGTGCCATCGGCCGCGTTCCCCGCCCGATGCGCCCTGCAGTCACAGCTCCTGCCAGGCGACTTGCCCGGCGAGGCCGACTCGGGTGTACGGAGGCGCACCATCGGGACCTGGGATCTCGCGTGGTGTGGAACCGGACCGCCCTCACGCCGGAACCAGGTCCCGTCGCCGTGCCGCGAACGCCCCTCCCCGGCATCGCCCCGCACACCGGTCCAGGCCGCATCCTCGCTTTCCGGTCCCGGGAACGGTTCTGGCTCCTGACTCCCGGCTCACGGCAGATTCCCTGCTCGCCGCCCGCCCCTGTGATCAACTCCGTTTGTTTCATTGACATTTCACTCAGAAGACCTACCGTTGGGAGCGCTCCCATAACAGCCTTGCAACTGGAAGGAGTTCCCCCCACATGCGCAAACAGAGTCCGTTAACCGGGCGTTCGCGGTCGTCCCTCCGCCGGCCTCTCCAGGTGCTCGTCATGCTGTTCGCCGTGGTTGTCGGCGCACTGACCTGGTCGGCCCCCGCCCAGGCGCACGGCACCATCGTCAACCCCGCCTCCCGCGCGTACCAGTGCTGGAAGACGTGGGGCAGCAACCACACGAACCCGGCCATGCAGACCGAAGACCCCATGTGCTGGCAGGCCTTCCAGGCCAACCCCGACACCATGTGGAACTGGATGAGCGCGCTCCGCGACGGCCTCGGTGGCCAGTTCCAGGCGCGGACCCCCGACGGGACGCTCTGCAGCAACAACCTCTCGAGGAACGCCAGCCTGAACAAGCCCGGGCAGTGGAAGACGACCAACGTCAGCAACAACTTCACGGTCCACCTGTACGACCAGGCGTCCCACGGTGCCGACTACTTCAAGGTCTACGTGAGCAAGCAGGGCTTCAACCCCAAGACCCAGACCCTGGGCTGGGGCAACCTCGACTTCATCACGCAGACCGGCCGCTTCGCCCCGGCGCAGGACATCACGTTCCCCGTCCAGACCTCCGGCTACACCGGACACCACATCCTGTTCGTGATCTGGCAGGCCTCGCACCTCGACCAGGCCTACATGTGGTGCAGCGACGTGAACTTCGGCTGAGCCGGGGAGCGCCGCACACGGCACCGGCCTCTGCCGGGCGCCGGTAACCCGCCGCCCGGCCGACCGAGCCCCGTCGGGGCAGGGGACCCCTTTGGTCACCCTGCCCCGACGGGGCCTCCTGCGCTCCTAGTGCTGTGACCGGGAACCTCTGCCGGGCCGCTCGTTGTGCTGGATGTCAGGACGGCGTGTGGCAGGGGGGCGGGTACGGCATCACCGGTGAGGGTTCGCCGGCCGACCGGGCAGGAGGGGCAGAAGCTGCAGCGGATCGTTCGGCGGGCGAGCACCGGTTCGGCGCGGTTCCGGCGGGCGATGACGCCGCCGGCCTCGTCGGGCAGGTCCCGGCCGAGGCGCTGCGCCGGGCGGGCGCCCGGGGTGCGAACCGGTGCCCCGTTTCCGTGCCGGGGCCCCGGCGGACCCGCCGGGCGCGGCCCGCGCCGGGCCGGCGCGGGCCGCGGAAGGGACCGGACGGAAGGCCGGACGGAAGGCCGGGCAGGAGGCCGGCCGGGGCCGGCCGCTGGTCAGCCGGCGGACGGACCGCTCCAGTCGGCCGCCACCCGGCCGAGCCGCACGCGTTGCGGATGGTCGCCGACCGGCACGGACACCGTCTTGCGCCCGGTGGCGAAGTCGATGGCCGTGACCCGGTCGGCGCCGCTCTCGGAGACGACGCAGGCCTTGCCGTCCCCGCTGACGGTCGCCCAGTAGGGTTTGGAGGCGGTGACGAGCGGGCCCTGCTGGAGGGTCGTGCGGTCGACGACCGTGGCGTAGTCGTCCATGGTGCCCGCGACGCACAGTTTGCTGCCGTCCGGCTTCATCGTGATGCCGTGGTGGCGCGAGTCGTTGACCCAGGTGGTGCGGTCTTCGCTGGTGTCCGGGTTCTCGGGCAGCGTCTTCACCCGGGTGATCCGGTCCGTCGCGACGTCGTACTCCAGGAAACCGTTGAAGAACGAGACCTGGAAGTACAGCTTGGACTCGTCCGGCGAGAACACGGCGGGCCGGACGGCGTCGGAGTGGTCCTCCAGCCCGATCGCGTCCAGACGCTCGCGCATGTCGATGACCTTGACCTGCCGGTACGTCGTCGCGTCGGCGACCGTGATGCGCCGGTCGCCCTTCGTCCAGTCCAGCCACGGGGCGTCCAGGGCGGTGTTCACCTCGCCGATGGACATGTTCCAGATGTACCGGCCGTCCCGGCTGAAGACGTTCTCGTGCGGCTTGTCGCCGGTGGCGAACGAGCCGAGCTGCCTGCCGGTGGCGATGTCCAGCACGTGCACGGTGTTCGCGGTCGAGGCGGAGACCGCGACCCGGGTTCCGTCGGGGGAGACGGCCATGTGGTCGGAGCGGTGACCGGCCACCGGGAAACGCCAGTTGATCCGGCCGGTGGCCAGGTCGATGGAGACGACGTCGGCGAAGCTCGGCCGGGAGACGACCACCGATCTGCCGTCCGGTGTGGAGTACATGTCGTCGACGAGCTGGTCGTGTCCCTCGCCGACGCTGTTGCGGATGGCCGTGAAGTAGATCCACTTGATCGGGTCGGCCTTGATCTCCGCCAGCCGCTCCTCCTTGTCGGGGACGACGTCGACGCGGCCGATCCTCGCGAAGTCGCCGGTGGATTCGATGACGTCGGCGGTGCCGTCCCAGTTGTTGCCCACGAACAGCACCTCGCGCAGGGCGGCGGGGGAGCCGGGGGCGGCGGTGGCGGCGGTCGCGGGGGCGGTCAGGACGAGGGCGAGGGCGGCGGCTACGGAGCACAGGTACCTGGGTCGCGGGGCAGGCATGACTGCTCCCTCCTGTGGAGGCGGGGTCTCATGGCGAATCGTGATCGGAACATGCCAAAAACGGGCCCGGAATCTGAACAGGCGTGCTTTCACAGTGAACTTACTGCAAAGTAAGGAGATGGTGGCCTTCTCCACAAGACCGCGTACACGACAAAATCGACCAGCGACCGGGGCAGGGAGGGCGGGTGCAGGGCAGACTCAGGGCGCCGACCGGCCGTTACGCGGGCAAGTCCGCCGAGGAACGGCAGGCCGAGCGGCGCCGGCGCTTCCTGGACGCCGCGCTCCAGCTGTTCGGCGGCGCTCCGGGGTTCCGCTCCACGACGGTCGCGGCACTCAGTGAGGCCGCGGGCCTGTCGACCCGCCAGTTCTACGAGGAGTTCCGCACCCTGGAGGACGTGCTGGCCGCGCTGCACCTCCAGGTCAACGACTGGGCCGAGGAGGCCGTGCTCAAGGCGGCGGCCGGCGCCACCGGCCTGCCGCTCCCCGAACGCGCCGCGGTGATCTTCCGCGCGTACGCCGGGAACGTCGCGGCCGACCCGCGCCGGATCCGCATCACCTTCGTCGAGATCATCGGCGTCAGCCCGCGCCTGGAGGAACAGCGGCTCGCCCGCCGCGCCCGCTGGATCGGCCTCATCCGCGCCGAGGCCGAGGCGGCCGCGGCCCGCGGGGAGGCGGCCGTGCGCGACTACCGCCTGCCCGCGGCGGGCTTCATCGGCAGCGTCAACGGCCTCCTGCACGACTGGAGCGCCGGCTGGGTGGACGCGACGCTGGACGAGGTCGTGGAGGAACTGGTCCGGCAACTGCTGGGCATCCTGCGGCCGCCCGGCTGGCGTCCGCCGCGGGAGCCGTGACCGGCGCCCACGTCCCCGTACGGGGGGACCGGGCCCCGTGCGGACGGCCGAGCCGCTCTCCGGCGGCCTCCCCCACCCCGCCCGGACGCCCGGCGTACGCCTCCGCCGGGGCGGGCGGCCCTCGCCCCCGGGACGGCACACGGCGCTCGCCCCTCCTCGCGAGCCCCCGGCGGGGCTTACGGGTACGACGACTCCGGAGTGCGCCGCACGCTGATCCTCGACCCGGCCACCGGGGCCGTACCGGCCCCGGGCCCGGGCCGGCGGTGGTGGCCCGGGCCCCGCGCCCGTCCTTCCTACTCGTCCCAGGCCTGGATCAGGGTCTGCTCGGTGATCTTGCCGTCCCGCAGGGAGAGCATCGACTCGGACAGGACCCGGACCCCGTCGCGGTACTCGCAGGACTCGCTGTAGGCGGCCTGATCGCCCTGGACGACGCACCGCTCCAGCCGGTGCGTCATGTCACGGCTGTAGACGTCGCCGAGCATCCGGGCGATCTCGTCCCGGCCGTGCAGCACCTTGGGGTGGCTGGGCTGGGTGGTGCGGTCCACGATGCGGTATTCCGCGTCGTCGGCGTAGAGGGAGACGAGAGGCTCGGGGCTCCGGCTCTCTATCGCCCGGCGCAGGGTCTCGGTGTCGAAGGCGGGGTCCGCCGCGGTTGCCATCATGACCTCCTTCGGGGCCCCGGCCCGGTCGGGAGCGGGCCGCGCGGGGCCTCCCCTTTCGAGGCTCCTCCGGCCCGGCGGGCCCGGCAACCGCGGCCGCGGTCGCCGGGCCCGCAGGCGGGGGCGCAAGCCGCCCGGGCCGGGGCGGCCCCCGGCGCCGGTCGGTACGCGCCCGGCGCCGCGGCTCAGTCGTCCGCGCCCAGGAACTGGGTCGCGGCCAGCTCGGCGTAGAGCGGGTCGGCGGTCACGAGCTCGCGGTGGGTGCCGACGGCGCGGACCCGGCCCGCGTCCATCACCACGATCCGGTCGGCCGCCGTCACCGTGGACAGCCGGTGCGCGACGACGAGGACCGTGGTCGTGCGGGCCACGTCGGCGACGGTGTCGCGCAGGGCCGCCTCGTTCACCGCGTCCAGCTGCGAGGTGGCCTCGTCGAGCAGCAGCAGCCGGGGGCGGCGCAGCAGGGCGCGGGCGATGGCGACGCGCTGCCGTTCGCCGCCGGACAGCTTGGTGCCGCGGTGCCCGACGAGCGTGTCGAGGCCCTCCGGCAGCCGGGCGACGAGACCGTCCAGGCGGGTCGTCTTCAGCACCCGCGCGAGCGCGTCGTCGTCCGCCTCCGGGTTGCCCAGCAGCAGGTTGTCCCGCAGCGAGCCCGACAGGACCGGCGCGTCCTGCTCCACGTAGCCGATGGCGGCCCTCAGCCGGGGCAGCTCCCAGTCGGCGAGGTCGCGCCCGTCGAGCGTGATCTCGCCCGAGTCGGGCTGGTAGAACCGCTCGATGAGGGAGAACACGGTGGTCTTGCCCGCACCGGACGGGCCGACGAACGCCGTCATGCCGCGGGCGGGCACGGCGAACGTCACCCCGTGGTGGACGTACGCCAGGTCCTCGGCGTAGCGGAAGCGGACGTCGCGGAAGGCGACACTGGCGGGTTCCGCGCCGGGGGAGGGCAGCGGGGCGGGCCGGGCGGGCGGCTCGGCGGGCAGGCGCAGCGCCTCCTGGATGCGGGCGAGGGCCGCCGCGCCGGTCTGGTACTGCGTGACGGCGCCGACCACCTGCTGGATCGGCGCGATGAGGTAGAAGACGAACAGCAGGAACGCCACGAGCGTACCCACGTCGATGGCTCCGGTCGCCACCCGCGCCCCGCCCACCGCGAGCACCGTGATGAACGCGACCTGGATCGCCAGCCCCGCCGTGTTGCCCGCCGCCGCGGACCACTTGGCGGCGCTCACGCTCTGCCGCCAGGACTCCTCGGCGGCCTCGTGCAGCGTCCGCTCCTCCCGGGGCTCGGCGCCCGACGCCTTCACGGTGCGCAGCGACCCCAGGACCCGTTCCAGCGCGGCCCCCATCACGCCGACCGCCTGCTGCGCCTGCTTGCTCGCCCGGTTGATGCGCGGCACGATCACCCCGAGCACGACGCCCGCGCCCGCGATCACGGCCAGTGTGACACCGAGCAGCACCGGTTCGACCAGGCCCATCAGCACGACCGTCGCGACGAGCGTGAGGCCGCCGGTGCCCAGCCCGATCAGCGAGTCGGTGGTGACCGACCGCAGCAGGGTGGTGTCGGAGGTGATGCGGGCCATCAGGTCGCCGGGCTCGCTGCGGTCCAGGGCGGTGATCCGCAGCCGCAGCAGGTACGACGACAGGGCGCGCCGCGCGCCGAGCACCACCGACTCGGCGGTGCGCTGCAGCACGTACGCGCCCAGCGCGCCCAGCGCCGCGTTGGCGACGACCAGGGCAGACATCGCCAGCAGCGCGCCGGTGACGGCCCGGTCGTGCGCCAGGTCGTCGATCAGCCTCTGCGCCACCAGCGGCAGCATCAGCCCGGTCGCCCCGGTCACCAGCGAGAGCAGGGCACCCGCCGACAGGGCCCTGCGGTGCGGCCGTACGTACTCGAGAAGCAGCCGCCAGGCGGGCGGGCCGGTCTCCGTCGCTGCGATGCTCACGTCTCTCCCTCGGCGTCGGCGGAGCACTCAGGCTACGTCGGCGCCCGCGCCCGCGACCTGGGAATTCCGGTAGGGGACGGCCGGCCGGCAGGACGCGCGGCCGGCCGCCGCCCGGTCGTGCCGTTACCGATCGGTCACGCGTAGGGTCGAGGGGACGGAGACCGGTCGACGAAGGGGTCAGCAGATGGCGCAGGAAGTACGCGGCGTGATCGCACCGGGCAAGGGCGAGCCGGTGCGCGTCGAGACGGTCGTGGTGCCCGATCCGGGCCCGGGCGAGGCGGTGGTGAGGGTCCAGGCGTGCGGGGTCTGCCACACCGACCTGCACTACAAGCAGGGCGGCATCGGCGACGACTTCCCGTTCCTGCTCGGCCACGAGGCCGCGGGCGTGGTGGAGGAGGTGGGCCCCGGCGTGACGGAGGTGGCGCCCGGTGACTTCGTGATCCTCAACTGGCGTGCGGTGTGCGGCCGTTGCCGGGCCTGTCTGCGAGGGCGTCCCTGGTACTGCTTCGACACCCACAACGCGCGGCAGAAGATGACCCGCACCGACGGCACCGAACTCTCCCCGGCTCTGGGCATCGGCGCCTTCGCCGAGAAGACGCTCGTCGCGGCCGGGCAGTGCACCAAGGTCGATCCGGCCGTGTCACCGCAGGCGGCCGGGTTGCTGGGGTGCGGGGTGATGGCGGGGATCGGGGCCGCGCTCAACACCGGCGAGGTCGGGCGCGGGGACACGGTGGCGGTCATCGGCTGCGGCGGTGTCGGTGACGCGGCCGTGGTCGGATCGCGCCTGGCCGGGGCGTCGAGGATCATCGCGGTGGACATCGACGACCGCAAGCTGGAAACCGCCCGCGCGATGGGCGCCACGCACACCGTCAACTCGCGCGAGAGCGATCCGGTGGCGGCGATCCGCGAGCTGACGGGCGGTTTCGGCGCCGACGTCGTCATCGAGGCCGTCGGCCGCCCGGAGACCTACCGGCAGGCCTTCTACGCCCGCGACCTGGCGGGCACGGTCGTGCTGGTCGGTGTGCCCACCCCGGAGATGAAGCTGGAGCTGCCCCTGCTGGACGTCTTCGGCCGGGGCGGCGCCCTGAAGTCGAGCTGGTACGGCGACTGCCTGCCCTCCCGGGACTTCCCGATGCTGGTCGACCTGCACCTGCAGGGGCGCCTGGACCTGGAGGCGTTCGTCACCGAGACCATCGCCCTGGACGAGGTGGAGAAGGCCTTCGAGCGGATGCACCAGGGCGACGTCCTGCGCTCGGTGGTGGTGCTCTGATGGCCGCGCGCGTCGAACGCCTCGTCACCTCCGGGCAGTTCACCCTCGACGGCGGCACCTGGGACGTCGACAACAACGTGTGGCTGGTCGGCGACGACCACGAGGTCGTCGTCATCGACGCCGCCCACGACGCCGACGCCATCGCCGAGGCCGTCGGCGACCGCCGGGTCACGGCCATCGTCTGCACCCACGCCCACAACGACCACATCGGCGCGGCCCCCGCGCTCGCCGAGCGCACCGGGGCCACCGTCTGGCTGCACCGCGACGACCTGCCGCTGTGGAAGCAGACCCATCCGGACCGGGAGCCCGACGCCTGGCTGGTCGACGGCCAGGTGATCGAGGCCGCCGGCGCCGGCCTGCGCGTGCTGCACACACCGGGCCACGCGCCCGGCGCGGTCTGCCTGTACGAGCAGGGGCTGGCGGCCGTCTTCACCGGCGACACCCTCTTCCGGGGCGGCCCCGGCGCCACCGGACGCTCCTACTCCCACTTCCCGACGATCATCGACTCGATCCGCGACCGGCTGCTCACCCTCCCGCCCGGGACGAAGGTCCTCACCGGGCACGGGGACGCCACCACGATCGGCGCCGAGGCCCCCCACCTGCAGGAGTGGATCGCCCGCGGCCACTGACCGCGATCGACGGAAAAGACGACAGAAGATGTCCGGCTTACCCGGCACTCTCGGAACGGTCACGACAGCAACGGGAGGCCGGACATGCCGGAACAGCCGCTCAAGGGCAGGGTCGCCCTGGTCGCCGGGGCGACCAGGGGAGCAGGACGCGGGATCGCCGTCGAACTCGGGGCGGCCGGTGCGACGGTGTACGTCACCGGGCGCAGCACCCGCGCGCAGCGCTCGGAGTACGACCGCCCCGAGACCATCGAGGACACCGCCGACCTCGTCACCGAGGCCGGCGGCGAGGGCGTCGCCGTACCCACCGACCACCTCGACCCCGGCCAGGTCCGCGGGCTCGTCGACCGCATCGCCCGCGAACAGGGCCGCCTCGACGTCCTCGTCAACGACATCTGGGGCGGCGAGAACCTCTTCGCCTGGGACGCCCCCGTCTGGGAGCACGACCTCGACGACGGACTGAGGCTGCTCCGGCTCGCGGTGGAGACGCACGCCATCACCAGCCACCACGCCATGCCCCTGCTGCTGCGCCGCCCCGGCGGCCTGGTGGTCGAGGTCACCGACGGCACCGCCGACTACAACCGCGACCACTACCGCGTCTCCTTCTTCTACGACCTCGCCAAGGCGGCCGTCCTGCGCATGGCGTTCTCCCTCGGCCACGAACTCGGCCCGCGCGGCGCCACCGCCCTCGCGCTCACACCCGGCTGGCTGCGCTCGGAGATCATGCTGGAGCACTTCGGGGTGCGGGAGGACAACTGGCGCGACGCCCTGGACCGCGTCCCCCACTTCGCCATCTCGGAGACCCCGCGCTACGTGGGCCGCGCCGTCGCCGCCCTGGCCGCCGACCCGGACGTCGCGCGCTTCAACGGCGCCTCCCTCTCCAGCGGCGGCCTGGCCCGGGAGTACGGCTTCACCGACCTCGACGGCAGCCGCCCCGACGCCTGGCGCTACCTCGTCGAGGTCCAGGACGCGGGCAAGCCGGCCGACACCACCGGCTACCGGTGAGCCCACGCGCGCGGCGCGGACGGCCGCGGGTGGCGCGCCGCCCGGCCCGGCGGCAGCGCCGGGCCTCCCGCACGGCCGCGCAGGGGCCCTTCCGCCCCGCGCGCCGCCGCCCGGCGGGGCCTGCCGGTCCCCCGGGCGCCCCGCGTCCGCGGGGCGCCCGGGGGAGAGCGCCGCGTGTGCCAATGTCACCGTTTGGTCGCAGCCCGGCCGTCCTTACAACCGGTGGCCCCCCGCACCGGTCTAGTGGGCAGAGACACAGGGACGAGCAGGGAGGAACCCACCATGGGGGACGTACGCAGACGGGGAGCCGTCGCTCTCGGGATCACCGCGCTGGTGGCACCGCTCACACTCGCGCTCGGCGCCGCGCCGGCGCAGGCCGCGAGCTGCACCACACAGGCCGGCCCGTACCAGAAGCAGGTGGAGAAGTTCCTCGGCCGTCCGGTCGACGGCAAGCAGTCCGCCGCCGACTGCAAGGCCATCCAGGCCTTCCAGAACAAGCACGGCATCAGGCCGAACATCGGGTACGCGGGCCCCGTCACCTGGGGCGTGATGGACCTGATGAACAAGCAGAAGGCCGTGGGGAAGAACCCCAACAAGGACGGCAAGTGCCCGGTGAACAAGGGCCGCATCGCCTGCGTGAACCTCACCCTCCAGCTGAGCTGGATCCAGGACGGCGACAAGCTGGTCCACGGGCCGGTGCCGGTGCGCACGGGACGTGACGGGTACGAGACCCGCACCGGCCTGAAGAAGATCTACTGGCGCAACATCGACCACGTCTCCTCCATCTACGACGTGCCCATGCCCTACAGCCAGTTCTTCGACGGCGGGCAGGCCTTCCACTCGGCCGGCGTCAGCATGTGGAACCCGCCGGGCTCGCACGGCTGCGTCAACATGACCACGGCCGAAGCGAAGAAGTACTGGTCGCTGCTGAAGAAGGGCGACGACGTCTTCGTGTACGGCCGCAAGCCGGGCACCTGACCGGCCCGGAGACCCGGAGCCCCGGCGCGCGGCGGCGCGTCACGCTGCGGAGGGCCGGTTCCCGGGATGCCCGGAGGTGAACCGGCCCGCGTTCCCCGGCAGATGGACGTGATCAGCGACACGGTCCTTAATGTCCGTTTAGCTCCTGATTACTCACACCGCCTTCACCTCCGGAGCCGTATGCTTCACAGCATGTCCACCACTGTTGAACCCTCTTCCGAGCGATCGGCTGACGAGGTCAACGAGGAGATCCGGGCCCTGTGGCTCCGGTCGGGCGGGACGCTGAGCACCGAGCAGCGCGAGGAGTACCAGCGGCTCGTCCTGGAATGGGCAGCCGCCCGCCCGCAGCCGGTGAAGGCCGCCTGAGCACCTCGTAGGCCGACCGCCGCATCGCCCCGCTGTCCCGGGGCACCCCTGATCGGACGGGTGCCCTTCTCGCCTCTGGCCCCGGCCGGGCGGGCGGCCCGCCCCCCGCCCGCGCCGCGTTCCCCGTGTCCGCGGACGCCGTTCACCTCGTTCACCCCGTTGCCCCGCCGAGGCGCACGCCGCCCGGCGCCGGTCGCCGGCCGCCGCCGTGCTCCGGCCCTTCTCCACCCGGCGCTCCTCCGTCGTCCCGGGCCGCCGGGGGAGCGGTCGCGGCCGTGCCGCCGGAGCCCGGCCCCGGCGGATCAGCTCCAGGTCGCCGAGTAGTGCTGGCGGTACGCCTTGCGGTCCTGCTCCGACCTGATCCAGCGCGTGGCCACCAGCGCGACCAGACTGCCCGCGACGACCAGCAGACCGGGCCCGATGTTCCGGGGATCGGCCAGCCGGGACAGCAGCGTCGAGACGTCCGCGCCGCCCACCGGTGCCGGCGAACCCGGCCCGGTGACGCCCGGGGCGGCGGCACCCTGGCCGGCCGACGCGGACGGCGCCGGCGAGGGCGCGGAGCTCGCGCCGCCCCGCGCGGACACGATCAGCCGCATGCCCAGCTCGGACAGCGCCTTGGTCACCGGCTGGAAGTACGTCGTCCCGCCCGTCGTGCAGTCCCCGCTGCCGCCCGAGGTCACACCAAGCGCGATCCCCTCGGAGAACAACGGGCCGCCGCTGTCGCCCGGTTCCGCGCACACGTCGGTCTCGACGAGCCCGCTGACCGTGCCCTCGGGGTAGTTCACCGTCGCGTTGAGCGCGGTCACCTGGCCGTCGCGCAGCCCGGTGGTGCTGCCGCTGCGGAACACCCGCTGCCCCACGGCCGGGTCCGCCACCCCCGTGATCCGCACGCCCTTGCCGTCGCCCACCGCCACGACGTCGGCTCCCGCGCCCGCCCGGCCGCCGTCGTACTTCACCAGGGAGTAGTCGTCGCCGGGGAAGCTCCTGCCGACCGTCGTGCCGACCCGGTCCCGGCCCGCCCCGTCGGCGAACCAGACGGAGCCGTCCGGCCCGCAGTGCCCGGCCGTGAGGATGTACTCGCTGCGCCCGTCGGTCACGTTGAACCCCGCCGAACAGCGCCCGGCCGTCGACAGGATGGGCCGCGCCCCGTTCAGACGGGTCGTGAAGGTGCCCTCGGTGCGCTCCATGCGGACGAAGCCGCCGATACCGTCCGCGACCTCGGTCAGCCGCGACCAGTCGGCCGCGGAGACGGTGCTGTCCCCCCGTACCACCACCTCGTTGGAGCGGTAGTCCAGGGCCCAGGCCGTACCCGTCACCCGGGGCGCCGAACGCAGGGTCGCGGTCGCCGACTTCAGTTCGCGCATGCTGTGGCGCACCCTCTTCGCCTCGGCGCCCGCCCGCCGGACCTCGGCGGCCGCCTTCTCGTCGGTGACCGCCACGACCGTCCGCCCGTCCTCGTCGACCCAGCTGCCCGCCGTACGGGACGGGCCGAGCCGCTCCACCAGGTCGGCGCCGGTGTCGGCGGCCGCCCGGGCGGAGGAGTAGGGGACGGCGGAGACCTCGGGAGGCTCACTCGCCACGGCGCGTGTGACCATCGCGCCTCCGAGGAGGAGTCCGCCGACGGCCGCCAGCCGTGTCACTCGCCGGACGACCCGTCGTCGTGCGTGCCTCATGCATGGCTCCCGAACCTCAACAGCGCGGCGGCGACGCCGCGGGGCTCTCCTTGAGTCGAGCACCCCCCTTCCATACGGGCCCGGGCCCGCGGCCGTTCAGCCCGGCGGAGGCGATTTCGCGGACGGTCCCGGCGAGCGGTGCGGCTCCCGCCGCCCGGCCCCGGCCCGCCGCGGACGACCTCCGGCAACGCCCCGGCGCACCCGCCCCGCCTCGTCGTGCCCGCTCGCACCACGGCCCCCTATCGTGTGGCCATGACGAGGACCCCGCACGAGACGTCCGGCGAACCGAACCCCTTGCGCGCCCTCACCCTGGACCGGCTCAGGCGCCGTACGAGCATGAAGTGGCGCACCTACCCCGAGGACGTGCTGCCGCTGTGGGTGGCCGAGATGGACGTGCCGCTCGCCGAACCCGTCGTACGCGCCCTGACCGACGCGCTGGCGCTCGGCGACACCGGCTACCCCGCGGGCACCGCCTACGCCGAGGCACTGGCCGCCTTCGCGGACAAGCGGTGGGGCTGGGACGGGCTCGCCGTGGAACGCACCGCGATCGTGCCCGACGTCATGCTGGGCGTCGTCGAGATGCTCAAACTGGTCACCGGCCCCGGCGATCCGGTGGTGGTGAACCCGCCGGTGTACCCGCCGTTCCACCAGTTCGTGACGCACCTGGACCGCCGGGTGGTCGAGGCCCCGCTCGGCGCCGACGGCCGCCTCGACCTCGCCGCCCTGGAGGAGGCCTTCCAGCGGGCCGTCGCGGACCGGACGGGACTCCCCTCCGGCGCGGCGCGGCCGGGCTCCCGGGGGAGGGCCGCCTACCTGCTGTGCAACCCGCAGAACCCGACCGGAGCCGCGCACACCGCCGAGGAGCTGTCCGCCGTCGCCGCCCTCGCCGAACGGTACGGCGTGCGCGTCGTCGCCGACGAGATCCACGCCCCGCTCGTCCTGCCCGGCGCGGACTTCGTGCCCTACCTGAGCGTGCCGGGCGCCGAGCGCGGCCTGTCGCTGATGTCGGCGTCGAAGGCGTGGAACCTGGCCGGGCTCAAGGCCGCGCTCGCCCTCGCCGGGCCCGGGGCCGCCGCCGACCTCGCCCGGCTGCCCGAGGAGGTCGGGGACGGCCCGAGCCACCTCGGCGTCATCGCCCACACCGCCGCCCTGCGCGACGGCACCGCCTGGCTGGACGCCCTGCTGGCCGGCCTCGAGGACAACCGGCGCCTGTTCGCCGGCCTGCTGGCCGAGCACCTCCCCGCGGTCCGCCACCGCCCGGGCGAGGCCACCTACCTCGCCTGGCTCGACTGCCGCCCGCTCGGCCTCGGCGACGACCCCGCGCAGGTCTTCCTGCACCGCGGCCGGGTGGCGCTCAACTCCGGGCTCCCCTTCGGCACGGGCGGCGCCGGGCACGTACGGCTGAACCTGGCCACCCTGCCCGAGGTGCTCACGGAGGCGGTACGGCGGATGGCGGCGGTCGTGCGGGGCGAGTGAGCGGCGGGCCGCGCCGTGCCCGCGCGGACCCGGCGCGGCGAGAGTGCGTGCGGGGCGCCGCGGGGCAGGCGGGAGGTCGGCGACAGGCCTAGACTGCCCGCCATGGACGACACCCCCTTGGACCGGCTCGGCGCGGGCAAGTACCTGCTGCTCACCAGCTACCGCAGGAACGGCACACCCGTCGCCACCCCGGTGTGGGTGGTGCGCGACGGGGACGCCCTCGGCGCGTGGACCGCCGCCGGCTCCTGGAAGGTGAAGCGGATACGCAACCGGGCCGACGTACTGGTCGGCCCGTGCGACCTGCGCGGCAACCCGACCGGCGACCAGGTCCCGGCCATCGCGGAGATCTGCGACGCGGCCACCACCGCCCGCTACCGCCGGCTGATCGCCCGCAAGTACGGTCTCACCGGCCGGCTCACCCTGCTGGGCAGCCGGCTGCGCAGGGGCCTGGACGGCACCGTCGGGATCCGGATCATGTTGATGCCCCGCGTCTGAGCGAGCGTTTTCCGGCGGCGGGGGCGGGTGCCCGGGCGACGGCCACCGAATGCGACGGTGCCCGCGCCCTCACCGCCGGCCCGGCGGCCGGCCACAGCTTCGGGACGGGCCGGGCCGTGCGCACCGGGGAGCTGATTCCCCGGCCCCGGGCCGGGTGAACGGAGCGGTTGCCGGCTGTGGGCCGGAGCGGTTGCCGGTCACGGGCCCGGTGCCGTCGGCGCCCGGTGCGGGCGGCCCCGGTCACGGCGAGTCCGGCCGTCGGCCGCGGATCCTGCGGGCGGCCGGCCGCAGGCCCGTCCGGCCGTCAGGTCCAGGCGCGGTACGGCTCGTCGATCAGCTGGAAGACCGGCTCGCCCCGTACCGGGTCCTTCGCCGTCGACAGGCGCACCCGGTCACCGCTGTGGATGCCGATGGGCGGGCCCATGACCCGGCCCCGCACGACGAAGCCCTCCGCCATCTCGACCAGTGACACGTTGCGCGCGGCCGGGGTGTTGCGGTGCACCACCGTGGAGTGGCGCACCGTCCCCACGCCCTCGCTGCGCTCGGTCCGCAGGTCGCTGCCCCGGCAGACCGGACACAGCAGCCGGTGGTACATGGCGGTGCCGCACCAGGTGCAGCGCTGGAAGAGGAGGGCGTCCGTGTCCGCGCCGCGCGGATCGAGCAGGCCCGTCGCGGAGCCGGCTGCCTGCTGGGCGGGGCTTCCTGAGGGGTGGTACACGCTGGTCAACTCCCTGCACTCGGCCGGAATCCGCGTGCGCGGTCACCCGGGCACGCGCGTGCGCGGTGCGCCGTGCCACCGTGCACACCGACAATGTATGGCACTCAGTGCCACGCGTAAAGGCACTCCGTACCCTCAAAAGTCCGGGTCCGGCACCCGGCTCAGCCCTGCCCGAGGGCGGACTCGATCTCCCGCACCACCCGCCACAGCGGGGCCCCGCGCCGGGACACGACGACCACCACGTCCTCGGGCCGCTCCTCGGCGGGCCGCACCGGACCGGCGCCGAAAGCGGACTGCACCCAGCCCAGGGCGTGGTCCACGGCGGCGTTCGCGTCGCCCCGGCCGTGCGAGCGCAGCCAGGAGCGCAGCGCGTTGTTGTGCGCCGCGACGACGGCCGCCGCGATCACGTCGGCCCGCAGGCTGCCGTCGCGCAGGCCGGCGTAGCGCCCGCGCAGGTACTCGGCCAGGGCGCGCTCGTAGCGCCACACCACCGACAGCTCGTACGCGCGCAGGCCGGGCACCTTCTTGGTGAGGCGGTAGCGCTGCACGGAGAAGGTGGGGTTCTCCGCGTACATCCGCAGCACCAGCCGGGCCGCGTCGCAGACCCGCCGCACGGGGTCGTCGTCCTCGGCGCCGGCGGCCAGGAAGGCCGTCATGTCGGCCAGGCACCGCTCGTGGTCGGGGAAGACCACGTCCTCCTTGGAGGGGAAGTAGCGGAAGAACGACCGCCGCCCGACCCCGGCGAGCGCCACGATGTCGTCGACGGTGGTCCGCTCGTACCCCCGCTCCAGGAACAGCCGGAAGGCCGCCGAGACCAGCGCGTCGCGCATCGGCGGTTTCCCGGTGCCCGCCTCCGCCGGCTCCGGCCCGCGCGTCTTCTCCGTCCCCTCCGTCTTCCCGGAGGTGCCGGGCGTCCCGGCGTCGCGCGCCCTGCCGCCGCGGCCGGACGCCGTCCTGCTGGAGCTCATGGACGGGAACGTAACACCTGACCGGTGCGGATGGCACTCGGTGCACTCCTGACGAGGTACTGAGTACCGCCGGCCGGGCCGGCCGTATGATCGGCTCCCGCCGCCGCCGAGGAGAGCCCCGCATGCCGACCGCCCGCCCCCGCCTCCTGTACGTCACCGACCTGGCCTATCAGGCGCGCGGGCGCCGCTACTGTGACGAGGACGTCTTCCTCACCTCGCGCCTGCGCGAGGAGTTCGACCTCGCGCTGTGCAACCCCCGGGACGCCGCCGCGCTGCTGGACGGCTTCGACGCCGCCGTGGTCCGCAACAGCGGCCCGGTGCTGACCCACCTGGCCGCCTACCACGCCTTCCGCGAGCGGGCCGCCGCGACCGGGATCCCGGTGTACAACCAGCTCACCGGCAGGGCCGACATGGCCGGCAAGCAGTACCTGCTGGACCTGAGCGCCGCCGGTCTCCCGGTGATCCCCACCGTCGACCACCCGGACGACCTGCACCGGCTGCCGCAGGCGGCGCAGTACGTCGTCAAGCCCAAGCTCGGCGCCGACTCCACCGGCCTGCGCACGGTCCCCGCGGCCGAGGTGCCCGGCCTCGTCGACGGCGGCGTCCTGGTGCAGCCGCGCGTCGACTTCGCCTACGAGGTCTCCTTCTACTTCGTCGACCACGACTTCCAGTACGCCCTGTACGCCCCGGACCCCGGCCGGCGCTGGGGGCTGGAGCCGTACGAACCCACCCGTGAGGACCTGGAGTTCGCCCGGCGCTTCATCGACTGGAACACCATCGACCACGGCATCCAGCGCGTCGACGCCTGCCGCGCGCCGGGCGGTGAGCTGCTCCTGGTCGAGCTGGAGGACCTCAACCCGTACCTGTCGCTGGACGCGCTCGACGACACCCGCAGGGACGCTTTCGTGGCCACCGTGACGGCGTCCCTGCACCGCTATGTGCGCACGGGCGGCGGGGGAGCCCGCTGAACTCCGGGGGCAGCGGGCGCGTATCTCTCCTCAAGGCCCGGGTCGTCGGAGCCTCGCGGGCGGACCCGCCCCGCGTCCCGGGACGGAAGGAGAGCAGCGTGCCGACACCGTCCGGACCCCGGCAGCCGCACGACGGCCCGGCCCTGGAACCGATCCGTGTCCTGCGCCCCCGCCGCACCGACGCCCTGGCGGAGCTGTTCCGGGAACTGTCGCAGGACCCGGATCTCGAGTCCGTCGCGGTGCCGGGGCGGCCGGCCGGCTCCGAGGACGACACGCGTGAACTCCCTCCCGTGGAGGAGGGCCACCGCCGGCCGGCCGACGGACGGGATCGCGGACGGGGACGCGGACGGGGACGCCGCCGCGCGGCCCTCGCGCTCGCCGTCGTCGCGGCCGCGGTGACCGGTTTCGGCACCGCCCTGCTGCTGCCGGACCGGGACACCGGCGACCGCGCGGCGCCCGCTCCCCGGCCCTCCGCGCCGCCCCCGGCCCCGCCCCCTTCGCCGGCCCCGCCCCCTTCGCCGGTCCCCGGCCCCGGCGGCGCCGGTGTCCTCGGCGAGGGCGACACCGGCGCCGAGGTGACCGAACTCCAGCAGCGCCTCCTGCGCGTCCCGGACGTCTACCCGGACGGCTCCACCAGCGGCCGCTACGACGCCACCCTGGCCGCCGCGGTCGCCCGCTTCCAGCTCTGGTACGGCGTCCGGGGCGACGAGACGGGCGTGTACGGCGACGACACCCGCCGCGCGCTGGAGTCCCGCACGACCGTGCACGGTGGCTGAAACCGAGCGCCCGATGCATGAGTTCGCCCGGCCCGGTGAGGAGATGCCCGAGACGCAATCGTGGAAGGGGAGCGGTGTGGGCATGGCCGACGCGGACGCGTTCACCGGACGGCTGGACCCCGACGTGTACGTGGTGACGGCCGCCGCGGGCGGCGAACGGGCGGGCTGCCTGGTGGGATTCGCCTCGCAGTGCTCCCTGCGGCCCGTGCGGTTCGTGGTGTGGCTGTCGGAGGCCAACCACACCTACCGGGTGGCACGGTCCGCGCGGTTCCTGGCCGTGCATCTGCTCGGCCGCGAACAGCGCGCGCTCGCCGAGCTGTTCGGCGGGCGGACCGGGGACCGGGAGGACAAGTTCCGGCACGCGCGCTGGCGGGAGGGGCACGGCGGGGCCGTGATCCTCCAGGACGCGACGGCGTGGTTCGTCGGCCGGGTCCTCACCCGGACCGGCGGCGGCGACCACGTCGGCTTCGTCCTCGACCCGGTCGAGTGGGGGCAGCGGGAGACGGACGACGGACCGCTGCTGCGCCTGGGCGACGTCATCACCATCCCCCCGGGGCACCCGGTGGACTGATCCGGGGCCCGGCATGCGAACCCCCGGCAACGCCCGGGGGAAGGACCGGTGCGCGGGCGGCGGCGGGCGTCACCCAGGGCCCGGGACGCCGTACGGGGTGCCCCGTACCGCCGCGAACCGAAGGCGACGCCGATGGACGGCTCCCGCGTCCCGGGCCTGGTCCTGCCCGTCGTCTTCCTGCCGGCCCTCGTCGTGGGCCTGTACCGGTACCGGCGTCACCGCGGTGACGAGTGACGGGCCCTACCGCCGCGGACCGCGCGGGACCCGGATGTCCAGGACGCAGACGTCGTCCCGGCGCTCCTCGGCCAGCATCGCCCCGAGCAGCGCTCCCAGCGACCCGGACTCGTCGGTGTGGTGGGCCGCGACGGCCTCGGCGAGCCGCTCCAGACCCCGGTCGATGCTCTCCGGGGGCCGCTCGACCAGGCCGTCCGTGTACAGGATCAGCCGGTCGCCCGGTTCGAGGCGGCACTCCGCCTCCTCGAAGACGGGCGCGGTGCACGCACCGAGCAGCAGGCCGCGCGGGCGGTCGAGGCGGCGCACCTCGCCGTCCCGCAGCAGCAGCGGCGGCGGGTGTCCCGCCTGCGCCCACACCAGGCGCCGCTCGCCGGGGCTGTAGCGGGCCAGCACCAGGGTGGCGGTGCCGTGGGAGTCGCGGGAGTGCAGCAGCAGCGTGTTGAGCCGGGTGAGCGCGCCGGTCAGGGAGGAGCCCGTGATGACCATGCCCTTGGCGGTGAAGCGCAGCTGCGCCATCGTCGCGACGGCGTCCACGCCGTGTCCGGCGACGTCGCCGACCACGAACAGGGCGTCGCCGTCCGGCAGTTCGATGGCGCTGAACCAGTCGCCGCCGACGTGGATCCCCGACTGCGCGGGCAGGTAGGCGACCTCGACGCGCAGCCCGGCCAGGTCCACCGGCCGTTTCGGCAGGGGCAGCAGCGCGTGCTGCAACCGGGCGGCCAGGGCTCGTTCGGCCTGGAGCACGTCGTGCTGCGTGAGGATCGCCCGCTCGCTCTCGACGAGGGCCAGCTCGGCCCGCCGCCGCGCGGTCAGGTCCTGTACAAAGCCGTGCACCTCGACGGGCGTTCCGCGGCTGTCCGTCACCGCCTCGGCCACCAGCCGCAGATGCCGCACGCCGTGCGGCGTCAGGATCCGGAACGGGAGGTCGAACGGCCGCCCCGCCTCGACCAGGTCCTCGATCGCGCGGGTCAGGGCCGGCACGTCGTCGGGCAGCGCGAGGCGCGGCAGGTCGGCGAGGCGGGCCGGGCCGTGCGCGGGGTCCCGGCCGAGGAGGGCGAAGACCTGGCTGGACCAGGAGGCCTCGTGGGTGGCCAGGTTCCAGTTCGCCCAGCCGAGGCTGCCCAGCCGCTGCAGGTCCGCCAGCCGCTGCTCCTGCCGGTCGGAGGAGCCGTGCCGGACCCAGGTGACGACCAGCGCCTCACCCAACCGCGCCACCCGGACGGAGTAGGTGGACAGCTCCGCGACACCGTCCGCGACCTCCTGCTGGGCGAACGGTTCGCTCTCGTACGGCTCACCCGTGGCCAGTGTGTGCAGACAGCCCCGCCACAGCGGCTCGTGCGCCGCGTCCGGCCGGCACTCCAGCAGCCGCCGCCCGGCGAGGCCGTCGTCGGCGCGGCCCAGCAGGCTGCCCGCCTGGGCGGTCGCGGCGTCGACGCGGAAGTCCTGGACCTCGCCCGACGCGGTGCGCAGCGGGGTGAGCAGCAACGCCGCGACCGGCAGCACCCCGAACACCGCCTGCACGGCGGGCCCCACGGTGGCGGCGGGCGGGCCGGGCCGGGCGCCGAACGTGCGCAGCCAGCCCGCGCACAGCCGCGTCACACCCCGCAGGTGGGCGCGGTCGCGCGGGGTGAACGGCCCGGCGCGGCCGCGCAGCACCCCGACGCAGACCTCGGGCGCGCCCGGGGCCGGCACGGGCAGCCAGGCACGGGAACGCCACCGCTCGGGCGGATCCCCGATCAGCAGGTACCGCTCCCTGTCCTCGGCGGGGTCCTCCAGCCAGCAGGGCTCGCCCGCCCGGAGGGCGTCCAGTGCCGCGACCCCGCTCACCGGCGGCACCTGGTGCCACTCGGCGGCCAGGGCGGCGCCGACACCGGCGTGCCCGGCCAGTTCCAGCCCGCCGGTGCGCCGCCGGACGTAGATCATGACCGCGTCCGTGCCCGTGTCAGGCATGAGGTGTTCCAGCAGGCAGCGGGCGAGGTCCTGGAAGGTGTGGACGCGGGCGAGGGCCTGCCCGAGACGGCCCAGAGCGGTGCGGACGTCCTCCGGCGCGGCCGCCTCCACCAGGGCCTCGGTGCCGTCGGCGCCGGGCAGGACCGGCTCCTCGCCCGCGGCGGTCTCCGGCTGCCCGGCGGGGCCCCCGGGGGGCGGCGTCAGGCTCCCCAGCGTGATCCAGCACTCCTCCAGCAGCGTGCGCCGTGCCGATTTGGCCCGCTGCAGCAGCAGTTCGCCCGCGGCGTCCGCGGAACAGCCGGTGAGTGCCATGACGGCGCCCTTGGCCCGCTCCACGACCGCGGACGTCGCCGCCTGGCCGCGCAACCGGTCCATCTCGGCGCGTTGCCGGGCGACGACCTTGGCCAGTTCGGCCAGGTCCGGCGCGGCACCGGTCTCCGCCGGGGTAGCGGGCTCGCTCGTCACGCGTCGAGCATCGCACACGAAACCGGGTGGGAAGACCGGCTTGGCGGCAGGAACCGGGCCCCCGGCCGGACCGCCCGGACCGCCGGTTCCCACCGCCGCGGGTCAGCGGTCGCCGGTCCGGTACAGCCACAGCCGCAGCAGCCGGCTCAGGCGCGGCATGACGAGATACGTGAGCACCGGCAGCAGCACCAGCGGGAAGACGGCGGCGCGCAGCGGCAGGGGCCAGTCGGCGGTGCGGGGCGCCAGCAGCCACTGGATGAGCAGGGTGCACGGATAGGCGCCGAGGAAGGTGGTGATCACCATCTTCCACCGGGGCGGGGCCTGCACGGTGGTGCCCGGCAGGCTGAACCAGGTCTCCATTCCGGTCGTCGACTGGCGTTCGCTGCTGATCTCGGTGGCGATGTCCTCGATCCGGCGGTGCCAGTCCGCGCGCTCCGCGGAGTCCAGCCAGGCGGCGAGCCGGTGCGGATCCGACCAGCGCAGCACCGCGTGGTAGCGGTGGCCGCCCTCGGGCCGCAGCCAGGAGACGCCCTCGTTGCCCGGGAACCGTCTGGCGCACCGGGTGATCCCGTGCGTCCACTCCTCGAACTGCTGCTGGCGGCCCGGGCGCACCTGCCAGGTGAGGATCGTGGTCACCGGCTCGCTGCGCCGGGATTCGGTGGCGCTCATTCCGTCACGTGTGCCACGCGTGGCGCGGCCCATGCGCGCGACCGCGGCGCCGTGGCCGGACGCCCGGCGCCGCGACCGCCGGCGCCCGACGGTCGCGGCCCCGCCCCGGTCAGCGCCCGGCGTTGCGTTCGGCCAGGGCCTCGGTGACGGCCCGCACGCTGCGCGCGATGTGCTGCAGCTGCATCACCTCCGCCGCGTACAGCTTGATCGTGTGCTCGATGACCGACTCGGGCAGCCCCAGCCGCGGCAGGTCGGCCCGGGCGGTCTGCAGGGCGGTGCGGGCCACCCGGATCTCGTGCTGGACCTGGATCTGCGCGTGCCGGGCGAGCAGGACGGGGTGGCGCAGGAGCGCGGGATAGCCGGCGTAGCGCGCCGGCACCAGCTCGCGCAGCCACTTGGCCGCCGAGCGCTCCCAGTCGTAGCTGCCGGGCATCTTGACCTGGCAGGGCCAGTCCGGGCTGGTGCGCGTGGACGTCAGGGGCATGGTGTTCGCTTCCGGGTGTGCGGCGTCGTGGGGGTGGACGACGGGGGCGGGCGGCCCCGGCCTAGGGGATGACCGGGGCCGCCCCGGGCGGCCGGGCGGGTGAGGCCCGGCCGAACACCCGGGACGCCGGAGCGGGCAGGAGCCGGCGGTGTCGGGTGCTCGCGCAGGAACCCGGTGCGGGCAGGTGCCGGCCGCGCGGCGGATGGAGCGGAGTGCGCATGGCGGACCGTCGGCTTTCCGGGCGGAGCGGGTGGTGCGTGAGCAGTATTTATATATGCCATCTGCTTTGCAAGACGTATGAAAACATTCATGCGTGCTCTGATCGGGAACCCCGTGTGCGGCGGGGTGCGCCGCGTCGGCCGGTGCGGAGGCGGGGAGCGCCGTCCCCCGGAGGAAACAGGGGCGTTGCGCCCCGGGAGGAAGCCCCGGGGAAGAAGATTCCGGGAAAAGCCGGGAAGAGCCGGGAAGAGCCGGGAAGAGCAGGGAAGAGCCGGGAAGAGGGGGAGCAGGGGACGTTCAGTCCCGGAGGAAGAAATGGTGCTGGTCGGCGACCTGCTCGTACTCCTCCAGGCGGGCCTGCGTCCGCTCGGGGTCCGCGTCGGTCATGGCCTGCAGCAGGGCCGCGCACATCACGCCCGGGGCGGCGTAGGAGTCGAAGACCAGACGTGATCCGGTGCCGGTGGCGAAGGCGACGTCGGCCGCGTCGGCGATCGGCCCGAGGGCCAGGTCGGTGATCAGCGCGACCTTCAGGCCGGCGCCGCGCGCGACCCGTACGGCGGTCAGGGTCTCCTGGGCGTGCCGGGGCATGGAGAACGCCAGCACCCAGGTGCCGCCGGCCTCGCGCGACTGCAGCAGCGCGTCGTAGGCGACGCTGCCGCCCCGCGTCACCAGCCGCACGTCCGGGTGGACGCGGCGGGCGGCGTACGCGAAGTACTCGGCCAGCGAGACGGAGATGCGCAGCCCGAGGACCGTCAGCGGGGTCGACGCCGACAGCTCGCGGCCGACCTCGATCACACGGTCGGCGTCGGCGAAGTCCCGCCGCAGGTTCTCCAGGTTCTCGATCTCGGCGTCCACGGCCGCCTGCAGCTCGTTGGCCCGGTTCTCCTCCGCCGGGCCTCCGGTGAAGGTGCCGAGCGCGATCGACTGGAGCCTCTCCCGCAGCGCGGGGTAACCGCTGAAGCCGACCGCCGAGGCGAACCGCGTCACCGAGGGCTGGCTGACGCCGACGCGGTCCGCGAGGTCCGTGATCGACAGGAACGCCGCCTCGGTGATGTGCTCGATCAGGTACTGGGCGATGCGGCGCTGGCCGGGGGAGAGCCGGGGCCCGTCGAAGAGCGCCCGCAGCCGGGACGTCGGGGACACCTCCGCCTCCGGGTCCGCCTTCCCCGAGGTGATCGCGGACGCCTGTGCGCGTGCCTGCTGCGGCGATGGCACCGGTGTGCCTCCTTCGTCTCCCACGGAAGTTCAACATAGCTCACGCACCGTGGTGACCAGGGCCTGCTCACGGTCGCACGGGACCGCCCGCCCCGGGCCGGAAAGGCATCCGGTCCCCGGCGGATGGATAGCCGCGCCATGTGCGGGAACCCGCCGCGGCAGAAGACCCGACACGGCGGACGGGCCCCGGCGGCACGCCGGGGGATCGTCCGGAACGACGCGATGGGAGTTCGGCATGACCGTCCCCGAGGAGAACCGGGCCAAGACCCACACGACCGACGAGGTCGTCGGGAACCAGGACCAGGAGCACGACGAGTCCCGGCCGCAGGGCGCCACCGGCCGCACCCTGCGTGAGGCGCTGGAGGAGGCCGAGGTGCGGCCCGACGACTTCGACGAGCGGTAGACACCGGTCCACCCCATCCACCCGACGACGCTTGCGGCAGGTGAGAGACATATGGGCGCACTGAGTGCGCTGGAAGAGGCCCTGGAGAACCGATGGGAGGCACTGTGGGTGCGGATGTTCGACAAGGAACCGGTCGAACTCCTCGACGCCCTGCACCGTGAATGCGACGACAAGGCCGTGGTGTGCCCCGCGGGCCGCGTCCTGGTGCCGAACGCCTACGAGGTGGAGCTCGCCGGCCCGGTCCACGAGGAACTGACGCGCCGGGGCAGCCGGGTGGACCAGGTGCTCACCGACAGCCTCGCCCGGCACGCCGAACGCCACGGCTACGAGTGGGCCGGCCCGCTCACCGTGCACGTCACCCGGTCCGCCGACGTGCCCAACGGCCGCTACCGCGTGGCGAGCAGCGTGATGACGCACGTCAGCGCCGAGGGCTTCCAGCACGCGGAGCGGTAGGAAGCGGTGGCGGCGGCCGACGGCGGCGGATCGTGATCGAGTGACCGGCCGTGTCGACCGGACGGCTGGTGCGGATCGACCCGGTCGGCCGCCCCGTCGCCTTCGCGGCCGAGGAGCCGGACACGACCAGCGGCCCCCGCACCCGGTCGGCGGGCACGGCGAGCGGATCGGCGGCCTCGATCCCGTGGAAGGACGGCACACCGCTGCCCTTGCACACGAGCCGGATCCGCTCGCCGCGGTACCGCGCGCGCAGCCGGTCGGCTAGCCGGCCCAGTCCTGGCCCCGGTCCACGTCGGAGTCGTGCAGCCGCAGACGGATACGGCCCGCACCGCCCCGGAGGCCGGCTCGATCCGGCCGGACCGGCCACGCGGACGCGGCAGAACCGTCGAGGGACGGAGGAGGACCGGTCGGTCAGGGGACGGCCGGTCTCCTCGGGGCGTCCCCGCCGGACGAAGTGGCCGCAGGCGGCGAGAAGGTGAGAGAACGTCAGGCCACGCGGGGGACGGGGGACGCCTCGACGGCGTGCGCCGACCGGCCCTCCGGTCCCGGTCCACGCTCGGTCCCGGACCCTGCTCCGATCCCGGTCCCGGTCCACGCCCCGGTCCTGGACCCTGCTCCGATCCCGGTCCCGGTCCACGGTCTGGTCCGGTTCAGCGCTCCGGTCGTGCCGGTGCGTTCCCGTCCGCCCGGTGGGCATGGACCGGCAACGCGGACGCCGGCACGACCAGGTCGGCCCGGTCCCGGGTCGCGGCGACCAGGTCGGCGTTGCGCTGGTCCGTGCCCAGCACCCACGCCACCGCCTCGTCGCGGCCCTTGCCGAACTCCTCGTGGCGGGCGACCAGACGCCGGACGCGCTCGGCCTCCTCCACCTCGCAGAACCACACCTCGTCGAGCTGCGGCCGGACCCGGGCCCAGGCACCGGTCTCCAGCAGGAGGTAGTTGCCCTCCGTCACGACCAGCCGGGCCGTCGGCGGCACCGGCACGGCCCCCGCGATCGGCTGCTCCAGCACGCGTTCGAAGCCGGGCGCGTAGACCACCTCCCCGTCCGGTTCCTCGCGCAGGCGGCGCAGCAACGCCGCGTACCCGGCCGCGTCGAAGGTGTCGGGCGCGCCCTTGCGGTCCCGGCGGCCGAGCCGGTCGAGTTCGGCGTCGGCGAGGTGGAAGCCGTCCATCGGGACGTGCGCGGCCCAGGGCTCCCCGCCCGTGTTCAGCTCTCGCACCAGGTGCTCGGCGAGCGTCGTCTTGCCCGCGCCGGGACCGCCGGCGATGCCGAGGACCGCGCGTCGGCCGTCCCGGGGCAGAGCACGGGCACGCGTGAGCAGGTCGTCGAAAGTCAGCGGCACACAGCAGAGTGTGCCACCCCGTGCCCGGCCGGCCGCGCCCGGTCCCGCACGGCACCGGGCATGTGGTGTGCGCCACAAAGTGGACGCCCCCGCCGCGGGGAACGGGTCCTGTATGACGGAGCTCGGTCTTCCCGAAGACATCCAGGCCTGCCTCTTCGACCTCGACGGGGTCGTCACCAAGACGGCCGTGGTGCACGCGGCCGCCTGGAAGGAGACGTTCGACGCCTTCCTGCGCGAGCGCGACGGCGAGCACTTCCGGCCGTTCGACACGGCCCGCGACTACGACGAGTACGTCGACGGCCGCCCACGCGCCGACGGCGTACGCACCTTCCTCTCCTCCCGCGGCATCGAACTGCCCGAGGGCACCCCCGACGACCCGCCCGACGCCCCGACCGTGCACGGGCTCGGCAACCGCAAGAACGCGCTCCTCCTGGAGAAGATCCGCACCGAGGGCGTCCAGGCCTACGACGGCACCCTGCGCTACCTGGAGGCGGTCCGCGCCCAGGGACTGCGCACCGCGATCGTCTCCTCCAGCGCCAACTGCCAGGACGTGCTGCGCTCGATCGACGCCGAGCACCTGTTCGACGTACGGATCGACGGCGTGGTCGCCGCCGAGCGCGGGCTGCCGGGCAAGCCGCACCCCGACACCTTCCTGGCCGCCGCCCGCGACCTCGGCGTCGAACCGGCGCGGGCGGCCGTCTTCGAGGACGCGCTGGCCGGCATGGACGCGGGCCGCGCGGGCCGCTTCGGACACGTCGTCGGTGTCGACCGCGTCGGGCAGGCCGACGCCCTGTACGCGCACGGCGCCGACCGCGTCGTGAAGGACCTCGCCGAACTGGGGGGCAAGGAGTGATCACGCAGCGGGCGTACGCCGTCGAGCCGTGGGCCGTGCGCGAATCGGACCTCAACCTCGATCTGCTGGCCCAGAGCGAGTCCGTGTTCGCGCTGTCCAACGGCCACGTCGGCTGGCGCGGCAACCTCGACGAGGGCGAACCGCACGGCCTGCCCGGCTCCTACCTCAACGGCGTGTACGAGCTGCACCCGCTGCCGTACGCCGAGGCCGGCTACGGCTACCCGGAGTCCGGGCAGACGGCCATCAACGTCACCAACGGCAAGGTGGTGCGGCTGCTGGTCGACGACGAACCGTTCGACCTGCGCTACGGGCGGCTCGTGCACCACGAGCGGACGCTGGACCTGCGCCGGGGCGTGCTGGAGCGGACCTGCGAGTGGACCTCCCCGGCCGGTTCGACGGTACGGGTGCGCTCCACGCGGCTGGTCTCCCTGACCCAGCGGGCGATCGCGGCCGTGGCGTACGAGGTGGAGCCGGTCGACAGCCGCACCCGCGTGGTCGTGCAGTCGGAACTGGTCGCCAACGAGAGCCTGCCCGAGCCGGACGGCGACCCGCGCGCGGCCCGGGCGCTGAAGTCGCCGCTGGAGCCGGAGGAGGACCTCGCCTCCGGCAGCCGGCTGCGCCTGGTGCACCGCACCCGCCGCAGCGGCCTGCGGGTCGCCGTCGCCGCCGACCACGTCGTCAGCGGGCCCGGGCCGACCACCACCAGCAGCGAGAGCAACGTGGACGTCGCCCGTCTGACGGTCACTTCCGTCCTGGAACCGGGCCAGGTCCTGCGCGTGGAGAAGCTGGTCGCCCACGGCTGGTCCGGCGCCCGCTCCCGGCCCGCGATGAGCGACCAGGTGGAGGCGGCGCTCGCGGCGGCCGCGCACAGCGGCTGGCAGGGCCTGCTGGAGGAGCAGCGGTCCTACCTGGACGACTTCTGGGCGCGGGCCGACGTCGAGGTCGACGGCGACGAGGAGATCCAGCAGGCCGTCCGCTTCGCCCTCTTCCACGTCCTGCAGGCCGGGGCCCGCGCCGAGCAGCGCGCGATCCCCGCCAAGGGGCTGACCGGCTCCGGATACGACGGCCACGCCTTCTGGGACACCGAGGTCTTCGTCCTGCCCCTGCTGACCTTCACCGCCCCGGACGCCGCCGCCGAGGCGCTGCGCTGGCGCCGGAACACCCTGGACGCGGCCCGGGAGCGCGCGGCCCAACTCGGGCTGCGCGGCGCCGCGTTCCCCTGGCGGACCATCGAGGGCTCCGAGGGCTCCGCGTACTGGCCGGCCGGCACGGCCGCGTTCCACGTGGGCGCCGACATCGCCGACGCCGTCGTACGGTACGTGGCGGCGACCGGCGACGAGACCTTCGAGCGCGAGGTCGGCGTCGAACTGCTGGTGGAGACCGCCCGCCTGTGGCGCTCCCTCGGCCACCACGACGACCGGGGCGTCTTCCACATCGACGGCGTCACCGGACCCGACGAGTACAGCGCGATCGCCGACGACAACACCTACACCAACCTCATGGCCCGGGCCAACCTGCTGGCCGCCGCCGACGCCTGCAAGCGCCACCCCGACGAGGCGGCCGGGCTCGGCGTCGACGAGGAGGAGAGCGCCGCCTGGCGGGCCGCCGCCGAGGCCGTGCACGTCCCGTACAACGACGAACTCGGCGTGCACGAACAGCACGCCGGCTTCACCCGCTACCAGCGCTGGGACTTCGCCCGCACCCGCCCGGACCAGTACCCGCTGATGCTGCACTTCCCGTACTTCGACCTGTACCGCAAACAGGTCGTCAAACAGGCCGACCTGGTGCTGGCCATGTACACCTGCGGCAGCTTCTTCGAGGAGTTCTACGACGAGGAGCAGATCGCCCGGAACTTCGCCTACTACGAGCCGCTGACGGTCCGGGACTCCTCCCTGTCGGCCTGTGTCCAGGCCGTGATCGCCGCCCGGGCGGGCCATCTGGACCTGGCCTACGACTACACCGCCGAGGCCGCCCTGATGGACCTCGGGGACCTGGAGCACAACACCCGCGACGGTCTGCACATCGCCTCCCTGGCGGGGACGTGGACGGCGCTGGTCGCCGGGTTCGGCGGCATGCGGTGCGAGGACGGCACGCTGCACTTCGCGCCGCGCCTGCCGGGCAGGTTCAGCCGCCTGGCCTTCACGCTGCGCTTCCTCGGCCGCTGCCTGCGCGTGGAGATCACCGCGGACCGGGCCACCTACACGCTGCACTCCGGCCGGCCCCTGACGATCAGCCACCACGGCAGCGAGCTCACGGTGGGCGAGGACGCCCCCGTGGTGCGCGACGTGCCCCCGGTCGCACCGCGGCCGGTCCCCGAGCAGCCCCCGCACCGCCGGCCGAACGCCCGCTGACCCCGGCGCGGGAGGCGTCCGGCCGGCGGCGCCGCGGGGCGCGGGGATCAGGCGGTTGGCCGTATATCGGCCTGCACGCCTGTCGCACACGGGTTAGTTTGACCGTGTTTTCCCTTGCTTCCGTCTTCAGCCCCCGGCCGTGGGGTCCAGCAGCCCTGCGACACGTAGGGGAAAGGGGTGGACGATGACCGGTGGCGCGGGCGCCATGCTGGTCGGTATACGACGACGTGAGCAGACGAACGCCTCCGGCGTGTTCCGCCGGGTCCGCGGCAGCGGTCCGCTCGCGGCGGTGGCCGGCGTCTTCACCCTGGCGCAGCTCGTCCTCGTGCGCCCGGTGCTGGGCCTCGGCTGGGACGAGGTCGTCTACGTCAGCCAGGTCGGCGACCAGGCGCCGGCGGCCTTCTTCAGCGCGCCGCGCGCCCGGGGGGTCTCCCTGCTCGTGGCGCCCGTCGCGTCCTGGTCGTCGTCCACCCCGCTGCTGCGCGTCTACCTCGCCCTGCTGTCCGGCCTCGCCCTCTACCTGGCCCTGCGGGTCTGGCGCGGCCTGTTCCCCACGCGGGTCCTGGCCCTCGGCGGCGCCCTGTTCGCCTCCCTGTGGATCACCCTCTTCTACGGACCGCAGGCGATGCCCAACTACTGGGTCGCCGTCGGCGCGCTGATCTGCGTCGGCTGCTTCCTGCGGCTGCGGTCCGACCCCACCGCGCGGGCGGCGCTGTGGGGCGTCGCCGCCGCCGCGATGCTCATGGCGTGGATGCGCCCCACCGACGCGGTCTGGGTGACGGCGCCCCTGCTCGCCCTCGCGCTCGTGCGCCGCTCACGGCGCCTGCTGCTCGTCCTCCTGGCGGGCCTCGCGGCGGGCGCCGTGGAGTGGGTGATCGAGGCGTACACCGGCCACGGCGGACTTGCACAGCGACTGCACGAGGCCTCCCGCATCCAGGGCGGCCTCGGCTGGCAGATCGCCGTCGACGACCAGCTGCGCAGCCTCGGGGGGCGGGCTCTGTGCCGTCCGTGCACCGGGTCGATGCCCCACCCGGTGGTCACCCTGTGGTGGTTCGCCCTGCCCCTGCTCGCCGCCCTGGCCCTGGCCGTCGCGGTCCGGGCCCGCCGCACCGCCCGCACCCTCCTCCCGCTGGCCTGCGCCACGACGGCCGCCCTGCCCTACCTGTTCATGATCGGCTACGCGGCCCCCCGGTTCCTGCTGCCCGCCTACGCGCTGCTCGCGATCCCCGTCGCCGACGCGCTGTGGCACCTGGCCAGGACCCCGGGCGGCCGGTGGCGCCCGGCGGCCGCGGCCCTCGTCGCGCTGGGGCTGGCCGGACACCTGGCCGTGCAGCTCGCCGTCCTCGTGCACACCGTGGACCGCAACACCGACAGCCGCCGCGCCTGGGCCCGCACCGCCACCGAGCTGCACCGCCTCGGCGTCCGCCCGCCCTGTCTGCTCACCGGCCACGAGGCCATCCCCATCGGGTTCTACACCGGCTGCGCCTCCGGCGCGACCGGCGGCCACAACGAGAACACCACCACGGCACGGATCCTGGACACCGCGCGCCGGATCCCCGTCGCCCACCTCACCCTCCCCGGCGGCGCACCGGCCGGCTACGCCCGGTCCTGGACCGTCCACCGCGTCGGCGACCTGCAGGTCCGCGTCGCACCGGCGGACCTGCGGGACGGCCCGGGATGACGTCCGAGCAGGCCCTCGCGCCCCCCGGCCGCGGACGGGCCCACTGGCACACCGCCCTCGCCCTCGCCGTCCTGGTGGCCGCTGCCGTCCTGGCGCGGCACCACTGGCCCGTGCTCGAGAACGGCGCCGGCCGGCTCGCCGGCGCCGACCGGGGCACGCTGCTGGCGGGTGCCGCCGCCGCGGCCGGGACCTGGGGGTGCTCGGCGCTCGCCCTGCAGGGCGCGGTAGTGCGGCGACTGCCCGGACGGCGGCTGGTGGCCGCCCAGTTCGCCGCCTGCGCCGCCAACCAGGTCCTGCCCTCGGGGCTCGGTGCGGGCGCGGTGAACCTGCGCTTCCTCACGCGCTGCGGCATGACGGCCCGCCGCGCGGTGGCGGCCCTCGCGGTCAAGACCGCGGCCGGAGCGCTCACCCGAGCCGTCCTCGGCGCGGGGCTCGCCCTGACCTGCCCCGGCATGCTGCGGATCCCGCAGGTCTCCCGGACGGCGGTGGCCGTCGCCCTCCTCCTCGCCTGCGGGGCCGTCCTGCTCACCGTTTCGCTGGGGCCCCGGGTGCGGCGGGCGTGGTCGGCGGTGTCGGCGGACCTCAGGGCCGTGCACGCGCGACCGCGCCGGGCCGCGGCCCTGTGGGGCGGCTCGCTGGCCTTCCTCGTCCTGCACTGCCTGGTGCTGATCGCCGTCACCCAGGCGGTCGCCCTGCCGCTGCCCCCGGCCCGGGTGGCCCTGGCCTACCTCGCCGCGAGCGGCGCCGCCGTCCTGCTGCCCACCCCCGGCGGCCTCGGCTCCCTCGACGCGGCGCTCGCCCTGGGCCTCGCCGTCGCCGGGGCCCCGGCCCCCGCGGCGGCCTCCGCGGTCCTCGGCTACCGGCTGCTGACCGTGTGGCTGCCGCTGGTGCCGGGCCTGCTGGTGCTCGCGGTGCTGGTGCGCCGCAGGGCACTGTGACCGTCGGCGGCGTTCCCCGCCCGCCGGGGCCGGACGGGAGACGGCCGGCAGCCGACGGCGGGGGGAGGACAGGGCGGTGGCGGAGCACGACGGCCGGCCCGGCCCCGCACGCCGCCGACCGGGGCGCCTTCGCCGGCACCCTCGCCGTCGTGGCCCGCCGCGCGGCCCCGCGCCCGGACCGCACCCGCCTTTTCCGGGACCGACGGCCGGCTGCCGAGGTTAGAGATCGCGTAACGGGAAACGCGGATCAGGCACGAGAGACGAACGAGTCGACGCAGCGCGACAGGGAGGCAGTCATGGGCACGGAACCGATGGGCCCCGAGGCGATGGCGGACGACGCGTACCAGCCCACCGGAACCAACGAGGAACAGGAGGACGCCGCGCCCCTGGACCTGCAGGACGCCGTCGACGAACGGACCTACGACGACATGCTCGACGAGGGCTACTCCCCGCCGGAGAAGCCGCTGGGCGTCACCAAGCACGGCATCACGGCCGCCGAGCAGCGCGAGGGCGAGACCATCGACCAGCGGCTGGCCCAGGAGGTGCCCGACGTGTCCGGCCCGGTCGGCGACGGCATCGGCGACACCCCCGCGGGCGAGGGCGAACCGGTCGATCCCGAGGCCGGCACGGACCGCGCCGGCCGCCTGGTCGCCCCGGACGAGGGCGTACGCACCGACACCACCAAGGAGACCGTCGCCGCCGACGTGGGCATCGACGGGGGAGCGGCCGGCGCCGAGGAGGCGGCCATGCACGTGGTGGAGGACGACGTCGCCCTGCCGGAGGACGAGCGGGGGACCTGAGCGCACCGGGCGCCGCACCCACCCGGCGCCGGCCGGCGGGACGGCACCCCCTCGGCCGCCGAGGGGGTGCCGTCCCGTACGCGCCCGGTCACCGCGGCGGTCGCCGCCCCGGACGCACCCGGGGGCCGGTCCGGTACACACCCGTACCGGACCGGCCCCCGGCGCGTCCGCGGCATCAGGGCAGCAGTTTGTCCAGGGCGGCGGGGCCCTCGGCCGCCAGCTTGCGCTCGGCCCATTCCAGGGTGCGCGGAGTGAGGTCCTTGCCCGAGGCGAGCACCACGTCCTCGGGCGACACGTCGGTGCCGTTGCGGGTGTGGAGCAGGCGGTCCGGGGTGGCACGGTCCTCGGGCTGCCGGGACGCGGACGCGTCGGGCTGTGACGTCGACATTCTCTGCTCCTCGGGTCCGGATCACTGTTGCGGCCCCGGTGGTGGCATCGGGTCCGATATCACCATTCAACGCGGGGGCGCGCCGTGCATCCGGAAGGCGCGGGCACCGCTGTGAGGGGGCCGCTTCCTCTGGGTGCAGGGGTACCTTCCCGGGGGCCGCGGAAACCTGGCCCGGACCGGTGCGCCGGCCCGCCGGGCCCCGTCCGCACGCCCGCCGGTGCGCGCCCGCCGCCACCGCGGCGGGCGCGCAAGCCCGTGTCCCCGCCGCCGGCAGCGGCGGCGTCCTCCTCGGCCGTGTCGTCCGGGGCCCGGCCGGCGTCCAGGGTCGTGCCCGCGGCACCCCGACCACCGTGGTGGGCCCGCGGACCCCGCTGCGGCAGCCACCGCGCCGTCGGGGACCGGCCCTGCTTTGACGACCCGACGGCGCCCCGGGAACGCACCGCATGGGCGCGCCCCCGGGGCGCCGTCAGGGGCGACCCGGCCGGCCGGGCGTCACTCGAAGGGCGTGAGCGTCAGCCGCAGACCCGTCGGGGCGGTGTCCTGGATGTAGGAGGCGAAGTCGACCACGTCGTCGAAGGCGAAGCCGTACGCCTTGCCGTCCTCGCTGGCCGCGTGCAGGGCCTTGGAGTAGTGGTTGGTGATCTCGGTGCGGTAGAACGACGAGGGGTCGGTGGTCGGCTGGGCCGGCGAGGAGAGCAGCGTCGAGCGGTTGAACCCGGCACCGAGCACGGCGGCCACCGGACCGGTCTTGCCGTCGTTGGGAGCGGCGAGGGCGCCGTCGCAGAACAGCACGTCCCGCGTGGACGGCTTGCCGAACGAGACCGAGGCGGGCCCGTCGAAGGTGAGCCGCTCGCCGCGCACCCGGCCGGTGAAGGTGCCGGCGTTGGTGGTCACCGTGAGGTCCCGGCCGGTGTACGTGCTCCACACCTCGTCGATGTACGGGGCGAAGTAGTCCTTGGGGAACAGGCCCGCGTCCAGGCCGTGGCCGGGGGCGATGATCCGGGTGTCGTCCACGACGAGCGGGGCGAACTCCTCGACCTGGCGCACGGCGGCGAACGCGGCCGCCCGGCCGCCCTTGCGCAGGGTGCCCGTGGTCTGGTCCTTGGCGCCGGTCAGCCGGATGCTCAGCGGCACGCTGAACATGTCGACCATGGTCGTGTTGCAGAACATGCCCGAGGAGTTGTACGTGAACTCGGCGCAGTCGTGCAGCACTCCGTAGCTGGGGTCCGACTTCACCCAGCCCGCCGGGTACTGCAGCGCGGGGTTGCCGTTGCCGTCGGCGACGACCTTGAACTTCAGCTTGGCGCCGAGCGAGACGTAGATCCGGC
The DNA here is from genome assembly GCF_040678355.1 of Streptomyces sp. NPDC052701. NCBI lineage: Bacteria > Bacillati > Actinomycetota > Actinomycetes > Kitasatosporales > Streptomycetaceae > Streptomyces > Streptomyces sp. NPDC052701. The sequence continues at coordinate 277,440 of NZ_JBFATO010000001.1, forward strand.
CGGACATGTACGGCAGGGACAGCCGGGTCTCGCCGCTGCCGGCCAGGCTGATCGCGTAGTCGGCGAAGCCGTCGGGGCCGTTGTCCGACATGGCCACCGGCGCCAGGGTGCCGTCGGGCTTGACGCGCACCTGCCGGCCGTCCTGATTGCCGACGATGTAGACGTGGATGTTGGCGTTGGCGAAGGAACCGCTGTCGTTGGCGATCGTCAGGGGCAGGGAGCCGGCCGCCGCCTTGCTCTCGCCCTCGTCCGGGCCCGCGAGGGCGTGGGGGGCCAGCGCGGCGACGGCGGGTGCGGCGACGACCGTTCCCGCGAGGGCGGCGAGGAGGGTGCGGCGGCCGGGACGACGCTGGTGACGAGGAGTCATGTGGGGGGTCTCCTGAGGTACTCGTGCGGGTGCTCGTTGTGCGGGTGCGCGAGCGGGTGCTCGTGCGGATGCCCTGTCGCTGCGGCAGGCGCGGGGGAGCGGGGTGAGAGCGCTCTCACCCCGTGCGCCGAGGCCGTCGCGGGGCCCGATGCTACGACCCGGAACCTCCGCCGCCAACCCGCCCGACTTGTCCCGAACCCCTGTGACCTGGGCTTACGTGAGGAGAGTCGTCTCGGCTCATGATCACTTGAGGAGCGCTTAAGGACGGCTTAAGGAAAAGGGGAGGGGAGAGGGAGCCGAACTCCCGCGCACCGCTTCCCGGCGGATCGAGCCGGGGACGAACCCGCCCTGCGGCCGGCGCGACCGGCCGGCCGGGAGGAACTCGACTCCTTCCGCCGGCACCCCTCACCGCGCGTGGCGGCAGGCCCCTCGCCCCGCGGGGCGAGCCCGTGGGCCCTCGCGCCCCCGGGTCCCCGTGCGCGACCCGGTGAGGCCCGCCCGGTGCCCGGCGCGCCGGGAGCACGCACCCGACACCGCGGGGTCCGCCCTCCGGGCGGACGACGGGAAAGTGAGGACAGGACCTGGAAGGCCGATGAAGATCTTGCTCCGGCCGCCCGGCTCGCCCTGGGCCGCCGGTGGACGGCGTTCGCCGGGAACAGGTGCGGCCCGGGCGCGATTCCGAGATCTTCAGGGCACTTCAGGGCACTTCTGGCGGGCGCCGCCCAGCAGCGCCTCGGCCGTGGCGAGCACCTGCGTGACCCGCAGGCCGAACGCGGCGTCACACGGGTGCGCCCGGCCGGTGCGGGCGGCGGTGAGCAGGGCGTCCGCCGCCCGCACCAGGGCGGGGACCGCTCCCTGCGAGCTCTCCGGGAGGAGCGTGACCCCGGCCTCGCCCCGGAGCTCCACGGCGGCGCCGGCCGCCGAGGGCGGCGCCGTCAGGCTCAGCGTGAGCGTGCTGGAGGCACCGCCGGCGTGGTCGAGGACGAGATGGACGGTGTCCCCGGGGCCGTGCGCCGCCGCCGTCACCCGCCGCGCGTCGCCGAGCACCGGCAGCAGCACGGACAGGGCATGGGGGCCCACGTCCCACAGGGCGCCCTTGTCCCGGCGCCACGGCGAGGCCGCGAACGGGCTGTCGCCGGTGAACACCGCGCCGAGCCACTGCGCCCGCGCGGTGAACCAGCCCGGTACCTCGGCCTGTTCGGCGATCCACGCCTCGGCCTCGGGCTGGAAACGGGTGGTGAAGAAGACGACGGAGGCGACCTGGGCCTCCCGGACGGCGTCGGCCACGGCCCGCCCCTGCTCCACCGTCGGGGCGAGGGGCTTGTCCAGCAGCAGATGACATCCCGCGCGCGCCGCGCGCACCGCGAGGTCGGCCTGCACGTCCGGAGGCAGGGCGACGGCGACCGCGTCCACGTCGGCGAGCAGGGCGTCGACGTCGTCGTACGCCCGCGTGCCGTGCCGGCCGGCCAGTTCCTCGGCGGCCTGCGGGCGGCGGCCCCAGACGCCGGCGAAGTCCAGTTCCCCGTGCAGGGCCAGGGCGGGGGCGTGCGCCGCCTGCGCCCACGGGCCGGTGCCGAGCAGTCCGATGCGCATGCCGCCGCCTCTCCCCGGTGCCGGGGTCCGCCCCCGGCCGGCCGTGCCCCGACGGCCGGCCGGCGAAGAGCGTGTCACATCCACCCGGCCGGCGGGCAACCCCGGCGTGCGCGGCTCGGTCAGGCGCCGGCCGGGACGTGCTCGCCGAAGCCGAGCTCCCGCAGCGCGGCCCGCAGCCGCGTCGCCGCGTCGTCGAGCGCGGCCTCGTCCTTCTCCACCTCGGCCCGGGAGAAGTCGAAGTCGCCCATGCCCCACGCGGGAGCGACATGGATGTGCAGGTGCGGCACCTCGAAGCCGGCGACGACCAGTCCGGCCCGGGGCGCGTCCCAGGCGTGCTTCACCCCGCGGCCGACCGCCTGGGCCACGTGCACGCAGCGGGCCAGCAGGTCGCCGTCCGCGTCGGTCCACTGGTCCACCTCCTGCCGCGGCACGACCAGGGTGTGACCGGGCGTCACGGGAGCGATGCTGAGGAACGCGGCCACGTCGGGGTCCTGCCAGACGAACCGGCCGGGCAGTTCCCCCGCGAGGATCCGGGAAAAGAGCGTGGACATGCGGTGAGTATCACATCCGGCCGTTCCGCGTCCGCGGCCGGGCCGCGCGTCCGGCCCGGCCGCGGACCCGCCGTTCCGGCGGAACCGGGGATCAGCCGAACGCCGGCATGACCCGGTCGTGGATCAGCCGCAGCTGGGTGTTCACGTCGGCCACCTCCACCAGGTCACGGCCGGTGAAGGCCCTGACGAGGGTGCGGTCGGTGACGGCGCAGATCACGTGGTTCACGCCGCTGGGGGCGATCTCCCGCCGGATCTTCTCCGCGCACTCCTCGGGCGTCCCGGCGACCGAGAGCCGTTCGGCGATCTCCGGGGTGGTCAGCTCGATGCCGCGGGCCAGGTCACCGGCGGCGATGGCGTCGACGACGGGCTTCAGCTCGTCCGGGTCCACCCCGTTGCGGCGCAGCTGCTCCTCGGGCATCGAGGAGGCGTAGACACCGACCATGCTGCGCGCCGCGTCCTTGGCGGCCGCCGAGTCCGGCCCGGTCGCGAAGACGATCCACGCCCCGATGTCCAGCGCCCGCCAGTCCCTGCCCGCGCGTTCCGCCCCGGCCCGGATGTGGCGCACCGCGTAGTCGTAGGCCTCGCGGGTGTAACTGAGCGCGTGGTGGCAGCCGTCGGAGAGCTCGCCCGCCGCTTCGAAGGACTTCGGCCCGCGCATCGCGCCGAGCTTGACCGGCAGCCGGGCCTGGACCGGCCGGGCGAAGGTGAACAGGCCGTCGTAGGAGAAGAACTCCCCGTCGTGGGTGATGGCCCCCTCGTCCAGCAGGGTGCGCACCACGTGCAGGGCCTCTTTGACCCGGGACAGCGGCCGGGTGCGCGCCCAGTCGATGCGGTACTGCGCCAGCAGCCCGAAGTTGCCGCTGGACAGCACACCTTCGGCGCGCCCGCCCGACAACTCGTCGAGGGTGGCCAGCGCCTGGGCGATCAGGGTCGGCTCCCGCAGCGTCACGGGGGAGACGCTCGGGCCCAGGCGGATCCGGCGGGTCCGGCCGGCGGCCGCGGCGAAGAGCAGCCACAGGTCCTTGTGCCAGGTCTCGTCGGCGGCGTAGCAGGCGTGGAAGCCGAGCTCGTCGGCGAGCCGGATGGAGTCCAGCGCCTCCGTGAGGGGGTAGTCGGGGAGCATCGCGTAGCTGAACTTCACAGGTGCCACCTTCCGGAGAGGGAACCGTGGTGCGGGCGTGCCGTTCTCGCGCTCCGCCGAGCATGTGGACGCCGCCCCGCGCTGTCCAGAGGGCCCGAACCGGTGGACGCGCCGGTGCGCGGCGCAATGACGTCACCGCGATCCGGTGTCCACACGTCCGAGCGGGGTGCGAGTGATGACGGTCCGAGCCACGGCAGCCGGCCGCAGCCGGCTGTCCTTCGCGAACCCGACGACCCCGTCGAACGCGAGGAACCTCCCCTGTGGACCTCCCACGGATCTTCACCCTGCGCGAAAGCAGCCACCGCATCCACGACCCCTTCACCGCTGACAAGCTCGCCACCCTGGGGCGGGCGCCGCGTCTGACGCCCGGCACCCGCGTGCTCGACCTCGCGAGCGGCGCGGGCGATCGCCGGGCAACAGGATTCCGTCAATTCCGGCCAGGTGTGAGAAGGACGTGAATGGTTTCGCACGGTCCGGGCATACGCAGCGAAAACCGAGAGAGGGGCGCTACGTGCTCGTACCGGATCCGAAGGTCGTCAGGAACCTGCTGACGCGGTACGCGTCGCTGCAGATCGCTCAGGCAGAGAGGCCGTCGCCGGCGGCGGCACGCGAACTGGACGACGTCAGCTACACCCTGTGCGTGATGATGGGAACGACCAGCATCCACGACGCCATCGCCAAGGCGGACGAACTCCTGCTCGCCAAGGGACGGCCGACGGCCGTGCCGGCCGCGGACCCGGACGGGGAGAACGACCTGTCGCTGGCCGTCTGATCCCTCGCCGGGCCCGGGGCGCGAACCGGGCGGTGACCGACGAACCCGTGGGGAGGGGTGCGGTGCACACGCACCGCACCCCTCCCCACGGGCGTGTCCGGTGCCGTCCCCGCCCGCAGCGCGAGTTCCGCGCCCGCCCGCGCGCCCGGGACGGCGGCGAGCGACTCCCACCGCGTCCGGGGGCGGGCCGGGACAGGCGGCCGGCTTCTTTCCGCAGCCCGTGGACCACGTCCCGCCGCCCCGGCAGGGCGGCGGGCGGCGCTTCCTAGCCGGCGGCCCTGCCCTGGAACGCCGCGCGGTAGGCGTACGGGGTCGTGCCGGCCACCTTGCGGAACCGCTCGCGGAACGCCGTGGCCGAGCCGAACCCCGCCTGCCGCGCGATCCGCTCGACGGAGTGATCGCTGTTCTCCAGCAGGTACTGGGCGCGCCGCACCCGGGCCCGCAGCAGCCACTGCAGCGGTGTCGTGCCCGTCTGCTCGCGGAACCGGCGGCTGAGGGTGCGCTCGCTCATCCCGGCGCGCGCCGCCATCGCGCCCAGCGTGATCTCGCCGGCCAGGTTGTCCTCGATCCACTCCAGCAGCGGTTCGAGCGCCGACCCGCGCGGCACGGGCGGATGCTCGTGCACGATGAACTGGGCCTGCCCGCCCTCCCTCTCCAGCGGCATCACCGACATCCGGGCGGCGTTCGCGGCGACGGCCGACCCGAGGTCCCGCCGGATCATGTGCAGGCACATGTCCAGCGCGGCGGCGGCACCGGCCGAGGTGAGGATCTGCCCGTTGTCGACGTACAACACGTCCGGCTGCACCTCCACCCGTGGATGGCGACGGGCCAGTTCGGCGGCGGCCACCCAGTGGGTGGTGGCGCGCAGCCCGTCCAGCAACCCGGCCTCGGCCAGCACGAACGCGCCCACGCACACGGACGCGATCCGCGTCCCCGCCCGCGCGGCCTGCCGCAGGGCGTCCAGCACCCGTGCGGAGGGCGGCGCCGCCCGCGGTGAGCGGCCGGGCACGATGACGGTGTCCGCGTCCGCCAGCGCCTCCAGCCCTCGGTCGACGCGCAGGGCGAAACCACCGTCCGCGCGCACCTGCGGCGACTCGGCGCACAGGCGCACCCGGTAGGCCGGCCGGCCGTCGGGCAGCCGCGTCCAGTCGAACACCTGCATGGGCGCCGCCATGTCGAACGGCACCACCTCGTCGAGAACCAGGATCACCACGGAGTGCACGACGGCCACGATAAGCGGATTCCCGCCCCGCGCACGACCGGCGGTGTCCTCTCCGTCCGAGGGGAAACCCCAGGCCGACGGTGTTGGCGGGAATCCGTTGGAAGCTGTCGTTCCAGCCCCTGGGAGATCACCTCCCGGCTGCCTAGCGTGAGGCACCGCCGATCACCTCACGGAAAGGGTTCCGGTGACCAAGCTCCTGTTGTCCCTCCACGTCCTGGCCGCCATCGTCGCCATCGGCCCCGTCACGGTCGCGGCCAGCATGTTCCCGCCGGCGGTACGCCGCGCGGCGGCCGCCGCCGGCGACGGCCCCGACCCGGCGGCACTCGGCACGGCCGCCCTGCTGCACCGCATCTGCCGCGTCTACGCCGGCGTCGGACTGACGGTGCCCCTCCTCGGGTTCGCCACCGCGGCCGCCATGGACGTCCTGGGCAGCGGATGGCTCGTCACGTCCATCGCCCTGACCGCCGCGGCCGCCGGCGTCCTGGTCGCCTTCGTGCTGCCGCGCCAGGACGAACTCCTGGGCCTGCTGAACGAGGCCCGGCCCGTCGAGCGGGCGGGCACCGTCCGGCTCGCCATGTTCACCGGCGTCTTCAACCTGCTGTGGGCGGTCGTCACCGTCCTGATGATCGTCCGGCCGGGCTCCACCACCGGGGCCTGAGCCCCCGCCCCCGGCCCGCGGCGAACGCCGCGCGCACCCGCCCGGTGTCAAGCGCCGCCGGATAATTCGCCCTCCCGGGTGTCCGGGCGCCTAGACTCGCAGTCGCGTCCCTGTACGAGGGCCGACGAGCAGAAAGGCACGTTGACGGGTGTTCCAGGATTCCCCCATCTACGACCGACTCATCGCGGAGTGCGGCGACGTGCCCGCGCAGGTTCGCCGTGAGGCCGAACGCGTGAGCAGGGAACTGGAGCTGGTCATGCGGCCTCTGCAGTCTCCCGGCTACGCGCCGGGGCTCGACCGGCCGCAGAACCCGGGCGCGGGCTGGCAGCGCACCGCCCTGCTGCCGGGTCCGCGGCCGCAGTGACGGCGGCGGACCCGGCCGTCAGGAGGCCGCCGTGCTCCCGTCGTTGAGGTGCGCCGTCACCTCCTCCCCGGCGGGGCCCGCCAGCCACCGGGCGATCGTGCGCGCGATGGGCTGCCCCGTCTCCACCTCCACGAATCCGAACTGACCGGACTGGTTGCACTCCAGGAACCACCAGGTTCCGTCGGCGTCCTCCACGAAGTCGAAGGCGCCGTAGGCCAGTTCGGCGTCACGGACGTAAGCGCGGACGGCCGCGGCGGTGCGCGGCGGGACGTCGACGGGCCGCCACGGCGGGCCGGGTGCGGCGAAACGCACGTCGACCTCGTCGGGACCGGCGTCCGGCGCGGTCTCCTTGCGGGCCGCCAGCAGCCGGTCGCCCACCACGGTCAGGCGGATGTCGGCCCGCTTGGCGATCCGCCGTTGCAGCAGCGTCGGCCCGAACGCGACGGCGGAGAAGTCGGCGTCCGGCGCGACCCGGCTGGTCGGCACCGCCCGGGGCGGGTCCTGCGGATGCGCGCCCGAGACCGGCTTGACCACCAGGTCCGGGTAGCGCTCCGCGAACTCCCGGGCGGCCCGCGGGAACGTCGTGATCAGCGTGGCGGGCACCGGCAGACCGCACTGCTGGGCCAGTCGCAGCTGCCAGGGCTTGTGGCGGGCCCGGCGAGCCGCGTCGGGGTGGTTCATCCAGCGCGCGCCCGAGCCGCGCAGCATGCCGTAGAGCGCCTGCGAGGCCTCCTCGGTCAGCCACGCGGACGGCTGGGGCGCGTGCCCCGCCGGGGCGCCCGGCCGGCGCACCCAGACGGACCGCAGCCCGGCGATGCCCACCAGCCGTCCCCCGGCGGACAGGTGGCCCCGGAAGGAGCCGTGCACGTACTCGCCCGACAGGGCGACGCCACCGGTCAGGTCGGCCGGGTCCAGCCGGACCACCGGTACCCCCGAGGCGTTCAGGTGCACGACCACCATGTCGGCGGTCACGTCCTCCTCGCAGGTGAGGATCAGTACGGTCATGGTCGCGGCCCGTGGTCAGTCGTCGAAGTGTGTCTTCGAGCCCGCGGTGGACGTGGTGGTTCCCACCTCTCTCAACAGGGCGTGGTCGCAGGCGGCGACCCGGCCGTCGAAGAGCACGTTCAACTGGAGCCCGGAGTCGTACACATATGGAGTGGTCGCCTCCAACTGCACTGCTGGGCGGGCATAGTTGAGCGCGAACGGTTGCATCGTCTCTCCCTCGTCGGTGCTGCGCCGATCAGGCGGCGGCCCGCGTACGCCACCGTCTGGTCCGCCGACTTCCTTCGGCTTCCAGAGACTTATACGAGTCGAACGGGTGGTTGGTTTCCTTACGCTCCGTGATCACGGTGCGAACGCGCGTCCCCGGCCACCCGCAGCCGCGCGTCCGTCCTCATCGCACGCCGGCGCGCTCGGGCCGCCGCGCCGCGCCGGAGTCCCGTCCGCCGAGGGAGCCGCGGAGGGTGCGCAGAGCCAGCAGGAGGACGCCGATGTCGTCCAGGTACACCGGGTCGGGCAGCAGGTCGGTCGGCAGCACCAGATAGAGGACCGCACCCCAGAACACCCAGCGTGGCCCGGTGGGCAGGCCCGCGCGGCGCAGCTCGCGCCGGGTGCGCACCAGTCGCACCAGAAGCGCGACGGCGAGGGCGAGCAGGACGGCCGCGAGGACCGCGGCCACGGTGATCATCGCTGTGGTCGCATCCACGGGCCACCTCCCACTACCGGCGTGCCGTGATGCACGCGTCCCCGTCCTGATTCCCGTTTCCGGCGGCCGTATGGCGTCCAGGACCGGACATGTGTTTCTCGGCACACCGCGGGCGGTCCCGGGCGGGACGAGCGGGGCCGGGCCGTCGTCCCGGTGGCCCGCCCGGGCGGCACGGGCCGACGGGGGTGCCGTCCCGCCGGGACACCGGCCGGGACGGCGCCCCCGTGCCTCGCGAACCCCGGTACGCCGCCGACCGGTTTCCGCCGTTCCGCCGACCGGCCGGCGGCCGTCAGCGCTCGGCGGCGGCCGTCAGCGCTCGGCCCCGGCGGGCTCGGCCGCACCGCCCTCCAGGTGAGCCGGCTCCCGGTCCGCCCGCTCCCGGTCGTCCGGCTCCCGGCCTTCCCGCTCCCGGTCCCGGTCCGGCTCCGCGAGGGCGGCCGGCCGCAGGGCTCTGGCGGTGCCCTTCAGCCGCTCCAGCGTCCGGGTCAGCTGCTGGAGCGGGGACGCGGCCTGCGGCTGCGCGGGCCCCGCGAGGGTCCCGGCGGTCTCGCGGTAGGCGGCCAGCGCCTCGTGGGCGTGCTCGGCCGCCTCCCGGTACAGGTCCCGGGACTTCGTCATGGCCTCCAGCGCCTCGGCGTACATGGCCACCAGCTTCCGCTGGCGGTCCAGTTCCTCCTCCATCGTCGGCAGGTGCCACTCCTCCCGCAGCGCGGCCAGGGCGTCCCCGGCGCCGTCCGGCAACGGCCTGGGCAGTGCGGCGAACCGCGTCACCGCCGCCGTGAGGTCGGCCGGCTCCGCACCGTCCAGGAACACGGCGCGCACGGAGAAGTCCCGGGCGTCGTAGCCGGACGGCACCGGCGCGCCGGGCAGCACCACGGCCCCGCCGCGCGGCACCTCGACGCCGTGGTCGCGCAGCGCCCAGTTCACCACCCGCAGCTGCTGCGGCGCCGCGCGGTGCTCGACCACGCGGTGCCGCAGGCTCGGCGGGAGCCACCGCGCCAGCGGCAGACGGCCGCGTTCGTCGGTGGTCATGGCCTCGTGGACCACGACGTGGATGTTCCAGCCACTGCGGGCGGAGTGCCGCAGCAGGCGGCGCACGGCCTTGTCGTCGTCGGGGAGCGGGTTGATCCGGCTCAGGGACAGGCCGGTGACGGCGTCGTGGTCCCAGCCGGCGTCCGGCTCCTGGGGCCAGAACACGGCGGCGGGGGACGGCCAGGCCGGCTCCCAGGGCTGTTCGGCCTCGGCGAGCAGCGTCCACTCCCGCTCGCCGCCGGAGCCCCGGGCCAGGCTCAGCCGGGCCCGCACGATCACCCGGTCGGGGACCTGCCAGCGGGCCTCGAAGACCCGCTCGGAGGAGTCCTCCCCGGAGGCGGGCACCTCCAGGAAGTCGTCGATGGCCCGGATGTCCTTGCGCTGCTGCAGCGAGCGCCGCAGGACGTCCTCGGCGGCGGGTCCCGTGTGGCGGCCGCGGGCCAGCCACACCGTGGGGGGAGTCGTGGGGCGGACGGTGGCGGAGGTCGGCATGAGTCCATCTAGGAGTGGGGGCACGTGCCCTGCCAGTATCGTCGCCGCGGCCCGACGGCGATCACGCGGGGCCTGCCTGGCCCGCGCCGCCGTTCCGTGCGCGGCTACCGCTGCTCACCTCCCCGGTCGTCCTGGGGCTCGCGGCCCGTCACGAGGTCGGTCACGCCCGACTCGTCGGCCGTGTCCTCCCCGCCGGGGCGAGGGGTGCCGCGGCCGCCGGCCTGGCCGCCGCCGGTGGTGCCGTAGCCGCCGGGCACGCCGGGGACGCTGTCCGCGTCGGCCTGTTCCCGGCTGATGTGCCGGGTGGCGCGGACGCCTGCGCGGCGTTCGGGGTGCGGATAGCTGAAGGGACGGGCCGCGGCCCGCTCCTCCTCCGTGCGTTCCGCCGAGTCGGTGCCGTCGGGTTCTTCCGGAATCCTGCCTTCGGTCATGCGCTCCGCGTACCCCCGGTGGGCGGGGACATGTGGCGCACGGGGTGTGCGCACCGCGCACAAGGTGGTGGACCTTCACCCGTGTCCCCGGCGGAGGGCGCTCACGACAATGGCGGACGAGCGGGGCCCGCCCACCATCCGCATCGGGGCGGGCCCCGTTCGTGCCGTGACGGCACGAGCGTGCCGTGCCGTGACGGCACGGCCGTACGCGGGCCGGTCCGGGGCGCCCCCGCCCGGGCGGGGGCGAGGATAGCGGATCGCAATCCCTTTCCGTGCACGTTCCATTGGAAAATGCCAATGCCCTCACCTGGGTCGAGCACGTTCCGTAGTCTCGCTCTCACGTTCGCGGTACAGCCGTGCAGGGAGGGGATCCGGCGTGCCCGGAATCGACGAGAGTCTGCTGGAAGCCATGAGACTGCCCGGTGCGCGGGGTGCGTCGGTGGTGGACTGGATCAGTGGTCTCCCCCTGGGCGCGGTGGGCGACGCGCCGGGCGGCGACATCGAGGCGACGGCGGCGGAGACGGCCGAGCTCGCCCGTCTCGCCACCGAGAGCGGCGCCCTCGCCCCCGCCGACGGCGGCGGGGCCGCGGCGTCCGGCAAGGAACCGCCCGTCCAGGACCTCATCCTCACGAACACGGACTCGTACCACCTGCTGAGATTCGTCACCACCCCCTTCGACAGCACCGTGTTCGTGCACCTGTGGCTCGACCGCCGCGACGGCAACCTGGCCCTGGCCCGCATCCGGCTGGCCGAACTGGCGGACCGCCTGGTGCTCGGATGACCACGGCATCCCGTACGGACCAGCCCGCCTCGGCCCTGCTCGCCGCTCTCGCCGCCGAGCGCGCCACCGGGGCCCTGTCGACCGAGGCGGGGATCGTCTACCTCGCGGCGGGGCACGTCGTCCACGTCGAGTCGGCCCTCACCCCCGACCTCGGCACCCTGCTCACCGGCAGCGGCGCCGTCGCCGCCGACGGCTGGTGGGAGGCGGTCGACCGGGCCGGCGCCCGCCGGCGGGTCGGCCGGCAGCTGGTGGACAGCGGCCGCCTCACCGCCGGCGCGCTGGAACTGTGCCACCTCGGCGCCCTCTTCGACGCGGCGTACTTCGTCCTCGCCCACGACACACCGGCCCTGCGCTTCAGGCCGGACGCCGCGCACTGGCTCGGCGCGGTCCGCCCCGTACCGGTCCACACCGTGCTGCGCGAGTCGCGGCGCCGCCGGGCCCTGCTGCACCGCATCTGGCCCGAGTCCGACGTCGACACCGCCGCGCTCGTCCGGGTGCCCGGCGCCGGACCCGCCGAGCTGCCCGCGCGCCGGCGCCGGACGCTGGCGCAGGTCGACGGCGTCCGCACCGCCGCGCAGATCGCCGCGAACCTCGCCTGCCGCACCTTCCACACCCTCGTCGAGCTGCGCCGCCTGGCCGCCGACGGACTGGTCACCCCCGCGCCCCCGGCCCCCGCGCCCGGCCCCGACCGGCGGACGGAGGCGCGGGAAGAGCCCGACACCGCCCTGCTGCGACGGCTCCTGGACGCCTTGGAGGCACTGTGATCCGCGCGCGACGACAGCGTGCCGAAAGGAGAATGCTGATGGCCGTCGAGACCGACGTCCTGGACGAGCTGCGGCGGCTGCGGACCCGCGTACCCGCTTTGACCGGCTCGCTCTCGGCCACCGTCGACGGACTCGTACTGGCTCACGACGTGCCCGGGACCGAACCCGAGGGCCTGGCGGCGCTCACCGCCGCCGCCCTCGGTGTCGCCCACCGCATGGCGGACGACGCGGCGCGCGGGGAGTTCCGCGAACTGCTCGTGCGCGGCACCCGCGGCTACGTGGCGACGTACGCGGCGGGTCCGACGGCCGTCCTCACCCTCCTCGCCGACGACCGCGTCAACGTCGGCCGCCTCCACCTGGAGGGCCGGCGCAGCGGCGCGCGGATCGCGGACCTGGTGGCCGCCCACATCGGCCCGGGCGGCGGCCGGCACGCCGGCCGGACGCCGCCGGAACACCCCGCCCCCGCCCCCGCGGACCCGGCCCGCCCCATCGGCACCCTCCCGGTGCGCACCCCGCAGCGGCCCGCCCACCAGCCGCGCCCCCAGCCCGGCGGCTGAGTCCTCGCTCCCGCCCGCCACGGACGCCCGGACCGAACCGGACGCCCGATCCGGCCCACCCACCGCGACCCACACCACACCGACGGAAAGGAAAACCTCCCATGGCCAACACGGAGACCGCGCTGAAGGAATGCCTGAGCTCCATCGACGGAGCCACGGCCGTGGCGCTCGTCGACTACACCAGCGGCATGGCCCTCGGAACGATGGGCGGCAGCAAGGACTTCAACCTCGAGATCGCCGCCGCCGGCAACACCGACGTCGTACGGGCCAAGCTGCGCACGATGGAGATGCTGGGGCTGAAGGAGGAGATCGAGGACATCCTGATCACCCTGAACAGCCAGTACCACCTGATCCGCCTGCTCAAGGGCCGCGGCGGCAACGGGCTGTTCCTCTACCTCGTCCTGGACGCGAGCCGGGCGAACCTGGCGATGGCCCGCCACCAGCTCCGCAGGATCGAGAACGACCTGGAGGTCTGAACCGGCCGCGGACCCGGTCCGGAGCAGCCGAGGGCCCCGCGCGAAGCCCGTCGCGCGGGGCCCCGGCGCGAACGCGCCGACGCCTGCCGGGAGGCGGGCGTCCCGCAGCCGCGGGTCCCGGACCCCTCGCACCGGTGGCGGCCCGGCCGCTCACGCACCGCTGGCGCGCAGCATGTCCTCACGCTCGACGATCTTCACGCGCTCGCGCCCCTGCGGCTCGCCCAGCGCCTTCTCCGCGGCGTCCAGCCGGTACCAGCCCTCCCAGGTGGTGAAGCGGACGTTCCGCTCGGCGAGGAAGGCGTCCACCGCCTCGGGGGCGGGGGAGGAGGGCGTGTGGAGCCTGCCGTGCGCGAAGTCGTCCAGCAGGTTGGCCACCGTCTCGTTGGCGTCGCCCTTGGTGTGGCCGATCAGGCCCACCGGGCCGCGCCGGATCCAGCCGGTGACGTACGTCGACTGCACGTGCTCGCCGGTCTCGCCGACGACCCGGCCGCCCTCGTCCGGGACGGTGCCCGTCTCCAGGTCCCAGGGCAGCTTGGGGAGCCTGTCGGAGAGGTAGCCCACCGCGCGGTAGACCGCGGTCACGTCCCAGTCCTTGAAGGTGCCGGTGCCCCTGACGTTGCCGGTGCCGTCCAGCTCGGTGCGCTCGGTGCGCAGGCCGACCACCCTGCCGTCCTCGCCGAGGACCTCCACCGGCGACTCGAAGAAGTGCAGGTACAGCTTGTGCGGGCGGTCGCCGACGTCGCGGATGGCCCAGTTCTCCAGGGTCTTGGCGACCATGTCGGCCTGCTTGTTGCCGCGCCGGGTCGCGATCGAGCCCTCGTCGTAGTCGATGTCCTCGGGGTCGACGATGACCTCGATGTTCGGGGAGTGGTCGAGCTCCCGCAGCTCCATCGGGCTGAACTTCGCCTGCGCCGGGCCCCGGCGGCCGAACACGTGGATCTCCTTGGCCCGGTTGGCCTTCAGGCCCTCGTGGACGTTCGGCGGGATCTCGGTCGGCAGCAGCTCGTCCGCCGTCTTGGCCAGGATGCGCGCGACGTCGAGCGCGACGTTGCCGACGCCGAGCACGGCGACCTTCTCCGCCTCCAGCGGCCAGGTGCGCGGCACGTCCGGGTGACCGTCGTACCAGGAGACGAAGTCGGCGGCGCCGTACGAGCCGTCGAGGTCGATGCCCGGGATGGGCAGTTCCCGGTCGGCCATCGCGCCGGTGGCGAAGATCACGGCGTCGTAGAAGGCGCGCAGGTCGTCCAGGCCGATGTCGGTGCCGTAGTCCACGTTGCCGAACAGCCGGATCTGCGGCTTGTCCAGCACCTGGTGCAGGGCGGTGATGATGCCCTTGATCCGCGGGTGGTCGGGGGCGACGCCGTACCGGATCAGTCCGAACGGCGCCGGCATGCGCTCGAAGATGTCGACGGACACGCCGGGTTCGGCGGCCGCCTCGGACTTGAGCAGGGCGTCGGCGGCGTAGATCCCGGCGGGGCCGGATCCGACGATGGCTACCCGCAGGGGGCGGGACATGGTCAGTTCCCTTCGAGCGAGGACAGGTGATCTCGTCGGGAAGCCTAAGCTGAGGCATGCCTAAGTCGGTACGCGGGTCCGCTCTATGAGCTCATAAGCAGACCTTATGACTCATCCCCTGTGCCGCTTATGGCCGGGGCAGCGGCTGCTCGGCCCAGATGATCTTCCCGGCGGGCAGATAGCGGGTGCCCCAGCGCTCGGCGAGCTGCGCGACGAGGAACAGCCCCCGTCCGCCCTCGTCCGTCATCGTCGCGTACCGCAGGTGCGGCGAGGTGCTGCTGCCGTCGAAGACCTCGCAGATCAGGTTGCGGTCCCGCAGTACCCGGACGCGGATCGGGCCGCCGCCGTACCGGATCGCGTTGGTGACCAGTTCGCTCAGGATCAGCTCCGTGGTGAACGACAGCTCCTCCAGGCCCCACGCGGCCAGCTGCCGGGTGACCGCCGCGCGCACCTCCCCGACCGCCGCCGGATCGGAGCGCACCGGCCACTGCGCGACGTGGCCGGCGGGCAGGGCCCGGGTGCGGGCGACGAGCAGCGCGATGTCGTCGCTCGCCCGGACCGGGCGCCGCGCGTCCAGCACGGCCCGGCAGGTGTCCTCCGGCGACCCACCGGCCCCGGACAGGGCCTCGCGCAGCAGCTCCAGGCCCACGTCGATGTCCCGCTCCCGGTCCTCCACCAGCCCGTCGGTGTACAGGACGAGCCGGCTGCCCGCCGCCAGGTCCAGCTCGGCCGTCTCGAACGGCAGGCCGCCCAGCCCGAGCGGGGGACCGGCGGGCACGTCGGGGAACTCGACTTCGCCGTCGGGCCGGATCAGGGCGGGCGGGGGGTGGCCGGCCCGCGCGACCGTGCACCGCCGGGACACCGGATCGTAGATCGCGTACAGGCAGGTCGCGCCGGTGACGGGGGCGGTGGCGCCCTCCTGTGCCTCGTCCTGGTCGATGCGGCTGACCAACTCGTCGAGCAGGACGAGGAGTTCGTCGGGCGGCAGGTCGAGCGAGGAGAAGTTGTGCACCGCGGTGCGCAGCCGCCCCATCGTCGCCGCGGCGTACAGCCCATGGCCGACGACGTCGCCGACCACGAGGGCGACACGGGCGCCGGACAGCGGCAGGACGTCGAACCAGTCGCCGCCCACCCCGGCCTGCGCCGGCAGGTAGCGGTAGGCGATGTCGAGCGCGCCCTGCTCGGGCAGGGTGCGCGGGAGCAGACTGCGCTGCAGCGTCACCGCCATGCTGTGCTCACGGGTGTAGCGGCGCGCGTTGTCGATGGAGACGGCGGCCCGGGCGACCAGCTCCTCCGCCAGCGCCAGCTCCTCCACGTCGAACGGCTCGGGCTTCTCGGAGCGCCAGAAGCTGACCACGCCCAGCACCAGGGCACCGGCCCGCAGCGGCACGGTGATCAGGGAGCGGATGCCGTACTCCACGATCTGTGCGGACCGCTCGGAGTCCTGGGCCTGCCAGCCGGGCGCCTCCTCCAGCCGAGGCTCGAGGAGAGGGCGGCCCTCGGCGAGGCTGCGGCCCTGCGGGGAGGAGCCGACGAACCGGATCCTCTCGCCCACGGGGTAGAGCGGTGCGTCCTTGCGGATCCCGCTCATCGCCGTACGGCGCAGCGCGGCCGCCGCGTCCGGCTGCCCGCCGCCGAGCACCGCGTCGAACAGGTCCACGGTGCAGAAGTCCGCGAACCGGGGCACGGCCAGTTCCGCCAGTTCCTCGGCGGTCCGGGTCACGTCCAGACTGGTGCCGATGCCCACCCCGGCGTCGTACAGCATGTTCAGCCGCTCGCGCGCCGCCTCTGCCCGGCCGGACAGGGCGCGCAGCTCCGTCGAGTCGCGCAGGGTGGCCACGCTGCCGGGCGGGCCTCCGGCGCGGTCCGTGGGGCGCTGGTTGACCGCCAGCAGCCGGTCGCCCACCAGGTGCACCTCGTCCGTGGCGACGCGCCCGGAGGCCAGCAGCTCGGCGGTTCCGGGGTCGAGTCCGAGGCCGAGCACGTGCCGTCCCTCGGCGTCGGAGGGCAGGTCGAGCAGGCGGTGGGCCTCGTCGTTGGCGAGCAGCAGCGTCCCCGAGTCGTCGAGGATGATCACGCCCTCCCGCACCGCGTGCAGCACCGCGTCGTGGTGCTCGTACATCCGGGTCATCTCGTGCGGGCCCAGCCCGTGGGTCTGGCGCAGCAGCCGTCTGCTCACCAGCGCGGCACCCCCGGTGGCCAGGACGAGCGCCGCGCCGGCGGCGGACAGCACCAGCGGCAGCTGCTGGTTCGCGGCGCCGCCGACGTGCGCGGTCGTGATCCCCGCCGAGACGAGGCCCACGACCCGGCCGCCGGGACCCCTCACCGGGACCACGGCCTGCACCAGGGGGCCGAGGGTGCCCGTGATCTCTTCGGTGACGGGCTCCCCGGCCAGCGCGGGCCCGGTCGTGCCGACGAACTTCTTCCCGATGCGGTCCGGCTCGGGGTGGGTGTAGCGGATCCCCTCGGTGTTCATGACGACGATGAAGTCGACCTCCGCCAGCCTGCGGGCGCTCTCGGCACGCGGTTGCAGCACGGCCGTCGGGTCGGGTCCGCTCAGCGCCTCGCGGGTGCCCGGGGCGGCGGCGAAGGTCTCCGCGACGGCCAGCGAACGGTTGCGGGCCTCACGGGTGGTGTCGTGCCGCACCTGGAGGACCAGCGCGCCGACGGCGGCCACGACCAGCAGCAGCACGATCACCACGTGCAGCAGGAACACCTGCCCGGCGACGCTGCGCCCGCTCAGCACCGACCGCAGGCCCGCCACCGGATGCCACCGCGACGGGCCCGCCCCCCGCCGCCCTCCGGACGGCGGACCGCCGGGCCGCAGGGGAGACCGGGTCCCGGATCGACCCAGGAGTCGGACCATGTGCCATGTCTACACTGCCGGGCCCCCTGAGGCGAGGGTGTCACTCCTGGCGGCGGGAGGTCCTCACGCTTTCGTCACTCCTGGCGGCGGGAGGTCCTCACGCTTTCGTCACCCGCGGTGGCAGGTGGTCCCCGCGCCCCCGGCATCCGGCGCCGCGCCGCCGCGGTCCGCCGTCACTCGGCCAGGGCGCGGGCGAGTTCCGTGGTGGCCTGGGCGATCTCGCTGTCCTCGTCGGCCACCAGCCGGGTCAGATCGCCGCGGCGGGCGCGGACCGCCTGCCGCGCCGCACGCTCCCACACCACGGGGTTCTCGCGACGGTTGAGCAGCTTCGGATACACGGCGGCGGTGCTCTCCCACTGCCGGGCGTCGGCGATGTTCTTGAGCAGCCGGATGATCTGCGCGCGGCAGGTCACCCGGGGAAGCTGAGCGAGCTCCCACAGGAAGGGCACCGTGGCGGCGGTCGCCTGCTCCACGACGAAGCCGTACTGGCAGATCCGCTTGCGCAGGTCGTCCAGGGCGGCCCGGGCGGTGTCGGCGTCGCCCCAGGCGATGCCGTTGAGCAGCAGGGGAATGGCCGCCGCGGAGCCGGTGGAGTCCCGGATGTCGCGCCAGGGCACGCGGTCCAGTGCCATCAGCGGTGTGGTCCGGGCCACCCCGGTGGGCGGGTCGTCGCGCTCGGGGCGCTCGCTGCTCGGCTGCTGTGTCGAAGCGCTGCGCATGGCGGGAAGCCTTTCCGCGGCAGTCGTGTCAGGTGGGTGGAC
Organism: Streptomyces sp. NPDC052701; assembly: GCF_040678355.1. Lineage (NCBI taxonomy): Bacteria > Bacillati > Actinomycetota > Actinomycetes > Kitasatosporales > Streptomycetaceae > Streptomyces > Streptomyces sp. NPDC052701. Next base: position 295,488 of record NZ_JBFATO010000001.1, read on the forward strand.
AGGTCGACAGCCTGGCCCAGACCGTCTTGCCCGCGGGCGGTGTGGGGGACCAGCCCCACGTCTCGGCCAGGGCGTCGACGATGCACAGGCCCCGGCCGTGCTCCTCCAGGGGGGAGTCGGCGGAGCACGCGCGCACGGGCGGGTCGTCGTCGGGGTCGGAGACGGTGAGCAGCAGGTGAGCGGGGTCCAGGCGGAGCCCCAGCCGGATGTCCGGCGCACCCGCGATCCGCCGTGCCGCGTGCGTCGCGGCGTTGGCGGTGAGCTCGGCGACCACGAGGGCGGCGTCGTCACTGCGGTGGCCCAGCGACCAGACGCGCAGTGTGTCGCGCGTGAAGGACCGGGCCCGGGCGAACCCCTCCCGGCTGCACTCGATGCTCAGCACGGCGAAGGCGGGCGGGGCGCTCGACGGCTGCGGCATCGGGGGTGGCTCCTCGTACGGCGTGGGGGTGTACGGGCCGCGCGGGAATCCCAGGGGTGCGCCGGGACCACTCGTGCGCACCGCGGCCCCACTCGGCGGGCGGAGCACATGAGGCGCAGGTGATGACACGGCATCTCCCCGATGCGACGTCAGGACGGGGCGCCAGCACGGGGGTTGACGCCACGGCTAGTATCCACGCTGACAGCGCTCGTGTGCAATTGCACGAGAAATTGCGTGAATTTCGAGCCACGTGCCCGCGGTCGGACGCCGTGGCCGTCCCGACCGGGCGGCCGGGCAGCCGGACGGCCGGGACGGCCGGGCGGAGCGCACGGCAGCAAACGCGAACAGCAAGGAGACTGCGGTGGTGCCCACAGTGCGGAACGGAGTGCGGGCGAGCTCGTTGGACGCCCGCTGGATCAAGAGCCGGCACAGCAACGCCGAGGGCAACTGCGTCGAGGTGGCCGCCCTCGGCGGCGGCGGTGTCGCCCTGCGCAACTCGCGTGACCCCGACGGGCCCGCGCTGGTCTACACGGCGGCCGAGGTGGCGGCGTTCGTGGCCGGGGCCAAGGACGGCGAGTTCGACCATCTGCTGTGAGACCGGCGCCGAAGCGAGTGGAGCCCAACTCCCCACTCGAAGACGGACGTTCGGAGGCGGATGCGGCGGCGCCCGGAGAAGTGCGATAGTGTTAACTGCCCTTGTGCCGGTTTGCTGGGAGCCTTGATGTCCGCCGCATCCCATCGCATCTCCCGCCTGGAACCCTATCTGGACAAGCCCGAGCCGGCTCCGACTCTGCTGAAGATGCTGGTCGGAGTTCAGCTGGCGGGCTTCCGCGAGGACGCGGGGCTCGCCCAGGACCAGGCGGCGCGCGCAGTCGGGTTCAGCCCGGCGAAGCTGTCCCGCATCGAGTCCGGAAAGGGCCGCCGCCCGCCGTCGGAGAGCGACGTCCGCGCCCTGCTGGAGCTGTACGGCACCGACGCCTACGAGTCCTCGGTGCTGCTCAAGCTGTTGCAGCGCGCCGGGGAGCCGGGCTGGTGGCAGCGCTACGACAAGCGGCTGATGCCCGAGTGGTTCGACCGGCTGGTCGGGCTGCAGGAGGCGGCCGCCGTCATCCGCACCTTCGAGATCCAGTACGTCCCCGGCCTGTTGCAGACACCCGCCTACACCCGGGCCGTGGTGGAACGCGGCCTGCCCAACGCGCCCGCCGGCGAGGTGGGGCGCCGGGTGGAACTGCGCACCCGCCGGGCCCAGTTGCTGCTGCGCGCGGACGCTCCGCAGCTGTGGGCGGTGCTCGACGAGTCGATACTGCTGAGGGTCCTGGGCGGTCCCGAGGTGATGCGCGAGCAGCTCGCGCACCTGATCGAGATGGCCCGGCTTCCCCACGTGACGGTGCAGATCGTGCCGCTGAGCGTGACGAACGCCTCGGCGCCGGCCATCCCGATCACGTATCTGCGCTTCGGCGGCCTGGACCTGCCCGACGTGGTCTACCTGGAGCACATCAGGAGCGCGAACTTCCTCGAGGACCGCGACGAGACGGAGGAGTACCGGATCGCGCTGGACCGGCTCGCCGACGAGGCCCTCAAGCCGCGCGAGTCCCTGGAGCTGCTGCGCACGACGATGGAGCAGCGCTACCCGGCGTGAACGGCGGCGCCCCGCACCGTGCGGGGTCGCCGCTGAAGGACACCTGGTTGATGTCGAAGTCTAAGGTCTATTCGCCGGGCGCTA